>JAYTOR010000023.1:0-95370 GCA_043747685.1 Actinomycetota bacterium
GGGTCGGCCATCAGGCGCAGCGGCACGTAGCCGTGGGCATCGCCGATCGCGACGTATGCGCCATGCGAGGAGTAGCTCTCGACCACACCCGTCACGGCCGTACCGACCGGATAGTGCTCGACGAACGACAGGAACGACAGCAGATCGTTGGTGGTCTTGGCGGCTGCCTTGTTCTGCTCGTCCTTGCGCTGATCGTTCTTGGCCTGATCGCCCCGGCCGCCCGTGTTCTGGTCACCCTTGCGCTGGTCACCCTTGTTCTGGTCACCCTTGTTCTGGTCACCCTGGTTCTGATTGGCGCGCCGTTGATCACCAGCGCGCTCCTCGCGTCCCGAACGTTCGCGACGGGTCCGGTCGGGGACAACCACGTCACGGCCCGCTGCGTCGTCCTCGGCCTGGCCTCGAGCAGCCTTGCCGCTCGGCATGACGGCGCCGGGCGGTGGCATCTTCGGTATCGGCATCGGCTCGTTGGCCGACGCAGAGCCGATGACGACCGTGTCGTTGGCAACTTTTGCTCCGCGGCGGCGGCCCGGGGATTTCTCCACCGTCTTGCCCTCCTTGACCGAGCGCCTGCTGATCGGCCCGCGCACCGGAACCCTGTTCACCCAGACCCAACCAACGTGCGGAACTGGCTTACCACCGATCAACCGGCCCTCGTCGAACAGCCACGTGAACTCACCGTGGAACTCCTGATAGCTGTCGTTGGACAGGATCGAAGCGTTCGCCTTCTGGGCGATGTTGAGGATGAAACCGTCACCGCGGCCGACGGCGCCGGCAGGAGGGGCGACGAACTCGTTCGAGTCGATTGCTTTCTCGAATTCGGGAACCTCGCGCGGATCGATCCTGTGACCGAATGTCGCATCGACAACGACGGTCATCAAGACATCCGGGTGATCGCCACGGTATGACGCAATGGCTTCGTTGAGTTGCTGCAGGCTCGGCATGGTTCGGCCCTCAGTGGCCAAATTGGAGCCGTCGACGATGACGTGTTGAGGCATGACCCTGTCAGTCAAGCACTTGGAGACCTGCGCATCTACGATCATCGCGTGTTCACAGCTGTTCTCTGGGACTTCGGCGGGGTCATCCTGTCCAGTCCATTCGAAGCGTTCAACCACTATGAGCTGGCAGCGGGTCTCCCCCGTGACTTCATCCGTTCGGTCAACGCGACTGGTCCGCACACGAACGCCTGGGCCCGTCTCGAACGCAGCGACATCAGCCCGGCCGAGTTCGATCAGGCCTTCGCTGACGACTCGATGGCGCTTGGCCACGAGGTCCGTGGTGTCGACGTGCTCGCTCTGCTCGCTGGCGAGATCCGACCGAGAATGGTTGAAGCGTTGGACACTGTCAGGGCCGCCGGGTACAGGACAGCGTGCCTGACCAACAACGTCGTCACCACCGCCGATCCAACGTTGATCGTCGTCGCAACCGACCGAGCAACAGCGATCGAACGTGTCCTGAGTCGGTTCGACATCGTCGTCGAGAGCAGCAAGGTCGGGGTCCGCAAGCCGGAACCGCGCTTCTACGAAATCGCCTGTGAACTGCTCGGTGTGCGCCCGGAGAACTGCGTGTTCCTCGACGACCTCGGTATCAACCTCAAGCCGGCGGCTGCGATGGGCATGACGACGATCAAGGTCGTCGACCCCGATGTCGCTCTCGCTGAGCTCAGCCGGATCCTCGAACGACCGCTGTGACGGCGCATCAGCACGGGTCCGGATACAGGCCGGACAAAGTCGGTCAGAGACCGGCGAAGGTCTCCTCCATCAGATCCGCCAACTCCTGGTCGTGGATCGTCTTGGAACCGGTTGCCGGGCTACCACTCTCGACCCGAGACACGTGGCGCAGGTCGTAGCCACGCTCCTTGATCTTCCATGTCCGAGCTTCGACGAAGTTCCAGGCGCCCATGTTCTCGGGCTCCTCCTGCAGCCAGACGAGCTCCATGGCGTTCGGGTACAGATCGAGCGTGGCCAGCATCTGCTCGACCGGGAACGGATAGAGCTGCTCGACCCGAACGATCGCTGCCGATGCCGCCCGACGGTCACGGTCGGCAAACGCGTCCCAGGCGACCTTGCCGCTGCAGAACACCAGGCGCTTGACCGAGGCCTTGTCGAGGCCGGGCGTCGGGTCATCGAGCACCTCCTGGAACGAACCGCTGGCGAGCTGATCGACGGTGGAACGGGTCTGTGCCATTCTCAGCGCGGACTTCGGTGTGAACAGGATCAGTGGTTTGCGCACCTGACGACGCACCTGGCGGCGCAGGAGGTGGAAGTACTGAGCGGCGGTCGTGGCGTTGCAGACCTGGATGTTGTCCTCGGCGCACGACTGGAGGAAGCGCTCGATCCGAGCAGAGCTGTGCTCGGGTCCCTGACCTTCGAATCCGTGCGGCAGGAGCAGGACGAGGCCGTTGCCCTGTCCCCACTTGTCCTCTGCGGCAACGATGTACTGATCGATGATGATCTGTGCGCCGTTGATGAAGTCACCGAACTGCGCTTCCCAGACCACGAGCGCATCGTGGTTGATGTGCGCGTAGCCGTACTCGTAACCGACCGCCGCGTACTCGCTGAGCAGTGAATCGTAGATCCAGAACTTGCCCTCGGCACCGGGCAGATCCCCGAGAGGAATCCAGTTCTCCTCGTTCTCGTAGTCGATCAGGGCAGCGTGACGCTGGCTGAACGTGCCGCGACGAGTGTCCTCGCCGGTGAACCTGACCGGCGCACCTTCGAGCACCAGTGAACCAATCGCCAACGCCTCACCCGTCGCCCAATCGACGAGGTTGCTGTCGTGATACAACTTCGATCGGATCTCGAACTGGCGGATCAACTTCGGGTGCGGCGTGAACCCCTCCGGGTAGGCCGTGAGGTGATCGAAGATGCCATCCAACGTCGCCCGGGCAACGCCGGTCTCGACGTGGGCCAGCACACCCTGCGGCTTGGGCGGCTTGGCGACTTTCACGGTCTCGGGTGCATGTGCGCGCGTTTCGTCGAGTGCGATCTGGAGTTTGTGCTGGAAGTCCTGCAGCGCGCTCTCGGCTTCGTCGACCGTCAGTTCGCCGCGCTTGACCAACGCCTCGACGTACAGCTTGCGCACACTGCGACGCTCGGCGATGGCCTTGTACATCAATGGCTGCGTGTAACTGGGATCGTCGCCCTCGTTGTGTCCATGGCGGCGATAACACACCATGTCGATGACGACGTCCTTGTGGAACTTCTGCCGGTACGCGAACGCCAGCTGGGCGACCCGCACACATGCCTCGGGATCGTCCCCGTTGACGTGGAAGATCGGCGCTTGCACGGTCTTTGCGACGTCGCTGCAATACAGCGAACTGCGCGCGAACTTCGGGCTGGTGGTGAAGCCGATCTGGTTGTTGATGATCAGGTGGATCGTGCCGCCGACCCGGTATCCGTTGATGTCGCTCATCGCCAGGCATTCGGCAACGACGCCCTGCCCGGCGAACGCCGCATCACCATGGATCAGGATCGGCAGGCACAGATACGACAGAGCCGGCTCGATCGCGTCCTGGTTGGCGCGGACCATGCCGAGGACGATGGGGTCGACGGTCTCGAGGTGACTGGGGTTGGCGGCCAACTCGACCTTGATGTCGGCACCGCTGCGGCTCTCGTACTTGCCGAGGGCCCCGAGGTGGTACTTGACGTCGCCCGAGCCCTGCACCGAGGTGGGATCGACGTGGCCTTCGAACTCCTTGAAGATCTGGTCGTAGCTCTTGCCCATCAGGTTGGCGAGGACGTTCAGACGACCGCGGTGCGCCATGCCGAGCACAGCCGACTCCATACCGGACTCGACCGCGTCGTTGAGCACCGAGTCGAGAATCGGGATCGCGGACTCTGCGCCCTCGAGCCCGAATCGCTTGGCGCCGACGTACTTCGTGGCCAGGAACTTCTCGAACGCCTCGGCGGCATTGAGTCGTTCGAGGATCCGACGCTTGTCCTCTTTGGTGAAGACGTGGTGCACGCCCTCGACCTGGGTCTGGATCCAACGCTGTTCGTCAGTGTCCTGAATGTGCATGTACTCGATGCCGATCGTTCGGCAGTAGGCGTCGCGCAGCACACCGAGCAGATCGCCGAGCGCCTGCTTCTCGACACCACCGACGCCGCCCGTGAGGAACTCTCGCTCGAGGTCCCAGATCGTCAGTCCATAGGTGGCCGGGTCGAGCTCGCTCGGCATCACCGGCTGCTTCCAGCGCAGCGGATCGAGATCGGCGATCAGGTGGCCGCGGACACGATGGACGCGGATCAGCGTCGAGATCTGCATCTGCTTGTGCAGCATCGCATCTTCGCTGTTCGTCGGATTCACGTCGGTGCGCCACTTGACGGCCTCGTATGGAACGTCGAGATCGTTGAACAGCGTCACGTAGAAGTGATGATCGCCCATCAACAGCTCGTGGATGCGCTTCAGGAACAGGCCGCTCTCGGCCCCCTGGATGATGCGGTGGTCGTAGGTGCTGGTGATCGTGACGACCTTGCTGACACCGAAGGTTCCGAGTGTTCGCTGGTCGCTGCCCTGGAACTCTGCTGGATAGTCGATGCTGCCGACGCCGACGATCACGCCCTGGCCGGGCATCAGCCGCGGAACGCTCTGCACGGTACCGATCGTGCCTGGGTTGGTCAGCGTGACCGTCGCCCCCTGGAAGTCGGCGACCACGAGCTTGTTGTTCTTGACCTTGCGGACGAGGTCGTCGTACGCAACCAGGAACTCGTCGAAGCCAAGCGTGTTCGCGTCGCGCAGTACGGGCACCACGAGTGTGCGACTACCGTCCGATTTGGCGACGTCGACAGCCAAGCCCATGTTGACGTTGGCGTTGCGGATGATGCGCGGTTTGCCGTCGTCACCTTCGAGGTAACTGTTGTTCATCTGCGGGACGGCATCGGCGATGGCCCGCGCGATCGCATATCCGATGATGTGGGTGAAGCTGATCTTGCTCTGTCCGGCCCGGGTGCGGTAGCCGTTGATCACCTTGCGGTTGACTTCCAACAGCTTCGCGGGGACGTTGCGGAAGCTGGTCGCCGTCGGGACGCCGAGGCTACGTTCCATGTTGGCGGCGATTGCGCCGGCAGCGCCACGCAACGGCTCGCCGAGCACGACGACCGGCGCGGACGCGGCGGCACTGGTGGTCGATTCTGCAACAGTGTTCGACGATGTGGATGGCGCTATCGGAGTGGTCGTGACACCGTTCGTGGGCGGCGTCGCAACGGTTGCCGTGCCGGTCGTTGCCGGATCGGCAGTGGCGGAGTGACTGGACTGGTCAGGGCTGCCGCTCTTGTAGTCGGAGAAGAACTCCTGCCAAGCGTCCCCCACCGCAGCGGGATCGGCTCGGTACTGCTCGTACATCTCGTCGACCAGCCACGAGTTCGCACCGAACGATTGGCCAGGTTCTTGTTGCGTAGACATCACCGAGAATGGTACTGGTACAAGGCTCTGCCGCTACGACACACCGCCTGTTCAGGGCGTGCCCAGCAGGTGTCATCGACACCCGGCAGCAGCTGAGACAACTGACACCTCAAATTAGACAAGCCATGACTTGTAGGTTGCCCTGATGAACATCCGTCAGATCACTGCGACCGGCCTCGGCGCGCTCGCGATCGTTGCACTCGCTTCGTGTGGGAGCAGCTCGACCACCTCATCGGCGACGATCCCGGCCGACGCCGGGCTGATCGTGCTCGCCGGACCAGGGCTCAAGTTCGACCAGAACTCGTACACGATCGCCGGCGGCAACGTCAAGATCGCCTACAAGAACCGCGACGCGCAGCGCCACACGCTCGACATCGTCAACTCCTCCAAGACGGTGATGGGGTCAGAGCTCGACGTCGGCAAGAGCGGTGACATCGCTGTCGGCAGCTACACCCTGCCAGCCGGCACATACACATTGGAATGCCTGGTTCCTGGTCACGACGCGATGCGCGCCAAGCTCGTCGTCACCGGTTGAGCCACCCCTCCCGACCACAAGAAGGGCTGCGACTCAGCGAAACGGCCGCCCCCTGGGGACGGCCGCCTCGGCGTTCGGTTCAACTCGTCGAGCCGACTGATCACTTCTTGAAGAGGATCTCCGAGAGGATCCACAGCACGGCCCACATCGAAAAGGCGGCGATGATCGCGTTCTTGTGGCTCTCATAGGGCCAGAGCAACTTGTTGGTCGTCGCCTTGCCGCCGATGATGCCGAGGCAGTTCAGCTCGAAGATCGCACCGATCACGATTCCGATGATGAGGAACGTCACCGCTTTGCTGGGTCCGGCAGTCCACAGGCTTGTGTTGAAGAAGTGCGCCGAGCCGACCATGAAGAACAGCATCGACACCGAGAACACGGTGTTCTGACGGCTGGCCAGCGCGGCGCTGCGTCCAGCGGCAGCGGCTGCCGGATCAGGCGGATTCCCGGCCAGCACGTTCGCGGCGTTGGCGAGAACGACCTTCTGGTTCTTCCAGATGACCATCCACACGTTGGCGGCCATCGTGATACCGAAGATCATCCCGAGTGAAATGGCTGCGTCGTGCGCAACACCCTGGCCCGAGTTCTTGGTCAGGAAGTCCTTCATGTAGTCCTTGGTAATACCGACGATCAGCAAGCCCGTCACGAGCGTGAACAGTGCCGACCAACGAAACCACCAGAGAGCGCGGCGAGCGATCTTGTCGATCGCCATGTTCCGTGACTTGCCGTCGTCGCCGAATGCCGCAAACGCCGGCACCTGGACCAGATTGAAGTAGTACAGCAGGCCGATCCACATGATGCCGCCGAGTACATGAAGCCAGCGAAAACCGAATGTGAGTCCGAAACGTGTGAGTAGCTCCATCGGAGCAGGCCCCCTCTAGGTGGTGAAGTAACAGTGATCCGAACGTAGCACCACCGTTGCGGGTGAACATGGACTCGTGCCGTGGTGTGGTAACGCACGCCGACGCGATCCTTCTGCGTGAGCGGATATCCATACGTCCGGGAACAAACTCACACGGAAGTCGGAAACGCTTCGATCCGGCGCGCCTACACGGGGTCGATCGCGTTCTTGCCGGATGTCTGCACCTGCTCGGTCCATTGCCGTCCGTCCCAGTAGCGCAGTTCGTGATGACCGTAGGGATCTGATGCCCACTGGCCGATCGTGCTCACCGCGCTCGTCGGCAGCGAAACAGAATCGACCTCGAGCCCCGCGTCCGAAATCCGGGCGAAGACGCTCGTCGGCTCGACCGCCGGCACAGGCTCCACAGCAACAGGCTCCACAGCAACAGGCACAGGCTCCAACGGAACAGACTGGACGGCGGCCGGCACCACAACAAGGCGCTCGGCCATGTCGGGCTGCGCGAACGGCTGCAGACGCGGGAGATGGATGGTCGGCGCAGACACCGCTGGCTCGACCGAAGCGGAGAACCCCGGCTCCAGCAGCGCCGTTGGTCCGTGTGGATCCGGCGTTTGAAAGGTCGGCGTCTGAAAGGTCGGTGTCTGAAAGGTCGGCGTTTGAGATGTCGGCGGTTGATATGTCGGCAGTTGGTATGTCGCCGGCTGGATGAAGACATCGGCCACCGCTGCATACGGTGACGCCCCGAACGCGGGCGCTGGGGCCTGTGCGTACTGCGTCGAGGTGACCGACGTCAGCGGTACCGGCGACGTCGGATAAGTCGACGGTTCGAGGGCGGGATGATTCCCCCAGCCTTCCCCATTCGCCTGGGTCCGACGCGAAACAACCGCCACGGCTCCGACACCGATTGCAGCGATGGCGGACAACGCGACGACATCGATCACGGCGACCCAGCGCCGATCAACTGCGCCGAACTCGATCGAGTCGATGAAGGTCGACGCGATCGTCGAGGCAGCGACCACGGCCGCCAACATCCCGAACCGCCCTGCAAAACTGCAGACGATGCAGACCAACGCAATGAATGCATAGCCGGCGAAGGGACGAAGTTGCTGAGCGTGGTGGACGGAGTCCAGCCGCAGTACGCCCGCCGTCGCTGCCAGGGACACCAGGGCGAGGAGGGCAACAGGAATGCCGAACGCCGCCTGACCACTGCCCCTGAGACCAACGAGTCCGACGATCAGCCCCAGAAACCCGACGAAGCCCGCACCGATGAACAGCAGACCTCGCCCGGGAAACGGATCGAGGATCGGAGCGGTCTTGAAGTGGAGACCAGCCAGAACAGACCCGACGACGGCGACGATCGTCGCCAACGCCCCGATGACCACCGGTATACCCAACTCGTGTTGGAACATCGCCAACATTCCACCCGCGAACGCGAAGACTGCTGCGAAGCGAAGCGTGTCGCCCCACGCGTATTCGATGACGCCGTTCTGGCCGAGTTCGACGAGGAATCCACTCGCTGCCGCACCGATCGCCGCTGTGATCCCGGCCAAGCCGACCACGACCAGCACACCGGGTGTGTTCTGCGGGGGTCCGACACTCGGCGGCGGCGAGTATTCCATCATCGGCGACACCGTAGCAACCGCTTCAGGTGTCGTCGGCGACGAGACGTCAGGGCGCGCTATCGGGCCGATTGATCGGGCCGATTCGTCAATCCGGCGGCCATCGTCAGCAGTCCGATGACGACGATGAGCACGGATGTCGACAGCGCGATCAACGCAGCTTCACCCCTGTTGTTGTTGTTCGACATCGCGTCGACCCAGTTCGGAACGAGCAGCACTGCCGCCACGACGGACGTCACGGCGCCGAGCCAGCCCTTGTAGATGCCTGCGCCGATGACAGCCGCGACTGCGAGGAAACCCAGGAACTGGCCGATGGAGCCGGCCGAGCGTGTCCGGTCGATCTGCAGGATCGCGGCGACGCCGTACGGGGAGCCGAGCGCGAGCAGACAGACGATGGTGCTCGGGCCCTGCTGACCTCGACCGTCGACCTGAGCAAGGGCAACGACCGTCGCGACGAGGCCGACCATACCGGCAGCGAGAACCGATTTGGATTCGGTGCCGGCGAAGGCCGAGACGTCATTGACACGGACACCGACGAGGGCAACCGCAATCGCGATGAATGGTGTCGTCGCGCCAGCTACCAATGGGCCCCCGAAACGATTCCCGCGGAGCGCGAGGACTCCACCGACCAGCGCCGCAGCGATGGCTCCGAATTCGCCGACTCGCTGTGACGTGTCGAAGGATCCGACATGGCTCGCGAATCCGAGCGCGCCGAATCCGGCCACGGCGATTCCGAGCCCACCGACAACGTTCCCGCCAGATTGCATGCCGAACCGTAGGCGACGCTCGCCGAGGAGATGAGCGCCAAAACAACAGGGATAGCCTGTCGGTCGTCATGGCCCACGAATTCATCTACACCTGTTACAAGCTCGCCCGTCACTATCCGCCCGACCGGACGGTGCTCGAGAACATCTCGCTGTCGTTCTATCCCGGCGCCAAGATCGGCGTCCTCGGTTCGAACGGTGCCGGTAAGTCGAGTCTGCTCAAGATCATGGCCGGCCTCGACGACGGCTTCAGTGGCGAAGCGCGCCTCACGCCCGGCTTCAGTGTCGGGTATCTCGCTCAAGAGCCCCAACTCGATCCGTCGAAGGACGTACTCGGCAACGTGATGGACGGAGTAGCCGAGGTCAAGGGTGTGCTCGACCGCTATGACGAAGTGATGGCGATGTGGGCCGACCCCGACGCCGACTACGACAAGATCGGTCTCCTGCAGGCCGAGTTGGAGGACAAGATCGCCGCGACCGACGCGTGGAGCCTGGAGCGCAACGTCGAAATCGCGATGGATGCGCTGCGCTGTCCACCCAATGACGCGGACGTGACCACGCTCAGCGGCGGTGAGCGCCGCCGTGTTGCACTGTGTCGGCTGCTGCTCAGCCATCCGGACCTGTTGCTGTTGGACGAGCCCACGAACCACCTCGACGCGGAGAGCGTCGAATGGCTGGAGCGGTTCCTCAAGGACTACAACGGCACCGTTGTCGCAATCACCCACGATCGCTACTTCCTCGACAACGTCGCCAAGTGGATCCTCGAACTGGATCGCGGCAAGGGTTTCCCGTTCGAAGGCAATTACTCGAGCTGGCTGGAACAGAAGCAAGAACGTATGGCTCGCGAGGAGAAAGGCAACGAGAACCGCCGCCGCACCCTCGAACGTGAGCTCGAGTGGGTCAGAATGTCACCGAAGGCCCGTCAGTCGAAGGGCAAGGCCCGTCTGTCTGCGTACGACAAGTTGCACGCCGAAGCCGAAGCGGCCGAACGCGGTCCGGACAAGTTGGAGATCGCGATACCGGCCGGGGGTCGCCTCGGCGACACCGTGATCGAAGTCGAACACCTCGCCAAGGGTTTCGGCGACAAGCTGCTGGTCGAAGATCTGTCGTTCTCGCTGCCCAAAGCCGGCATCGTCGGCATCATCGGTCCGAACGGCGCCGGCAAGACCACGCTGTTCAAGATGCTCACCGGCCAGGAGGTTCCCGACAAGGGGTCCGTGACGATCGGTGAAACCGTGCAACTCGCATACGTCGATCAGAGTCGCGACACGCTCGACGACGACGCGACTGTGTACGAGGAGATCACCGGCAACATCGAGCACATGAAGGTCGGCAACCGCGAGATCAACGGTCGGGCCTACGTCGCCAGCTTCAACTTCAAAGGGAGCGACCAGCAGAAGAAGGTCGGTGATCTGTCCGGCGGTGAACGAAACCGGGTGCATCTCGCCAAGCTGCTCAAGACCGGCGGCAACGTGCTGCTGCTCGACGAACCCACCAACGACCTCGACGTCGACACGCTTCGCGCGCTCGAGAACTCACTCGAGGCCTTTCCCGGATGCGCCGTCGTGATCAGTCACGATCGCTGGTTCCTCGACCGCATCGCCACCCACGTACTTGCCTTCGAGGGAGACAGTCAGGTTCGCTGGTTCGAGGGCAACTTCAGCGAGTACGAGACGTGGAAACACAAGGAACTCGGCTCCGCCGCCGACCAACCGCATCGCATCAAGTACAAGCCGCTCGGACGCTGAGACCGCCTTGTCGCTCAAAGTCCTCCGCGGACTCGCCGCCGTGCTGTGGGTCATCGGCATCGCCGGCATGATCATCTCCTCGGTGCGCGGCAACAACAACGGCTGGGTCGTCTTCTCCGGGTTCGTGACCCTGCTCGGCAGCCTGTCGGTACTTGTCGGCTCGGCGATTGCGCACGCCGAACCGATCGAGGTCTTCGACGAGGCGCGCGCTGAACAGTTGGAATCGACGATCAACGAACTCGTCGTCTCCGGTGCCGACGAGGGCGCAGTGCGCTCACTGGTCCGCCAAGCCATCCGGCTCGGCAGACGATGAGCAACGCAACCTCCGACTCCGACCCCACGACAACACCAGCCGCGACCGAGCCGGCAGAGACCGACGCCGAGTTGTCGATCCGTATGGCCACCGAAGCGGGTCACCTGCTCGTGGAACTGCGTGCAGACCTGTGGAAGCGCAAGCTGAGCGGCTGGCAGGTGATGGATGCGGGTGACGCCGCCGCGCACCGATATCTCGTCGATGCGTTCAGAGCTGCCAGGCCGAACGACATCGTGCTCAGCGAAGAGGGTGCCGACGATCGGCGACGGATGACCGCCGACAGGGTGTGGATCATCGACCCACTCGACGGCACCAGCGAATACGGCGAGCACGGCAGCGACGAATGGGCTGTGCATATCGCTTTGTGGGAGCGGGGCCGCGGCCTCACTGCTGCAGCAGTTTCACTCCCGGCATACGGAATCGTGCTGGCAACCGAGCCGGCACCGAAACTCGTTCCACCCTCGCACGAGACCCAGCGCATGATCACGTCGCGAAATCGCGCTCCGTATGCCGCAGCCGTCGTTGCCAGGGCCCTCGACCTGGACGTCGTGCGCATGGGGTCTGCCGGCGCGAAGGCAATGGCCGTCGTACTTGGCCATGCCGATCTGTACTTGCACGACGGGGGCATGTACCAGTGGGATTCCGCAGCCCCCTCGGCCGTCGCTGCCGCCGCAGGGCTGTTCGTCAGTCGCGTCGACGGCTCGCCGATCGTCTACAACGCTTCAGATACCTGGCTCCCGGACTTCATCGTCTGCCGCTTCGAACTCGTGGCACCAGTTTTCACGGTTCTGTGGGGACCTGACCACCCGCTCGCCACGGGCTGAACGACTCGCCAGAACGACACAGCGGGCTAGTGTCGTCCCAGCGAAACCGGGGGGCAGCGATGTCGGACGATGCGCAACAGCAACAGGAGCAACACCAACAACAACGCCAACAACGACGCGGCGGGCCGTCTTCTGGAGCGTTGTCGCTGGCGGCGTACGCATCGTTGGGAGCCGGTGCGATCCACGCAGCCGCCATCGGCGTCCACAGCGAACATCGACACGCGGTGTTGGCCTTCGTGTTCGTTGCGGCGTTTCAACTCGTCTGGGGTGTGTCGGCGCTGCACAACCCGTCACGGGCCCTGGCTGGCGTCGGTGCTGCAGGGAACCTCGTCTGCCTCGGCGGTTGGGTGCTCGCCAAGACGATCGGCATCAGCTTCATTGCCGGGCTCGACCATGCCGAGAGAGTGCAATTCGCTGATGGATTCGCCGCTGCCCTCGCCGCAGTGTCGGTGATGTGCTGTCTACTCGTCCTCGTCCAGCCGTCGACGACGGCGAACCACCGTCGAGTCATCGCTGCGGTCCCGGCGCTGCTGATCGCCGCCATGACCGTCCCTGCGATGGCGTCCGCTGGTCAGCATGTCCACACCGACAGCACGGCCGCCGTCCACGAACACGGCGCAGTCGAAACATCCGGCGCCGCTGAGGCGTCGACGGTGACGGTTGTCGACGGTTCCCCTGCCGCCGCAGCCCGCGCTGGTTCGGCCGGGGCGACGCACGACCCGGCAACGCACGACCCGCTAACGCACGACCCGGCGACGCACGATCACGGCGGCTCGACGGTCGGAGCCACGAGCGGCGAATCCACGATCGAATCCGCGACGGTCGTCGGTGCGGTCGCGAACACGAGTGGGCAACCGTCGCCAACGGCCCATCAGCACGAACCACAGCAAACCCTGCCGTCGTCGTCGCATTGGCCGCGTTCGTGGGATCCGACGCAGCCACTCGACCTCTCCGGCGTCGCCGGCGTGACCCCACAGGAGCAGACGCGCGCAGCCGCTCTCGTCGAGGCCACGCTCGCAGACCTGCCGAAATTTGCCGATACGAAGGCAGCGATCGCCGACGGCTACGTATCGATCGGCGACGCCGGAACGGGGACGGAGCACTTCATCAAGTCGTCGCTCGTCGAGGACGGCGACATGCTCGACCCACTCGCCCCCGAGAGCCTTGTCTACGACGTCGAGGGTGACCAGCGGATCCTGGCGGGGGCGATGTACATCGCCAGCACGCGTCCGGTCAGCGACCCATCGCTGACCGCCTTTGCCGGTCCCCTGATGCAGTGGCATATCCACGACAATCTCTGCTGGGGCAAAGACGATACGGGCAAGAACGTCGTCGTCGGCATCGTCGACTCCAACGGCAATTGCGCCAGGGGAATCCGAGCCGGCGGAGGGAACCCGATGGTCCACGTGTGGATCGTGCCTCGCGCGTGCGGTGTGTTTTCGGCACTCGAAGGCATCGGTGCAGGGAGTGCGGCCGTTCCCGATGCCCAACGCGTCGACGAATGCACGGCGACGCACTGAGCCGTGCTGCGGCGCCCGATCAGTGAGCTGCTGCCACCTGCGCAGTGGGCGACATCGTGCCTGCCGCGTCACTGTCTCGCACGACTAACGCTGCAGCGATCGAACCTCCGAGGGCAAAGGCTGCAGCCACCAGGAACGCCACATGGTACCCGTGTAGAGCGCGTGCCCGGTCGGCGATCGGGCCGACGAGCGGGCCGAACGAGGCGACCACTGTCGCCAGCACTGCAACGCCGACCGAAATCGAGACCTGCCGTTGTACGGCGAACATCGAGGAAGCCCTGTCGGTGTCGGACGGTTTGATGGTGGCGTAACTTGCCGCCTGCATCGGGACGAACGTGAACCCCAGACCGAGTCCGCGAGCGAACATCATGATGCGGATCAACCACAGACTCGTGGTCATCCCGACGCCGACGAGAACCGTCATCGCCAACGCGACCCACAACAGTCCGCCGGAGATCAAGCGGCGGGGTCCGATGTGCATGTACAGACACCCGGCGATCTGTGATGAGATCATCACGCCGATCGCCTGTGGGAACGTCGTCAGACCCGGCTGCAACGCCGAGAGCCCGCGCAGGTTCTGCAGATAGAGGGGCAGTACGAAGAGCAGGCCGAGGAATCCAGCCATCGAAAAGGCGCTGACGACGTTCGTCGAGCGGAACATGCGGTTGTTCAGCAACCTCAACGCCGGGAGTGGTTCACGCTTGTGCAGTTCGATGCGAACGAGGAAGATCAAGCAGACCACACCGACCGTTGCAGTGCTGAGGACACCGAAGGAATCCCATCCCCACTCCGGACCCTCGCTCAGCGCAAAGATCACGAGTGCCAGCCCGGCAGCACTGAGCACGAATCCCTGGAGGTCGAATGCGCCGGCGGTGTCCTCGCGGTGCTCGCGTAGGCACTTCCTTCCGAACGCCAACGCAGCCAGCCCGATCGGCACATTGACATAGAAGATCCACCGCCAACTGGCGTGCGTCACGAATAGACCACCGACGATCGGTCCCAATGCCGGTGCAGCAAGCGTCGGGATCATCATCCACGTCGCTGCCTTGGCGCTCTCCGATGGCGCGAACGAACGAAGGAGCAGCGGCGTCCCGATCGGCGTCAGCATCCCACCCTTGACGCCCTGCAGCACACGGAAGAAGATCAGTTGACCGATCGACTACGACAGGCCGCACATCGCTGAACCGATGACGAAAATTCCGAGGGCGGACAGGAACGTTCGCTTCGTCCCGATCTTGTCGCCGAGCCATCCACTGACCGGGATCCAGACGGCGAGGCTCAACGTGTAGCCGAGTACGACCCATTCGACGGACTCGGTGTGGAAGTCGACGCCCAACGTCGGCAGCGCCACGTTGATGATCGTGGTATCCATGATGTTCAGGAACAGCGCCACCACGAAGACGACAGCGACTGCGTACTTGTAGGCGAACGTCCTGCCGAGCACGGACTCGTCTGGTTCGGCTGTCACAGTCGTTGACACTGCCCCGAGAACGTATCGTGCACCGAACCCGAGCTGGATCCGAGCCGAAGATCACACGAGCTTGTCAAAATTTTGCCATCGTTCCCGACGACTCGCCGGTTTGCGGTGCCAGCATCATCCCATGAGTAGTAGTGACCTGCGTTCCGGTGACCGGACCTGGGCGGCGTTCAGCGCGACGCCTCCGTGGCAACTCGAAGAATCAGCCATCACCTGGCTGGCGAGGGTGGACGCGCTGCGCGTTGCAGCCAGAGCCGAATTGCCGCAGCTGACGAAGCCGTCGACCATCCCGCCTGGCGCTCGCGTCGGCACC
This sequence comes from Actinomycetota bacterium, assembly GCA_043747685.1. Lineage (GTDB taxonomy): Bacteria > Actinomycetota > Acidimicrobiia > Acidimicrobiales > Ilumatobacteraceae > JANXUF01. The sequence continues at coordinate 15,370 of JAYTOR010000023.1, forward strand.
GTCGTCGGCCGTCTCACCGTGGCGGTCGTGCCGTGGCTGGTTCGCAAACGCGCCCACCGCTTCGCCGACACCGCAGCGAGCCGTGCTGACATCTCGCTGCGGTTGCGCAAGGCGGTCGAACGCCTCGGCTCGACCTACATCAAGCTCGGCCAGATCATCTCGTCAGGCGAGGGCATCTTTCCTCCGGAACTGGTCAACGAGTTCAAGAAATGCCGAGACCAGGTGCCGGCGGAGACGTGGGAGACGGTCCGTTCGGTGATCGAAGCCGAACTCGGGGGCGGCATCGACGCGACCTTCGAATGGATCGACCGCACTCCCCTCGCAGCAGCCTCCATCGCCCAGGTGCACGCTGCCAGGCTGCGCACCGGTGAGGACGTCGTCGTCAAGGTGCAACGCCCGCAGGTCGCCACGCTCGTTCGCAAAGACCTCCGGGTGATGGCCTGGCTGGCTCCGCACCTCGTCGGCCGTATCCCGATTGCCGCGCTGGCCAATCCACCGGCGCTCGTCGAATTGTTCGCCGAGACGATTGTCGAGGAACTCGATTTCCGCCTCGAAGCCGCCAACATGATCGACGTCGCCAGGGTGCTGCGCGATCTCGAACAGGACGGCTATGTCGTTCCGCGTCCGCATCCGACACTCGTCACCAAGCGGGTGCTCGTCATGGAGCGACTGACCGGCTACAACTTCGACGATGTCGCCGGCATGCATGACGCCGGTATCGACACCAAGGCCGTCGTTCGCACGGCGATGGTGTCGCTGATGGAGGGGGCGATGATCCACGGGATCTTCCACGGCGATCTTCACGGTGGCAACCTCTTCGTGATGGAAGACGGCCGCACCGCGCTGCTCGACTTCGGCATCGTCGCCAGGCTCTCGCCACAACGCCGCCAGGCGTTCCTGCGGATGATGGTGTCAGCGGCGATCAACGACGTCAACGGGCAACTCGCTGCGCTACGCGATCTCGGAGCGCTGCCGCAGGACACCGATCTGGCTGCGGTGATCAAGGACCTTCGCCTCGACGAGGCGACGATCGACCCGACGACGTTGACCGGCGAGGAAATGGTCAAGGAGGTCCAGCGGGTCGTGAAGGCGCTGCTCGGGTACGGGGCACGGATGCCGAAGGAACTGATGCTCTACGTCAAGAACATGGTGTTCCTCGACGGTGCCATCGCCCGCTTGGCGCCAGACCTCGACCTGTTGGCGGAGATCGCCGACATCTCGATGTACTTCACGCAGCGCCACGGCGAGCGCATCGCCGCCGAACTCGGCCTCGACCCGGACACGGTGCCGACGCTGGACGGTGTCAAGGCGGCCTTCGGCGTCGACAACGCAACGGAGTCGTTGACCTACCGTGATCTCCAGAAGCGTCGCGAGCTGATCACCAAGCGGATGCACAACGCCAGCTGACGACATGCGACTCGTGATTGCCCGGTGCAGTGTCGACTACCAGGGCCGGCTCGCCGCTCACCTGCCGGAAGCGACCCGGCTGCTGATGGTCAAGGCCGATGGGTGCGTGGCCATCCATGCTGACGGTGGTGCCTACAAGCCGCTCAACTGGATGACCGCCCCGAACGTGCTGACTGACGAAGGCGAGCTCTGGATCGTCACCAACCCGAAGGGTGAAAAGCTGACGATCAGACTGTTCGAGGTCTTCAGCGACGTCTCTCACGAACTCGGCGACGACCCCGGTCTGCAGAAGGACGGCGTCGAAGCCCACCTCCAGGAACTGCTGGCGGCGGCACCTCACTCGATGGAGGACGGCCTGACGCTGATCCGCAGGGAGTACCAGACGGCCATCGGGCCGATCGACATCGTCTGCCGCGACACCGACGGGACGTTCGTGGCGATCGAGGTGAAACGCCGCGGTGAGATCGACGGTGTCGAACAGTTGGCGAGGTATATCGAACGGCTGCAACTCGATTCGTCGCTCGGCACGATCCGCGGATTGTTCGTCGCTCAAGTCGTCAAACCGCAGGCTCGCGTGCTTGCAGAAGCCCGCGGCTTCCGCTGGGTCGAGGTCGACTACGACGCGCTCAAGGGACTGCGTCAGGACGATCTCCGCCTCTTCTGACCGAATCACGGATTGGTATATTTTCGTATGACGATCCAGGTACCAACTCGGTTTACCGCATCGGAGGTAGCAGCGCTCGACGAACTCGTCGTCGATGGAAGCAGTCGATTCTCGATCGCACGCTGTTCGATTGGCTGTCGCCCAATTCTCCGAAGAGCATCGGTGCGCAAAAATCGGTCAGGCGATCGTCGATGCGTATACCGCAATTCCTCAGACGGCCGACGACGACGAGTGGACGATGGCCAACGCCAACGCTTTGACCGAGGCCGAACCCTGGTGAATCAGGGCGACATCTGGATGATCGAAACCCCGAACGGCAAACGACGACCGGTGCTGATCGTGACGCGGACCGAGGCGATTGCAGTGTTGACGAACGTCGTGGTCGCGCCGATCACCTTCGACCACGCTGCTACTCGCCGAACAGGAGCTTGCCTTGGTCGATGACCACGCGATCGCCCACGGCCGTGGTGAACAGCGCCTCTCCGTTGGCGGTTTGCCACGCCGAGATCGTCAGTGCTTCACCGGGAATGACCGGGGAGGCGAAACGCGCCTCGATGTGCTTGAACTTCGCAGCATCGTCCCCGCAGAATATCCCGAGTAGCGCTCTGGCGGTGAACCCGTACGAGCACAGCCCGTGCAGGATGGGGCGGTCGAAGCCACCCATGGCAGCGAACGACGGATCGGAATGCAGCGGATTGCGATCACCGTTGAGGCGGTAGAGCAGCGCCTGGTCCGGGGAGGTCTGCAGTGTGATCTGCGAATCAGCCGACCGCTCGGGCGGCACGTTCTGCGGACCGCTCGGGCCGCGGTCGCCGCCCCAGCCACCCTCGCCACGGATGAACGCCGACGAGATCAGCGTGTACATCGGCGATCCGTCGGCATCGTCCGTCGCCGTTGTCTCGGTGACGACGACCGCCGCCTTGCCCTTGTCGTGCATCGCCACGATCTTCTGCTGGACGGTCACCCTCGCCTCGACCGGCAGCGTCTTGTGCAGTGTCACCGCCTGCTGGCCGTGCACGAGGAGCGCCGGATTGAACGTGCCGATGTTGCGCATCGCCGAACCGGCACCCCAGCCGACAACGACGGGAAATGTCGGCAGCACCTGCTGCGCCACGCCGGTGGTGTTCTCGGTCGTGAACGCCAACTGGTCGACGCCGAGGCCGAGGCTGACGGCGTACAGCAGAGCATCTTTGCTGGTCCAACCGGTGCTGGTCGGTTCGCCGACCGTTCCGACGGCGTCTGGGTTGAGCGGCATGTCGATGTTCTCCTCGAGGTCTGATCTCTGCGGCACTGTAGGACTCGACGACGACGGCCAGCGAGGCCGACGACACACGGTCGCCTCGTTTCATGAACCATTTCTTCCTCGATGACGTCAACGGTGTCGAGCCACTGCACAAAGGAAACCTATGCTCACTCTTTCCTATCCAATTTCGGGCACAATCGAATCGTGGGCGCTATGAACTCTCGCTTGACCACCGTGATCGTCACCGGCCTGGTACTCCTGGCTGCGTGCGGAAGCACGAGTTCCAACGTCACAGCGCGTGGCGCCGCGCCGATCGCCGGCGATGCCACCGCCCCAACGACGGACTCCACCGGCCCCACTACGACGCCAACCGCCGACACGACGGCGGATACGACTGCTGACGCGACCGCCGACACCACGGCGGACAGCACGGCCGCCACGACCGACACCGCCACGACCGACACCAGCACGGTCGACACCGGTGCCCCCGTCACGGCAGCACCTCAGACCACCGACACGCTGGCGTCGCAGCCCCCGGTGTTCGATTTCGGAACCGGAAAGGCTCCTCAGAAATATGACGCTGTCCTGCAGGTCGAGGTCAACGACATCCAAGCCTTTTGGACGAACGAGTTCCCGAGAGTGTTCGGATCGCCATACACGCCGCTCACGGGAAAGATCTTCGCCGGCTTCCCCGGCCGCAACGACATCCCCGGGTGCGGCTCGAAGCAGAACTCTGACTACGAGAAGGATCTCAAGGACAACGCCTTCTATTGCTCGCAGGGAGACTTCGTCGCCTACGACGATGCCGATCTGTTCCCCAAGCTGTCCTCCAAGCTGGGCGACCTGTCGCTCGGTGTCGTGCTGGCGCACGAATGGGGTCATTCGATCCAGGCACGCGCCGGGGTCCCCGACAACACACCGACGATCAAGCTCGAACAACAGGCCGACTGCTATGCCGGGTCATGGTCGGCTCACCTCGCCCGAGGTGAGAATCCGAAGCTGACGTTCAGCGACGCAGAAATCAAGGATGCGATGCTGGCGCTGCTGTCCGTCCGTGACCCTGCGGGCTCCGATCCGGCAGATCCGAGCGCTCACGGTTCCGGGTTCGACCGGGTCGGTGCGTTCCAGGACGGTTTCGTCAACGGCGCCAAGCAATGCTCGACCTACATCGACAAATTCCCCGGTGTCCTCGAACTGCCTGCAGACGCATCGTTCAACCAGACAAATGGCAACGCACCACTGGACGATCCTGACAAGCCAGTCCTCCCCCCGACCGATCCGAAGGACACGACCGTCGCCGGCATCTACGGACTGCTGATCAGCCCCACCGAGTCGAACTCGCTGCCGACGTTCTGGATCGATCAACTGAAGGGCGGCAACATCACCTTCACACCCCCGAAGCTCGCCGGCTACAACGACCAAGGCCCGTTCCCAAAATGTTCGGTTACCGACAAGTTCGCAGGGAAGCCGTACGTCTTCTGCCCTGACGACAACACGCTGTATTTCAACCGCACGATCGGCACGAAGTTCTATCACGCGTTCGGCGACTACGCCATTGGCTACCTGCTGTCGAACGGCTACGGGGACGCCGTGCAGACGGCGCTCGGTTCGACCTTCAAGAACGCCAAGCGCTCATTGCTGAACGACTGCCTCACCGGTGCGTACACCGCAGGCTCGCTTCCGAATTCGGCGAGTACCAATCCCAACAGGGTGTCGATCCAAGCCGGCGACCTCGACGAGGCGGTCGAGACGGCTGTGTCGATCGGTGACGCCAAGTCGACGGACAACATCATCGGCACCGGTTTCCAGAAGATCGCCGCCTTCCGCTCGGGCGTCCTCGGCGGCCTCGACGCCTGCAACAAGCAGATCGCCGCCGGCTGAATCGGACGGGCTCACCAGCACCCAGAGCGCCGACCCGGCACAGCCGGGATTGTTAGGGCGCCTCGGTGTGTGCTGCCGCTGCGATGCTCGTGGCGATCGCTGCCGCGCCGACCGTCGTTGTTGCAGCGGCGACGGTCGTCGTAGTTGCCGGAATGGTGGTCGTCTTCGGAACGGTCGTCTTCGGAACCGTCGTCGCAGCGACGGTCGTCGACGGGGCAGCGGTCACCGGAGCGGGAATCGTCGTGTCCGGAACGGTCGTTGCGAAATCCGGATCCGGCTGGTCATATGGTGCCCCGGCGCTGCCCTTGGCACTCGGATTGCTGGTCGTGAACAGGAAGATCTGTGATTGCAACGGTACGAGTGTCGGGAACTCGTCCGCCGGATTGTTGGGACTCGTCGGGTTGTTGTTGCTGTCGGTGTTGCCCATCGGGAGACGCACACATCCGTGCGAAGCCGGCGAGTTCGGAACGTTGGTCATACCGTGAACGGCCACACCGCCGACAAAATACGTCGGCTTGTACATCCGCCCGAGCTTGCCGGTTCGCCAACCGCTCGAGACCCGCCAGCCCAATTTGTAGGTACCGGACGGCGTCAACGCTGTGCCGGTGATGTGCTGCGTCAGCGGCGTGACGCCGGGATTGTCAGGAGTACCGGGATCAACGGTGATGGTCGCCTTCCAGGCGAGGCCGCTGCCGGTCGAGACATGGCTGATCAGTACGGGTGCGTTGTTCTTGAAGACGACCATGACTTGCTGTGGGACGTAGACCTCGACATGGGTGCTGGTCGAATTCGTCTTCTTCGGAGTGACCGTGACAACACCCTCCATCTTCGACCAGATGTCCTGCGTCACCATGCCGTCGGCCCGCGCCGGGGGGGTATCGAGCACGAGCTTCTGGAACGCCCAGACCGCTTGCGTCGTCAGGTGGGTGAATGTGCCGGTCACGTCGCCGGGCTCGAAGTGCAGGTCTTTGAGCCGCTGCTGCAGCCGACCGACGTCGTCACCTGACATACCCTCTTTGAGAGACCTCGTGAGTGCCACATCCGCCACCGCGTTGACCGTGTCGGCAGCGACCGTCGTCGGGGGCGCGGTCTCCGCAGGGGTTGTATCGCCTGCGGCGTCTGTGCCATGCACGAATGCCGCAGAGCCATCCGTCGGGGTAGCGGCGGCGGTTCCGGGTGCTACCGCTTTCGTGTCAGCAGTACCACTCAATGCAGCCGCCCCGACCACGCTCGTCAGCAGAACGCCACCGATGACGAGTGGCGTCCAGCGATTGGTTACCCGCGTACTCACGTGGCGCCGCCCTCCGTTCCGCTGCTCAGGCCAAGGCGACGTCAGCCTACTTGGCCAGCTGCGCCCAACGACCCCACCCCTCTCCGCAAGGGCGGAGTCGATTCAGGGTTTGCTCGTCACATCAGCCAATTCGTGGCGGAGGTGCCACATTTCACCAACGATCTTGACAATGACGCCTGGCGAGGCGAGCGTCGACGTGCCGCGGGTCCGCGGAAAATAGTCCGTGCCAAACTGCATGATTCTGAAACCCGCCCGAGTCGAGCGAACGATCAACTCGGCATCGATGAACGAACCCTCGCTTTGCAGCTTCACCTGGTCGAATACGGCGCGACGTACGAGCTTGAATGAAAAGTTGACGTCACGGATACGGACACCGAAGAGGAAACGGATGAGGTTGTTGTAGACGAGCGTGTAAAGCGCCCGGAGGTAGCCCTCCCCGGTGCGATCGAGCCGGTATGCGCAAACCAGATCGGCGTCGTAGAGCCGGTAGATGCGCAGCGCCTTGCTCAGTTCGGCCATGTCGAACGGCAGATCGCCATCGGTGTACAACACGAGATCGCCCGTCGACGCAGCGAAGCCGGTCTTCATCGCCCCGCCGAGCTTACGATTGACGTCGTGATGCACCACACGGACGTGTGGATCCGCAGCTGCGCGCTCGTCGGCGAGTCGAGGCGTCGAGTCGGTGGACGCATCGTCGACGATGATCAACTCGTAGTCCGAAATCTCGCCGTCTTTGATCAGGATCTGGCAGGCATCGTCAGCGGCTTCGAGCGCAGGACCAATGTTGTCTTCCTCGTTGAACATCGGAAAGAAGATCGACAACGTCGGGGCACCGATCGGGGACATACGATCAAACGGTACAGATGATCGCGGCGGTTCGCCCGTCGGGACGTACGTTACACAGGCAAATCTCACCGGAGCCGACGAGATTTCCATGACGACGTACGGTGGAGAACATCGGTGTGAGCACTACCTTTCGAGCGTGGCTTCGCTTCCGCCTCCCCCTCCCGCTCCGCCTCCCCGATCGGAGCCGAAACTGCAGGATTCGACGATGGAGGGTTCGATGGAGGCTGAGCCGCTACCGCTACCGCTGCTGCCATCGCTGGTTGACGATCTCGCTCCCGGACAGCTGTCTCCGGGATGGCGCACGACGTCGACCGTGGGTTGGCTCGGCGTCGTCATCGGCCTGTTCGCAATTCACGATACGGCTGACTTCATCGGCAAGCCGACGTGGTGGCAACTGCACAGCCTCGGGTTGGTGCCGTTCATCATCCCATTGATCGCCGGGGGTGTCGCCTACGTCAACTGGAGGTGGACGGTATGGGTGTCGTTCGTCGGCGCGCTGTCGATCGGCGTCAGCGCGCTCGTCAGTCGAACTGTCGCGCCGGGCGCTGCACTCGTCGAGGCAGCGATCGCCCTCGCCGTCGTACTCCTGACGATCGCCTGTCTTGCCGGCAGGGTACGACAACGCGTCGCCTCGCCTACCGAGGCGGCTGCCGCCGGAAGACAAACCGTCTGAGCAGCACGAAACGCATGATCGAGGCAACGGACCAGGAGGCTACGAGCGCCACGATTTCACCGGCCTCCCCGACCCGTGCGGCGGTCGCTCCGGCGATTGCGGCGATGCTCAGCGCCAACCCGGCGAGATACACGAGCGTTCCGCCGAGATAGTGCCTGAGTCGATGGGCCGTGCCGCGTTGCACGAAGGTGAACCGACGGTTTGCCCAGGTGTTGCCGAGGGTGGTGGCTGTCAACGCCACGACATTGGCCCAGCCCGACCCGATGTCGCCACGCAACATCAGGAAGATCGCCAGCGACACAAGCGTCGAAACAGTGCCGACGAGCCCGAAACTGACGAGTTGGCGACCGAAGTCGTCGCCGAGTTCGGGCCGGGCCAATGGACCGAGATCAGGACTACCGGGCCCGAACCAGATGCGTTTGGCGACGCGCCAGACCCCACGGAGGTCCTCCGTCGCCGTGCTGCGGACATGCACCCGACTATCGGGATCGTCGACCCAGTCGACAGGAACTTCGTGCACGCGTAGTCCTGAGCGCTCGGCGAGTAGCAGCAACTCGGTATCGAAGAACCAGGCATTGTCGACGACTTCGGGCACGAGCGCCTTGGCGACGTCGGCACGAATCGCTTTGAACCCGCACTGCGCATCACGGAAACGAACGCCGAAGACGCCACGCAGGATCATGTTGTAGGTACGCGAGATGACTTCTCGCTTCGGTCCTCTGGCGACGGTGGAGTCGCGACACAGCCGGGAACCGATGGACACATCGGAATGACCGGAAACGAGAGGGGCCACGAGTGGAAGCAAGGCCCGCAGATCGGTCGATAGATCGACGTCCATATAGGCGACGATCAGCCCGTCGCTGGCCAACCACGCAGTCCGCAGCGCTCTGCCTCGACCCTTGTGATCGAGATGGAGCGCATGCACGGACGTCATCGTCTTCGCCAGGCGTTCGGCAATCTCGAATGTCCTGTCGTTCGATGCGTTGTCGACGATCGTGATCCGCCAGGTGAACGGAAACGTCGCTGTCAGGAACGCGTGGAGACGGACGATGCTCGATTGGAGGATCGCCTCCTCGTCGAAAACCGGGATGACGATATCGACCGTCGGGGCCTCGTGAGGAACTAGCTCATCGTCCGCCCGCGACGATGCCACGACATTCGCGGAGGGGATCGGATCGAGGTTCGTGAAGACGCTCATGCCAGCACTGCCCAGTCTACGCGTCGCTCCATCGCCACACCGTGGCAGCTCACGCTGTGAAAAAATGGCGAGAATCCGGTGCGGCCCGATAGAAACGAGCGGATGCCGCTGACCGGAACGACCGTGCTGTTCGACGTCGACGGGACGTTGACCGATTCATATGTCGGCTTCGAACGGTCGGTGCGACATGCCGTCGAAACGCTCGGACTCTCCATGCCTGACAACGTTCGAGCGTTCGTCGGACCGCCGCTCGACGAATCGTTCCGGTCGCTCGGCATGTCGGACGCCTTTGTCGTCGAGGCATTGCAGCTCTACCGCGCACGGTACTGGGAGGTCGGCTACCTCGAGAACGAGGTGTATCCCGGTATCGCCGAGTTGCTCGCACTGCTGGTCGCCGACGGTGCAGCCCTCGGCGTCGCCACGTCCAAACCAGAGCAGACGGCGACACGAATCCTCGAGCACTTCGGCCTCGCCGAGTATTTCGTGTTCATCGGCGGCGCAACGTTCGATGGCACCCGTTCACACAAACACGACGTTGTCGCCCACACGATGGCGGCGATGGGGCAGCCAGACCCCAAACGCACGCTGATGATCGGTGACCGCCTTCACGACGTCCACGGAGCAGGTCGGTTGGGGATCGCCACCATCGGCGTGACATGGGGATACGGCGGGCGCGAGGAACTCACGACGGCCGGCGCTGCGGTTGTGGTCGACGACACCACGGCGTTGCGCCACGCCATCCGAACGCTCGCCGCCGTCGGAGACTGAAACCTGTCAGGTCACTTCGAACACGTGGAGTACGGCTTCTCCTGGTCGCCCGAGCGTCAATTCGGCGACGAAGATCGATGCGGCCAGCCGGCTGTACCGTCCGTCACCGACCTCGAATCGTGGCACCGTCCTGCCGTACATCGGCTCGCTCATGTCCGGCCGCTCGCCTGCGAACAGCTTGGCCATCATCCGTCGTTCGATGCCCTCGTTGGTCACCAAATCAGTACGCCGTCGTGCGTCGCCAGCGTGTAGCGGGCATGGAATTCGATCGAGCCGTCCGCCGACACGAGATTCCAATCTGCACCACCCGGTTTGACGATCCCCGACAGCCGACAGCCGACAGCGAACAGCCGACAGCCTTCGGACGACGGCGACCTGCCCGGCGGCGACATTTTTGGCGTCGAGCACCACCAGATCTGTGCGGTTTTCGTTTCGTCGCCCGACCATCGTCAACAGCCAACCATCGCCCTCGGGTGCGTCCGGCGCCGACGGCACGAGGATCGCCTCGGACCTGTTCTCGGTCTTTCCCACCCTACGATTCATCATTCCCCACGGCGGAGGTGCCGTTCGGTATCACCGGGGTCGATTTCGCGACATCGCCCGGGACATGAAACTCCCACCGCTCGAGGAGTCGGTGCTGCAGAACGTCTTCTTCGATACGTGCGTCTACCACCAGGCGGGATCGACCTGCTGCTGAGCGTCATCCCGATCGACAACATCCTCTTCGCCTCCGAGATGGTCGGCGCCGTCCGCGGCATCGACCCGCTGACCGGTCATTACTTCGACGACACACGCCGCTACGTCATCGATGCCAACGTCACCGACGCAGATCGACAGGCAATTTTCGAAGGCAACACGCGGCGTGTTTTCCCGCGCCTGCTGACCGGTGCTTGACACCGCTGCGGATCAGGCGAACATCGTCTGAAGGCGCGCGACCCCCTCCTCCATCTCGGCGTCTGCCATCGCAAAGCTGAGGCGCACATAGCCTGGCGCGCCGAAAGCCTCACCGGGGACGAGCGCAACCTTGGCCTCCGACAGGATCAAGTCGGCGAGCTCCATCGTCGTCGTGGCGCTATGGCCACCGACATCGCGATTGAGCAGGCCCTGGAACGACGGGAAGCAGTAGAACGCACCCTGCGGCTCCAGACACGACACCCCGGGAATCGCGCTGAGCATCTCGTGCATCTTCCTGCCTCGACGCTCGAAGGCGGTCCGCATCATGGCGACAGCCGTGAGGTCTCCGCTGACCGCAGCGAGTGCAGCCCGCTGGGCGACGTTGCAGACGTTGGAGGTGACGTGGCTCTGGAAGTTCGTCGACGCCTTGATCACGTCGTTCGGCCCGATCATCCAGCCGACACGCCAGCCGGTCATCGCATAGGTCTTGGCGACGCCGTTGAGCACGAGTGTCTGATCGGCGAGGTCGGGGACCAGCACGGGCATCGACGCAAACGTGTGCGGTCCATACGTGAGATGCTCGTAGATCTCGTCGGTGATCACCCAGATGCCGTGGCGCAGCGCCCAATAGCCGATCGCTTCGATCTCGTCGGTCGTGTAGACCGCGCCCGTCGGATTGTCGGGTGAAACGAACAGAATAGCCTTGGTGCGTGGTGTCCTGGCAGCTTCGAGTTGCTCGACGGTGACGCGGAAACTGGTCTCCTCTGACGTGCTGATGACAACGGGAACGCCGCCGGCGAGGGCGATCGCCTCGGGGTACGTCGTCCAGTACGGTGCGGGGCAGATCACTTCGTCACCCTCGTTGCACAGCACCGCCATCGCCGTGAACACTGCGTGCTTGCCTCCGTTAGTGATGAGTACCTGCGAACCCGTGACGTGGTAGCCGGAGTCGCGCTTCGTCTTGACGGCGATCGCGTCCTTCAGTTCTGGCAGACCGCCGGCCGGCGAATAACGATGGTTCTTCGGATCCCTCGCAGCTTCGACCGCCGCTTCGACGATGTGATCGGGCGTCGGGAAGTCCGGCTCGCCGGCACCGAAGCCGATGATGTCCTCCCCCGCGGCCTTCAGCGCTTTGGCTTTGGCGTCGACGGCGAGTGTCTGGGATTCGGCAATTGCGCCGATGCGCTTGGAAATACGGTCCACGAGACTCCATGCTGGCACAGTGAGCAGTGAAAACCACTCGATAAACCGTTCCGGATCCGACCTCGCCGGAATCCGTATTCCTTCCGAGCTGCTACCCGACGACGGTCGCTTCGGATGCGGCCCGTCTCGCGTCAGCCAGGAAGCCGTCGACGCCCTTGCAGCAGTCGCGACGACGTGGCTCGGCACCTCCCACCGCCAGGCGCCGGTCAAGAATGTCGTCGGTGCCGTGCGGTCCGGTCTGGATGATCTGTTCGGATTGCCGGACGGGTGGGAGATCCTGCTCGGCAACGGCGGGTCGTCTCTATTTTGGGACGCTGCGACGTTCGGTCTCATCGATCGTTGCAGTGAACACCTCGTCTTCGGCGAATTCTCCTCGAAGTTCGCCGAGGCTGCGACCACCGCTCCGTTCCTCGCAGATCCCGTGGTGATCAGGTCGGCTACTGGAGACCATCCCGACGCCATCGTCGAGCCGGGCGTCGACGTCTATGCGTTGACGCACAACGAGACCTCGACGGGCGTGTCGATGCAGCTGCAACGCCCCGTGGACGCCGATGACGGCTCGCTCGTGCTCGTCGACGCGACATCGGGTGCTGGTGGCTTGACTTGGTCACCGGACGAGGTCGACGTGTACTACTTCGCCCCACAGAAGTGCTTTGCGTCCGATGGTGGACTGTGGCTCGCCGCCTGCTCCCCCGCCGCTATCGAACGTATCGAACGGATCAGCGCAAGCGGACGCTGGGTGCCGAGCGCGCTCGATCTGAAGATCGCCCTCGACAACAGCCGCCAGAACCAGACGGGCAACACGCCTGCGCTGTCGACGCTATTCCTGCTCGATCGGCAGATCCAGTGGATGCTGGCGAATGGTGGGCTGTCCTGGTGCGCCAAACGGACCGCCGCCTCGGCTGCGCATCTTTACGACTGGGCGGAGGCGCGTCCGTGGGCATCGCCGTTCGTCGTCGATCCGGCGAAACGATCGAACGTTGTCGGCACGATCGATCTCGACGGAGTACAGGCGGCCGATGTGAACGCAGTGCTGCGGGCCAACGGCATCGTCGACACCGATTCGTACCGCAAACTCGGTCGCAACCAGCTGCGTATCGGGATGTTCCCGGCCGTCCCGACGAGCGATGTCGAGGCGCTGACCGCGTGTATCGACTTCGTCGCAGCCGCGCTCTCATGAGACGCGCGGCATGAGCGGGGCACGATGACCGAACTGAATTGGCTCAATGGTGAACCGGCAGAACGCCAGGACAGGCATCGGCCGCAGCGACCGATTCTCCTCGTTGCGCTCGAGGGCTGGTTCGATGCCGCCAACGTGGCGACGAAGGCGCTGCAGGTACTGAAGCAGAGCTGGCCGATCGAGACACTGGCGACGATCGACCCCGACGGCTTCTACGACTTCACGCAGCAGCGCCCGACCGTGGCGCTGGACGATCACGAAGAACCGCAGGTGACATGGCCGACGAACGAATTCGTATTGTTGCGCACGACCCGGGTGCACAGCGATCTCGTCACCCTGACAGGTGTCGAGCCGCACCTGCGGTGGAACACCTACGCCAAGCTGGTGATCGAAGCGGCATTGGAACTGGACTGCGTTGGCGTCGTGACGGTCGGTGCCACTGCCGACGCCGTGCCGCACACCCGTAACCCGGTCGCTTTCGCCAGTACGACGCACAAGCAACTGGCCTCACGCCTCGGACTGTCGACGCCGCAGTATCAAGGTATTACCGGTGTCGTCGGCGTGTTGCAGGCGGCGCTCGACGAGCACGATCTGTTCGGGGTGTCGCTGCGGGTTCCCGTCCCCTACTACCTCGGCAACGCTTATCACCCGAGATCGACTGCTGCGCTGCTGCGCTATCTCGAGCACATCCTCGGATTGCCGACGAACGCATCGACGATGAACCCGGAGATCGAGCACTGGCAGCACCTCCACGATGCGGCCGTACAGAACGACCCGGAGGCTCGTAGTTTCGTCCGTGCGCTCGAAGCCGACTTCGACCGGCGTACCGAGGCATCGATACCGAGCGGCGAGGATCTGGCTGGAGAATTCGAACGCTTCCTCCGTGAGCAGGATGCTGTCGGCGGACGCGGGTTCGTCGACGAACTCGAAAAACTCTCGGCCGAACTCGGACTCGATGACGACGAAGCTGAACGCATCGACGACCTCGACACCGACGACGACGAGGAACGCCGGGACGACTGGGACGACGAACGCTGAGACGACAAGCGGTCCGATGCTGCATAATCTCGTGGCATGCATCTGAACGGGCCGAAAGGCCTCATCGTCGTGGCTTCCTTGCTGGCGCTCGTGGCAGTGTTGCTCACTGCTTGCGGAAGCACGAGCGCCGAGGTCCAGGTGAAGACCGCGACGCCGGTGAGCGGTGAGACACGATCCAGCGAAACACAGACGCCCAAGACCGTGCCGTTCAAGACCGTGCCGTCCAAGACCGTGCCGTCCAAGACCGTGCCGTCCAGCCACTCGCTGCCACCGACCACCGAGAACCACGCGCCCGGCACCGTTGACCAGTCGCCCGGCACCGCAGCTCAGCACCCGGATACCGAAGCACCGCTGCCGTCGATCAACAAGCAGGCCGAGGCCCAGGCGCTCATCGACGAGGTCCCGAAGCTGGTCGGCGACTCCGGTGTGCAACGCAAATCCACGCAGATCGACGATGCGCTCAAGGCGGGCCTGCAGCGCATCGCCGACGGCAAGGCCGGTGGGGACAACTCGTTCTTCACGGCGATCGAGAAGCTGGCGAACGCCGGTCAGGTCGTCAACCCCTACCTCATCTGCCCGCTCGCCGACGGCGACGGATGCTCGGCGTCGAAGCAGGACTTCGACCAATACATGCAGACCTGCGTCGGTGACACGACGCAATGGACTGCGGTGCTCGTGCCAGGTGCCGACGGATGGGCGGCAGCCGGCGTGTGCCTGTGGAAGCCGTCCAATGCCGAGAAGGCGGCTGCGCTGGACACGGCGTCGAAGGCAATCATCGCTGCGGCGACAGGCAGCCAGCCGTTGTCCCGTGACCCATCCGTCGACGCCGCCGCGCAGGCCTGGGCTGCAGCACCGGCGTCGACGAGTGATCCGAGCACGCTGCCGGCGTTCTCGGCGTTCAAGAACATCGTCACCGATTCGACGGGCATACAGTCACCCGGTCAGATCACCAATGGGAATCTCACTTCACTCGCCTCGCAATCCTCGGTGACGAGCTTCACCAGCGGCATCACCCGTTTCGGCCTGGCGACCGTCGTCGACAACGGAGCCCTGGAAATCCTCATCGTCGGCGTGGACTGACCGGTCGCAACCCGTTCGCCGAGACATCGAGTTCCAGCGGCCAATCTTTCCTCTGCATCCGTCGGTGAAAATCGGTCGCGAGATGCCGAGTTCCGTAGCCTCCGTCCGGGGGAGTTCGAGGGGATAGCCCCTTCGTCCGGCGGCAGGACCAGCTTGCTGGCCGCCGCCAAGAACAGCGCGGCGAAGCCGCTCATCAACAAGCGAGCGGCAGCGAGCGAAGAACTCGACCGAAGGAGTGAGCGACGGCGAGGAAAGAGCCGAGCGAACGAGTGAGGTCGACGAGTGGGCGGACTACTTCGCGGCGCGAAAGCCTGCTTCGAGGTCGGCGATGATGTCCTCGATCGACTCGATACCGACGGAGAGGCGCACGAGGCCAGGGAACGTGCCGGTGGCGATCTGCTCTTCCTCGCTCAACTGGCTGTGGGTCGTGCTCGCCGGGTGGATCGCCAATGAGCGGACATCGCCGATGTTGGCGACATGGCTGTGCAGTTCCAGGCCCTCGACGAACTTCGTGCCAGCTTCCTTGCCGCCCTTGATATTGAAGGCGAGGACGGATCCGAACCCGCGGCCGGCGGTGAGTTGCCTGGCGCGTTCGTGCCACTTGCTCGTCGGGAGCCCGGCGTAGGCGATCGACTCGACCTCGTCGCGGCCCGAGAGGAACTCGGCGACCTTGGCGGCGTTCTGGTTGTGCCGCTCGACGCGCAGCGACAGCGTCTCGAGACCCTGGATGAACAGAAAGCTGTTGAACGGTGTGGTGGCTGCACCGTAGTCACGAAGACCCTGGACGCGAGCCTTGAGGATGAAGGCTCCGTGTCCGAGGCCCGGCCAGAAAGGCAGACCGTGGTAACTCGGGTCCGGCTCGTTGAAGTACGGGAAACGCTCGGCGTCGCCGAAGTCGAACGTGCCGGCATCGGTGATGATGCCGCCGATCGAGGTGCCGTGACCGCCGATGAATTTCGTTGCCGAGTTGATGACGATGTCTGCACCCCATTCGATCGGGCGAAGCAGCCACGGCGAGGCGACGGTGTTGTCGATCACCAGCGGCACACCCGCCTCGTGCGCGACTTTGGAGACGCCTTCGAGGTCGAGGAAACTGTTCGCCGGGTTGGAAAGCGATTCGCCGAAGAACGCCTTGGTGTTCGGGCGAACCGCTGCTCGCCAGGCGTCGAGATCGTCGATGTCGTCGATGAACGTCGTCTCGATACCGAGCTTCGGCAGCGAGTAGTGGAGCAGGTTGTAGGTGCCGCCGTAGAGATGCGACGACGAGACGATGTGGCCACCGCCTTCAGCGAGCGTCAAAAACGTCAGCGTCTCGGCTGCCTGGCCTGATGCGGTCGCCAAACTGCCGGGAATGCCGATTGCCGTGGTGCAACCGCCCTCGAGGGCGTTGACACGGGCCTCGAACACCGCCTGCGTCGGGTTCATGATGCGCGTGTAGACGTTGCCGACCTCTGACAGGTTGAAGAGGTTGGCAGCGTGCTCAGAACTCTTGAACTGGAAGCTCGTCGTCTGGTAGATCGGTGTCGCCCTGGCACCGGTGGTCGGGTCCGGCTCGGAGCCGGCGTGGATCTGCTTGGTATCGAAACCCCAGTTGTCACTCATGAGCAAGAAGGCTAGAGCCTAAATCCCGACCTTTCAAGTCGTATTTTCACTGAATCGTCGACCACGTTCGTCGGCTATGTATGTTCATTCGACGACTCGCCAGGCGCAGTCTTGATGTTCAGCGACGAATTGATCGGAGCGCGAAGTGCGACGGTGGACTCCAAGGCCTCGACGAACCCGGACGTGCGCACCGCGCGCTCGCGACAGATGCGAGCAGCACGGACACGTTTCACGAAGGCAATGACGGCGACGGTGGAAGTGATCGTGACGATGACCGCCAGCACCAGATATGCCCGTCGGGGCACATGATCGCCTGCGGCGAATACGTAGATGTCCGGCACGACGAACGCGACGAGAAATACTGCGAGCCACTTGAACGCAGTGCTGATCTGATTGTCGACGAGGGCGAGGACCGCCTTCGGAGTCGCGTATCCGTCAGCAACCGCCGAGGCGAGATCGATCACGAGGAAGACCCAGACGTTCACGCCGTATTCGCTCAGTCCGGCATGAACCGCTGCGGCGCGGATCAGCGTCCAGCCGATGGTGACTGCGAACCACAGCAGCGACAGTCGTCGCCGTCTCAATTGGTTCGGGGCCGCCTTCACCGCCTGAGTGGAACTCATACTCAAGTATTGCCCGTGACTCTCGTTGTTCAGCCGCGGCGCTTCAGCTGCGAGGTTGGGCGACATGCTATGTGATCCACTCGACGTCGGAGTGACCGAAACGACGAACGCCGGCGACCGAAGACCGAAGTGTGCGGTGCGGGCGCCGGCGTCAGCCACGAGCAGAATCGAGTCAGCCGCCCGAGGCGTCCGACACCTTCTGCTTGCCGGCGGAGATCCACGGCATCATTGCGCGAAGGTGAGCGCCGACCTCCTCGATCGGATGTGCTTTACCGGCGTCCTGCAATGCCTTGAAATTGGCCCTGCCTGATTCCGACTCGGCAATCCACTCCTTGGCGAACTTGCCGGAGGTGATCTCCTTGAGAATCTTCTTCATCTCCAGCTTCGTCTTGGCGTTGACGATGCGCGGGCCACGGGTGACGTCGCCGTACTCAGCGGTGTCACTGATGCTGTAGCGCATGCCGGCGATGCCTTCCTCGTACATCAGGTCGACGATCAGCTTGACCTCGTGGAGGCATTCGAAATAGGCCATCTCCGGCTGGTATCCGGCCTCGGTGAGCGTCTCGAAACCGGCCTGCACGAGCGAGGTGATGCCACCACACAGTACGGCCTGCTCGCCGAAGAGGTCCGTCTCGGTCTCTTCCGTGAACGTCGTCTCGATGACGCCGGCGCGAGTGCCGCCGATGGCGTCCGCATAGGAGAGTGCGAGCGCCTTGGCCGATCCGCTGGCGTCCTGCTCGACGGCAATCAGTGCCGGCACGCCACCACCCTCGGTATAGGTACGGCGGACGAGGTGGCCAGGTCCCTTCGGAGCGATCATGATCACATCAACGGTCTTCGACGGACGGATGCGCTTGAAGCGGATGTTGAAACCGTGAGCGAAGGCCAACGCCTTGCCCTTGCGAAGGTTCGGCTTGATGAACTCGTCGTACGTCGCCTTCTGCTCGGTATCCGGCATCGTCATCATGATGACGTTGGCCCACTTGGCGGCCTCGGCGATGCCCATCACCTTGAGGCCCGCAGCCTCTGCCTTGACAGCGGACTTCGAGCCCGCACGCAGGCCGACAACCACCGGGACACCGGACTCCTTGAGGTTCAACGCATGTGCGTGCCCTTGGGAGCCATACCCGATGATGGCGACCTTGCGGCCACGGATGATTGACGGATCGGCGTCCGCTTCGTAATAGATATTGGCAGCCATCAGCTGACCTTTCCTCTCAACGGACGCACAGCGCGTCCACCTTCTCGTTCCAACTTGGGGAGCGCCACCCGCCCGGTGCGCTGTAGCTCAACAATGCCATGAGCACGGATGAGATCTTCAAAATCGTCGAGCTTGTTGGGGTTGCCCTCCAAGCTGACGGTCAGTGCGTTGTTTCCAACGGCAAGGATCTTGCCTTCAAATATCTGGGTGAGTTCGACCACCTGTCGGCGTTGATCCGGTTCGGCTCTCACCGTAGCCAACAGGAGCTCGCGCTCGACGGATGTGCGCGGATCGAGTTCGGTTATCTTGATCACGTCGATCAGTTTGAACAGCTGCTTGGTGATCTGTTCGAGGGAGGTCATCTCGATGTCGACGACGATCGTGATGCGGCTGAAGTTCTCGTCCTCTGTCGGAGCGACGGCGAGGCTGAAGATGTTGTAGGCACGCCTGGCGAACAGCGTGGCGACCCTGGCGAGGACCCCGGCGCGGTTCTGCACGAGCACGCTGAGGATGTGGTGATGCGACCGATCCGTACTCATTGCAGGAACTTCTTGTTCGCCATCTGCGAATCCGGCAGCAGCAGGTCGTCGTTGGCGGCACCGGCCGGCACCATCGGGAAGACCTTCTCGCGTGCATCGACGCGGAAGTCGATGATCACCGGTCGGTCGTCGATGGAGTTGGCCTTCTCGATCGCCGGGAGCACTTCTTCCGGCGAATCGACGCGGATCCCGATACAGCCCATCGCCTCTGCCCACTTGACGAAGTCGGGGACCTCCGGAGAGAGATAGACCTCGCTGTAGCGCTCCTCGTAGAACATCTCCTGCCACTGACGGACCATGCCGAGGTAGCTGTTGTTCAAGATCGCAATTTTCACGGGGATGCGCTCGAGCGCGGCGGTGACCAGCTCCTGAGCGGTCATCTGAAAACAGCCGTCCCCGTCGATAGCCCACACGGTGGCTTCGGGGCGTCCGACTTTGGCACCGATGGCCGCCGGCACACTGAAACCCATCGTGCCGAGGCCGCCGGAGTTCACCCAGGTGTACGGCTTCTCGAAGCGCCAATACTGACTCGACCACATCTGGTGCTGGCCGACGCCGCTGACGAGGATGGTGTCCTCGGGAGCGTTGTCACGCAGCATTTCGAGGCAGAACTGCGGCTTGAGGGCATCACCTGGCAGGCTCGGCTCATAGGTATACGGGAACTGTTCGCGCCAACCGGAGATGCGGCTCTTCCATGCGGAGATGTCGGCTTGCAACTCACCTGCTGCCATCAATGCGCGGATTTCCTTGGTGATCTCTTCGATGACCTGCTTGCAGTCCCCGACGATCGGGATGTCGGGCTTGCGCACCTTGCCCTGCTCTGCGGGGTCGATGTCGACGTGGATGACCTTGGCTTCCGGGGCGAACGTCGACACCTTGCCGGTGATGCGGTCGTCGAATCGGGCGCCGAGGGTGATCAGCAGATCGCTGCGCTGCAATGCCGTCGTCGCCGTGGCGTTGCCGTGCATGCCGGGCATGCCGAGGCACAGCGGATGGCTGTCGGGGAACGCGCCGCGGGCCATCAGCGTCGTGACGACGTGGATGTTGGTCAACTCAGCGAGCTCCTTCAACGCTGCTGCGGCGCGTGCCTTGAGGATCCCGCCACCGACATACAGCACGGGGCGCTCGCTCGTCATGATCAGCTTGGCGGCCTCACGGATCATTCGCGGGTGTCCCTTGACGTTCGGCCTGTAGCCGGGCAGCGAGTCACGGACTTCCTGGTCGGTCGGCCAGTACCACTCCATACTGCTGGTCAACACGTCCTTGGGGACGTCCAGTAGCACGGGACCGGGGCGGCCCGTGGTGGCGATGTGGAACGCCTGGCGCACGGCCATCGGCACATCGTCTGCGGTCATGATCAGTTCGTTGTGCTTGGTGACGCTCCGGGTGATGCCCAGCGTGTCGCACTCCTGGAAGGCATCGGTGCCGATGGCGAATGTGGCCACCTGGCCGGTGATGACGACCATCGGGATGGAGTCCAGGTAGGCGTCGCACAACGGCGTCACCATGTTGGTGGCTGCCGGGCCCGACGTCACCATGGCGACACCTGGACGGCCGGTGACATGGGCGTATCCCTCAGCCATGTGGCCAGCACCCTGTTCGTGCCGTACGAGGATGTGACGGATCGTGGAATCGAGCAAGGGGTCGTACGCCGGCAGGATGCAGCCACCGGGGAGGCCGAATATGACCTCCACGTTCTCCATCTCCAAACTCTTGATCAGGGCCTGCGCCCCGGTGATCTTCATGTCGTCTCCGTCTTCATCATTTCGTTCCGACCCTTCAGGGATCCCGTATGGCAGTGCAGTCGAGCGCAGAAAGCAGGTGCCGAAACATGTGCCGAAAAAGCAATCGACCTCCCAAATTGGGAGGTCGAGAAGTAGGTACACGGCGTGGAGCCGGGTACCTACGTGAGTACTACGAGAATTTGCGGCAAAGTCTGCAACACGGTCACCGATTGTGCCAGACGCAAACGCTGCCGACAACCCCTCATCGCAATCATCTCGCGCTGCTCAGCACACAGTCCGCACCAGGTCGCTACCAGGTGGGCATGCTGCAAACGGCTTGGCGACGCGCTGCTCGGCGACGAAGGACGGAATCCAGCGACTCGTCGCTGCAAACAGCGTGTCCAAATTGTCCTTGATGAAGTCGATCACCGCCGTCGACCCGGCGGGAGTCAGATGAATGCCATCGGTTGCCACCCAGTCTGTTCGCGTCGCAGAATATGTCGCCCAATCGGCGAGCACGAGGATGTCCGGATACTGCTGAGCTTTGGCGAGGAGAATCTTGTTGTTGTCTTTGTAGGTATTCGCATCAGACGCAAACGTCGGCCCGACGTAGGTGACGTCGGCATTGCGCATCGTCAGCCACATCACCCGCATGACGCCCTCGGAACGCGCCTGGGCGATCACTGCGTCGACTCCGGCCGAAAAGGTCGGCCCGCCGTCGTCATAACCGCCCATGATCACGAGCACCGACCCGAGCTGACCTGAGAGTCGTTGCATCGTTTCGATGTCGTTGTCCGGCGCGAAACCCTCACGGCCTTTGCAGGACGCGCCCATGGTGCGCCGGCAGGACTCGGCGTCGAAGACGTAGTTGTACGCACCGATCGTCCCCCATGTGTTGTTCCAGCGCACGCCGGCCAGCGTCGAGTCGCCGATCAGACTGACGTGTTTGGCTGTCGGATCCGTTCCGCCGGTGATCACCGTGTCGGCGTGCGCCGAACCAACGGCGAAGCACACGGAAACAACCAACGCTGTTGCCATCCCCACGCCGAATTTCATCCAGACCCCGTTCACCAGCAGTCGCCGTCACCCGACCGCGTCATCCGCCACATACTGTCAGTGGCGGAACCGACGCGCAACGCCGCCATCCCACTCCAGATTTCAGGGGAAGGCGAATTCGGGAAGTGCGTCGCGAATCATCTGGTGGCAGTCGGCGAGGCCCATTTCGTGTTTCGGCGAGAGCACGCCGGGGACGTAGATACCCCCCTCGAGGTTTCGCTGCACGGATTCGACGATCAGCACGTCCTCATCGGCGATCTCTTCCGACGCCTTGATGATCTCGTCGACATCGAGCGCATCCGTTGTGAAGAAGTAGTCCATGATCAACTCTGTCGAGCGAATACCACGGGGCAGCCACCGCTCGGTGCACATGCCGCCGGGGAAGACGTTGATCGAGAAGTTCGGCCAGGTATAGGTGTAGATGCCCTCGGTCAGGGCACCCTCCTTCGGCGGTGCCATCTGCACGTTCCAGCGTTTGTCCTCGGTGCGAATGAGCGTCGGCGCCAAGGCGTTGACGTCGCGAGCGAGGCCGGGATGCACCAGCGGGACGTGATAGTTCTCGAGGAAGTTGTCGCCGTACGTCTTCCAGTTGGCGTTCATCGGGTGGCTGTAACGGCCGTGGAACCTGTACTCGTCGAACAGATGCGGTTCGCACCAGTGCGGGAACTCGCCGAGCCACTCCATCAGTGGCGGCGTGTCGGGCGACATGCAGACGAAGACGAAGTGGCGCCACGTCTCGACGCGAACGCTCGTCAGCCCGAGGGTCGTCTTGTCGACCTCGCAGCCGAAGTCACGCGCCTTCAACAATGAGCCGTCGGCATTGAACGCCCATCCGTGGTAACGGCATACGAGGTTCGCCTGGCATCCATCGCCCGGATGGAACAGCGGACCGGCACGGTGCGGACAGACGTTGTGGAACGCCCGCAGTTCACCGTCCCTGCCGCGCTGCACGAAGATCGACCAGCCGGCGACATCCTCGGTGAAATAGTCGCCGGCATCGTCGACCTGGTGGGCGTAGCCGACCATGATCCATGACGGCTGGAAGATCGCCTCGCGCTCGCGCTGGTAGACCTGCGGGTCGAGGTACCAGGGGACCGAAAGGGGGCGGGCGAGTTCCATCGGGCCCCATCGTAAGGCAGGCCCCGCAGCGCCAGCAGGCACTTGCTGCGAACGAAGATTCCGTACGTCTGCCCGGTGGCGGCAATCACTTTCGGTCGATCGTGCCCTGATCGACGACGGATTCCGTCGGGCCGCTTCGTCCGGCCAGGAGTAGCGTGGCGAAGATGAGAGAGCCAGTCGCATTTCCGTGGGACACAGCCGATCGCGACGAGCGCCTGGCCGGGACCGAGATCTATGAATCGCCGGTTCATCTGATCGGCAACACACCGCTCGTCAAGCTCGGGCGGCTGGCAGCGGAGGCCGGCATGCCGTGCCCACTGGTGATCAAGTGGGAGGTCACCAATCCGGGCGGCTCGTCGAAGGACCGGCCGGCATTGGAGATGATCCTCGCTGCAGAACGCTCAGGCGAACTACGGCCTGGCGGCACGATCGTCGAGCCGACCTCCGGCAATACCGGTGTCGGGCTCGCCATCGTCGCTGCCCATCGCGGCTACAAATGCGTCTTCGTCACGACGACCAAGGTCGCCCCGGAGAAGATCGACCTGCTGAGGGCGTACGGTGCAGAGGTCGTGGTGTGCGATGTCGCCGTTCCGCCGGAGGATCCCGACAGCTACTACTCGACGGCCGAGCGGTTGGTGAAGGAGATTCCCGGTGCGTACCGGCCGAATCAGTACGCCAACCCGAACAACCCGCTCTCGCACCAGAAGACGACGGGCCCGGAGATCTGGCGACAGACGGCCGGCCGCGTCACCCATTTCGTCGCCGGTGCCGGCACCTGCGGGACGATCACCGGGGCCGCTCGATTCCTCAAGTCGAAAAATCCTGACATCAAGATCATCGCCGCCGATCCGGACGCTTCGGTGTACTCCGGTGGTTCCGGCAGGCCGTACTTGATCGAGGGTGTTGGCGAGGACTTCTTCCCGGCTGCCTGGGATCCGAGCGTGCTCGACGAGATCATCGCCTGCTCCGACGAGGAGGCCTACCTGATGGCACGTCGCGTGGCTGCGACCGAGGCGGTGCTGCTCGGTTCGTCCGGCGGTCTGGCGATCGCCGGGGCGTTGAAGTTGAAAGATCGGCTGACGGCGCACGACCTCGTTGTCGTATTGATCCCCGACTCCGGCCGCGGATATCTGTCACGTGTCTACAACGACGAGTGGATGGCGAACTATGGGTTCGTGCGTGAGTGTGACGAATGCGTCGCTGCGATCCTCGATACCCGCGCAGAAGGCTTGCCGCCATTGCTCTACGTCAACCCGGACGACACCGTCCGCCAGGCCATCGACGTGATGCGCCGCAACGGTGTCTCGCAGTTGCCGGTTTGCAAGAACACCCCGCCGTTCGCCGTCGCCGAGGTGTCCGGCTCGGTGAGCGAACTGGCGTTGATGAACGCTGTGTTCCACGATTCGGCGATCATGGATACGCCCGTGGGGGCGGTGATGGGACCGAAGTTGCCGACGATCGGGATCGGCCAGAAGTTGTCGAAAGCCGTCGAGATGCTCGATCATGCTCCTGCGGTGCTGGTGCTCTCGGGCGGTCGTCCGCTGTCGGTCCTCAGCCGCACAGATGTCCTGAGTTATCTGGAGGTTGCAGCACATGGGTGAGGCCGAGTCCGAGACGCCCGACGCGTCACAGCGGCTGGGCTTCGAGACGTTGGCGATCCACGCCGGCCAATTGCCTGACGAAGCGTCTGGCGCCGTCGTCACCCCGATCACACTGTCGACAACGTTCGCTCAATCCGGTGTCGGCAACCACAAGGGATTCGAGTACTCACGCTCAGGCAACCCGACACGCAACGCCCTCGAAACCTGCGTCGCCGCGCTCGAGGGTGCCTCCAACGGGCTGGCCTTCGCCTCGGGACTTGCCGCCGAGGACAACATCCTGCGCCTGTTGTCGCCCGGTCAGCGCATCGTGCTCGGCAACGATGCCTACGGCGGAACGTTCCGACTGATCTCCAAGATCTACGGCCCGATGGGCTACCCGTGGTCGCCGGTCGACCTCACCGACCCCGACAGCCTCGTCGCCGGCTGGCAGCCTGACACCAAACTCGTCTGGCTGGAGACGCCGACGAACCCGCTGCTGACGTGTTTCGACATCGAGGCGATCTGCGCTGTCGCCCACGAACGCGGAGCGATCGTCGTCGTCGACAACACGTTCGCGACGCCGTATCTGCAGCAGCCGATCAGCCTCGGTGCCGATATCGTCGTGCACTCGGCGACGAAATACCTCGGAGGGCATTCCGACGTCGTCGGCGGATTCGTGGCGGTCGACGACGACGAGTTGGCGCAACGGCTGCGGTTCACGCAGAACGCTGCCGGGGCGATTGCGGCGCCCTTCGACTGCTACATGGTGTTACGCGGCGTCAAGACGCTCGCAGTCCGTATGGAGCGCCACTGCCAGAACGCCCGCTCGATCGTCGACGTGCTGCTTTCCCATCCAGCCGTCGATCGCGTGCTGTATCCGCAACTGCCGGACCATCCTGGCCACGCCGCTGCAACAAAGCAGATGCGCGACTTCGGTGGCATGGTGAGCTTCACCGTCAAAGGTGGCGAACAGGCAGCGCTGCGCGTCGTCGCCGCTGCCGAACTGTTCACATTGGCCGAGTCCCTCGGCGCCGTCGAGTCGCTGATCGAACACCCAGGCCAGATGACACACGCCTCAGCAGCCGGCTCCCCGCTGGAAGTTCCCGCCTCGCTGATCCGCCTGTCCGTCGGCATTGAAGCCGCCGGCGACCTGTGCGCCGACATCGAACAGGCGCTCGACCACGCCTGACATCCCCCACACCGCTTACGTCGTCTCTGTCGATGCGAGCCCAGGAGCTCTGCGGTTTTGTGCCAGCACTCCTGCGTCCACCAGCATCGGGCCGGCGTGTCTCGCCGGCGTCCCGATCTGTCGACCGCTGATCCAGCACCATTTGCTTCGCTCGACGTCCATCCACTGTCCAATGTCGTCATCCAAGGGACAGCCACCGCGATCGGGCTCAAGGACGCGACGGTCGCAGCCAGCCAGCACGCACCAACCGACACCCTTTCTGCCCGCAGACACGTCCGCTCGTGCCGGCCGGCTCGACGCCTTGGTTTGCAGCGGTGCAGTTCGACGCACAACCAAGCGAGACGTCGGAAGTACGATACATCGTACATACGTTTGTTAGTAGTTGCAACATCGACAGCGACGAATCGACCGTGCTGAAAGGCTCCGTCATGACCCAGCCGGGATCGAACCCCTTCCAGAGCGGGAACTATCGGCAGGCCTGGTGGCTTGTCCGCAGTGCAACCCCGGCCGTTTCCTCTCGCTTGACTCAACGGCAGACGGACACAGCTCACCGGCCGGACACTGCGGGTTGGGACCTTGGACCTAGACGGAACCTGTCAGGACGGCGTTGGCGGCGCGGACGCCGCTGCGGAGTGCACCTTCCATGAAGCCGGCGAACGGGTCTGTGTGCTCACCTGCGAGGATCACTCTGCCGTAGCGGTGCTGGAACAGTGGCCAGATCGTGGTGATCTGCCCGGGGGCGAAGGCCGAGTAGCAGCCAAGGGCGAAGCGCTCGTTCGTCCAGTTCGTGACGACTGATTCGCCTTCCATTGCCGCACTGCCGGGGAAGATTCGGGCGATCTCACCGCCGACCCGCGAAACCACATCCGGCAACGCTCCGAGCGCTGCCCCGTCGTTGGACGACAGCAGGGCGGTCAACACCCCGGCGTCTCCGGCCTGGCCGTATGTCGCCTCCCACAGCTCCCCGTACGCCCGCTCGCTGATCACGCTGCCGTCCCCACCGGCATCCAGCCACGTCCGCCTGGCGTACTGGCGACTGACCTTCGCTCCGATCCCCCAGCCGATCGACGTCAGCGCCGTCGGCAATGCGGGCGTGACGTCGATCCTCGACAGCACGGACGGAGGAACCGCCACGATCACACTTGATCCAACGAACTGTTGGCCATACCCCGTAGTGACGACACCGGTCGATGTATCGACGGACACGACGACCGTCGACAGTCGAACGCCGACAGCGCCGAACACATCGTGCTCACCGGATCCCCCGAGTTCGCCGGCGAGGCAGGTGGCCAGTTGGTCGAGGCCGCCGGCGATCCGGAACGCTTCTCTACCGTCGGCCGTCTGTTGATCGAGCGCGGCGATCCACGCCAGATGCAGCAGCGACAACTCGTCAGGCGGCACCATGAACTCCGTGCGCAGTTCACGGCCGACCACGACCCGCGCATACATCGAGAGCTCGAGTTCGGTGACGAACTGAGCAGCGGTCATGCTGTCCAGTTCGACGGCTCGACCGTTGCCGAGATCGCCCAGATCGATCGATGCCGCCAGCTCGCCCTTGGCGGCATGCCAACGTTCCAGATCGGCAAGCATCGACGGTTGTTCTGCGAAGGCAGTCACCCTGCCGGCGATGTCGAGACGTCGCCTCACCGGATCGAGGCTGCCACCGGCGTCTGCCAGCTGCAGTCCGAAGCGGTCGACGAGGCCCAAGACCTCTGCGTGGTGCGTGTCGACATATTCGGCACCCCGCTCGCACCACTGGCCGTTGGAGAACTGATGCGTCCATACCCGCCCGCCGACCCGCGAGTTGGCCTCGAGAACCACGACGGTGCCTCCGGCCGCTCGGACGACATCAGCAGCTCGCAGGCCGGCGAGACCCGCGCCGACAACCACCACATCGAACTGTTCCAATGCAGCTACCACTCAGAAGAGCGTCGGTTGTTCCGAAGCAAACGTCCGCATCCCTGGCCAAGGGACGTAGTTGTCCATGAACACCCACGAACGCCGGTGGATCGCACTCGGGCCGTATCCGAGCAGCGCCGTCTTGTGCAGCGGGCACGGATATCCCTTGTTGCTGTCGAAGTGCCAGTGCGGGTAGTGCTCTGCGTGCTGGCGCATCAGGCGATCGCGGCTGACCTTCGCAAGAATCGATGCAGCGGCGACGCCGAGGCAGAAGGCGTCGGCTTTGATCTTGCGTTCGACATGACCGACGTGCGGGCTGACGAAATCCCATGTGCCGTCGACGATCGCCGCATCCGGCGGGTTGTCCAACCGCAGCCCGGCTATCGCTCGTGCCGTCGCCAGTTTCTGCGCCGCCGACATGCCGAGGGTGTCGCATTCCTCCTGGCTCGCGGCCCCGACGGCCCATGCCTTGCACCATCCGGCGACCCGATCGAAGATCTTCTCGCGCTCGATCTCCGACAGCATCTTCGAGTCGCGGATACCCAGCACCCGCCCGTCGCGCGGCAACACGGCAGCCCCCACCACCAGCGGTCCAGCCCACGCACCGCGGCCGACCTCGTCGATGCCGACGACCGTCTCGAAACCGCGAGCCCACAGATCCTGTTCGAAGTGTCGGGTCGGAGCGACTTTCTTGGACGGTGCCCTGACCTTGGCCTTCTGGCGGGCCAGAATGCGGGCAGCTTTCGCCGCCGCTTTGGCCTTGGCGACGGCCCTGTCAGCGGCAGCCTGCCGTGCTGCGGCAGCTTTGGTCGATGCGACCGGGGCACGCCCCGGGTTCGGCGTCGGCTTTGTCGGAGCAACCACGACGGTCACGTTAACGGCCATCGAAACCGTCGACGCGCCACCCGGATAACCTCGGCAGATGATCGAGGTCGGCAACTATCGCTATACGAACCAGGACGCCCGTAACACGTTGATCCACGCCGGCGATCTGTTCGATCTGCTCGAACGAGGCAACG
This sequence comes from Actinomycetota bacterium, assembly GCA_043747685.1. Lineage (GTDB taxonomy): Bacteria > Actinomycetota > Acidimicrobiia > Acidimicrobiales > Ilumatobacteraceae > JANXUF01. The sequence goes on from JAYTOR010000023.1 coordinate 44,287, forward strand.
ATGCAACGACCATCGCCGCCCAACGGGCCGGTTTCACGGCGGCACTCGCTGCACGACTCGACGTCGCTCCTGAGCTCGACCTCGACGAGATCGGGCAGCGTGCAGCGAAGTCGTTCGGGCTGCCGGGATGGGGACCTGACACAGTTCAAACGGTCCTCGTCGAGTTCCATTCGTGCTGGGAAGCGGCTGCAGCTGCGTTGCGAGCGGGCGGCGAACTGCCGATGACGGCGACGGGAATGGTTGCCCAACTGAACACGTCGACCGGCGGATTGCCAAAGCTGCCCCGCCAGATGATCGACGTGACCTATGTCGGCGTGCGCGGGGATTCGCAGGACAACCGTCAACATCACGGACGGCCATGGCAGGCGCTGTGCCTGTGGAACAGCGAAGGCATCGACGAACTTCGCACAGACGGCCATCCGATCTTCGCCGGCGCCGCCGGCGAGAACATCACCATCTCGGGGATCGACTGGGCCGACGTCCGTCCGGGGACCCGGCTGTCGATCGGCGACAACGTGATCGCCGAGATCTGGTCATACACGCTGCCGTGCAAGCGGCAGGCCGGCTGGTTGGCCGACGGCGACTTCATGAGGCTGCATCACGATCGCGGCAACTTCAGCCGCGTCTACGCCAGGGTTCTGCAGACCGGTCGCATCAATGTCGGCGACACGGTCACCCTCGAACCCTCAGCGTCGACGAAGACCCGGCGTTCGCAGCCAACGGCGCCGCCCGTCGTCAGTTCGCCAGTGCCAGCAGATCTCGCGGCGCCCGGGCTGTACTGACGTCGATGCGCAGATAGTCGTGCTCGCACGGCGATCCCAACAACATCCAGGCGACGGGAGCACTTCCGAGTGACGGCAGTTCGGCGATCATCGAGGCGGTCGTCGACTCGACATCGGGCACATGCATGCAGACGCTCCAGCCGGCCTCAGCGCAGGAGTCATGGGACCGCAGATGGTCCTGCAGGCCTTCGAAGGTAACCGGCCCACGATCCAGGACTGCATCCGACGACGCAAGGCGCGGGTCGACGAGGCGCTCGACCGGCTGACGGGGATGGCGGTGGGCGGCGTCGAACGACGGAATCGTCGTGCGGTTCGAAATTGCCCTCGACCGAACGACACGTTCTGCAGCCCACAGCCTTCCGCTGGTCTCCACGACCCATGCGTCCGTCGGGTCGGCGATCAAAAAGCTGGAGAAGTACGGGCGGCCACCGGTGACGATGGCTGGGTCGTGACCGGTCCCGCCCTGGCCGTAACGATCGAGCAGACCGGTCATCACCTCGACTGCCTCCGCGGCCGACGATGCACGCTCGAGACCGAGCCGGACGAGATCCATACCGATCAGGCCGACCGGAACCGTGCGGGGGTCGAGTGTCGTGAATATCGACTCGTTCCCGATCGCCACACCCGCCTCGTTGACGCCGTGCTCAGCGCCCCAACACCACGTCGGCCTCGACAGGACGACGCCGTGGGTTTCACCGGCGAACGGTGCAACGTCGATGTGCGTCACGCGCAACGATCCGGCGTCTCGTCGTGGAGGAAACCAGCCGATCTCCTGGATTTCTGCGGGCGGGCGGTCGGAGTTCTTGGCGAAGAGCGTCACGCCCATCGATGTTGCCGGCGCGAGCGCAACGAGGCAGTCACACATCGTTGGAGCCTACGCTGCTGGCATGCCTGCTCTCGTGCCGCCGCCAACGTCTCGCCGCGTCAACATCGTGCCGCACACCCACTGGGACCGAGAGTGGTACCTGCCGTTCCAGTCGTTCAGGGCCAGGCTCGTCGAACTGCTCGATTCGCTCCTGGACCGCCTGCTCGCCGACACCGGCTACGCCCACTTCCTGCTCGACGGACAGATGGCGGTCGTCGACGACTACCTGGCGATCCGCCCTGAACGCAAGGAAACGCTGCGCCAACTCGCTGCGGACGGTCGCCTGGCGATGGGTCCGTGGTACACGCTGCCCGACGAGTTCCTCGTCAGCGGCGAGACGCACATCCGCAACCTGCAGCGCGGAAGGCGAATTGCCGCCGATTTCGGCGGGGCGATGGAGGTCGGCTACCTGCCGGACATGTTCGGCCACATCGCCCAGATGCCGCAACTCTTCCGCCTGTTCGGATACGAGCATGCCGTCGTATGGCGAGGCGTGCCGTCGGCCGTCGAGGCAACGGGCTTCTGGTGGGAGTCGCCGGACGGATCGACCGTTCGCGCCGAATATCTGCCGACCGGCTACGGGAACGGTGCGAACATGCCGCGGGATCCTGCGGCACTGCTCAGCCAGATCTCCGAATGGGTCAAGGATCAGCGAACGATCATCGAAAATCGAGCTGTGCTGTGGATGAACGGCTCCGACCATCTGACCCCGCAGCCATTCCTGCCGCAGGTCGTCGCCGAGGCCAATGCGCTGAGCGAGGGCACCTACGAACTCGTCGTCACCTCCCTTGCAGCGCACCTGGCGGCTGCCGATTCGACGGACCTCACGACATGGTCTGGCGAGCTGCGGAGCGGAGCGCGGGCAAACCTGTTGATGGGGGTCGGGTCCAATCGGGTCGACGTCCACCAGGCTGCCGCCAGGGCCGAGCGTGCGCTCGAACAGCGTGCGGAACCGCTCGCCGCACTCTTGCAGCCGCCAGACCAGTGGCCGGAGGGTCTGCTCGACGTCGCCTGGCTGGAAATGCTGCGAAATGCTGCCCATGACTCGATCTGCGCATGCAGCCATGACGAGGTCGTCGACGCCGTCAAGGTCCGCTATGCGGAGGCTCGCCAGATCGGCGAGGCCATCGAGGAGCGCTCGCTGCGGTATCTGGCGGACGACCTCGCTGTTAGCGGCCCGGTCGTCGTCAACGCGGCGCAACGAAGCCGCAGCGGTCTCGTCGAAGTCAGGTTCCCCGGCACCGAGCCGTGGGCAGGGGTGCAGGTCACGAGTATCGACGACGGGTGCCATCCGCAGTTCGACCTGCCGATGGAGCAGGGCATCGCTGTGATTGCCGAGGAGGTCATGTGGAATGCCGATTGCACCGGCATCCGGCTGTCGGAGCAGGACGACGGTCTGCATGTGGCGATGGTCTGCGACGAATCTGCAGTCGATGTGCCGCGTAACCGCGGGCTCGTCAAGCAGGCTGTCGAACACAGCCTCTCGGAGCGGATGATCGCGACCGTGCTCGTACCCCCCACGCATCGCGCCCTGGTCAGGGTCGAGGACGTCGTCGGCTATGGCTGGCGGCCGGTTGCTGCGACCACGGAACGGGTCGCGACCGCAGCTGTGCCAGTGACTGTCACCGTCACGGATAGCCGGTCGACGATCGCCAACGGACTGCTCACGGTCGTCGTCGATGCAGTCACCGGTACGTTCTCGATCAACGGGGTGGCCGGCTTCGGACGGCTCGTCGACGACGGCGACGCCGGAGACACCTACAACTGGTCACCACCACGCAAACAGTTGGTTGTCGACACGCCCAGCACCGTGATGCTGACGGCTGTCGAGAGTGGACCGCTGCGGGCCGGCGTGAGCATTCGAAGGAGCTATGTCTGGCCTGAGCGGATCGACGACACGCTGTCGGAGCGCATCGGGCGCCGCGAGGTATCGGTCACGACATCGATCGAGGTTCGTGCCGGCGAATCCATCGTCAGGGTGAGCGTCGAATTCGACAACGAAGTCGCGGACCATCGCCTGCGCATGCACCTGCCGCTTTCCTCGCCCGCATCGGTCAGTCATGCCGAATGTGCCTTCACCGTCGTCGAGCGAGGGCTCGACGCCGAGGGCGGTCCGTCGGAGGAACCGATGTCGACGTTCCCCTCGCGTCGTTTCGTGCAGGCGGGCGGCCTCACGGTTGTCCACGAGGGCCTGCTCGAATACGAGCTCGTCGACATCGCAGCGTTCGGCGCCACCACGATGGCGCTGACACTGATCAGGGCGACGCGGTTCCTCTCGCGCGGTTCGATGACGATGCGGCCGATGCCCGCCGGACCGCAACACGAGCTGCGCGGATCGCAGATGCCCGGTCGACACCGCGTCGAATTCGCACTCTGCCTCGACGACTCATCCCACGGAACAGTCGATCCATATGCGATGGTCGACGACGTGTTCCTGCCGATGTCGGTCGTCTACGGCGCAGGCGGCGGGACGACGCCAGGAACACATCGGGCACTCGATGTACGTGGCGCCGTCGTCGTGTCGTCGCTGCGTAGGAACAACGGGCACCTCGAGCTCCGCGTTTTCAACCCGAGCCACCAGCTAGCCGAAGTGAGCGTCGCAGGTCGCAGTGGCAACGTCGTCGATCTCGGCGGCAACGTCCTCGACCGTTTCGACGCAGCGATGACCGTCGGCGCGCACCAGATCGTCACCCTCGCACTCACGGACTGACCGCCCGCCCGCCTCATGACGAACAAGCCATGGAGCAGTTTTCGGAGGTGCTTTCAACCGGTGGTTGCAATGAAGAGGTCGGTGAGGGTTCCCCCGGGTGGTGGGTGGGCCGGACGGGTCGGTAGGGGATCGGATCAGCACGGACGGGGTCAGTGGGGCGGTGCGGCGAGGAGCGCCTCGCCGGAGGGTTCGACGCTCGACCATGCCGGGTCTGCTGCACCTGCGTTCAGCGGAAGCCGGCCTTCACCCGTGATCTCCCACAACACGGCCGGTCGCTCCCCGTGCCAGCGAACGGCATAAGAAATCTGCTGGCTGGGGCTTGCCGGCAGGAGGTAGGTCTCGAAGTTCTGACCGAGCCAGCCTTCGGGGAAACCGCTCGGCATCAGCGAACAGGTGCCGTCGCCGAGCGGCGCGGCCAGCAACGATTCGACCCAGGCGATCAGTCGGATGCCAGTCGGCTCGACTGCCGGGCGCAGCGTCGGTGACGGCAATCGGACTCGCATCGCCTGCACGTCGTCGGACCCCTTCGATTCGCCGAGCCGGGAGAGCACTGCGGCTGTCGCCAACAACGCGCTGTCTGCATCCCACGAGTACGTGCGCTTGGCACGTCGGGCGACGGATTCCGCAGCGTCGACGATCTCCGGTACCCACGCTTTGGCATCGACACCGGTGCGTACGAGTTCGTGGACACCGAGCAGGAAGCCGATCGCGTCGTCCGACGGGGCTTCGACTCCGCCCAGTGCCAGCTCACATCGCTGTGAAACAACCCGTTCGGCGAGATCTCCGTCGGGAAGCACCAACCGGGAAGCCTGCTCGACGTGTCTCAGCCACCCACGGGCCACAGCGGTCGCTGCAGGCACGGTGTCCGGCAGCGGACCACTTCTGACCCGGTCATGCGCGAGGCCGACACGCAGCGTCGAGCGGTGAGCCAACGGGAAGACAACGGCAGCGGGCGGCAACGTGATTCCCTGCGGCGGTTTGACGCTCGGCGGCCGGGCGGTCAGCAGGTCGCCGTGGCTGAAGGCGATGGCGACAGCGGCTGACGACTCGTTCTCGATCTCGACGATGGTGATACCGCCGGCATCGGCGACTGCGTAGACACGCTGGACGACATCCCCGCCCGGCACGCGCATCCGGGTCTCGACGACGGGCGCGCCATCGGTGCGCCGTTGACGAAGCGTCGCGACCTCGTCCTCCGGGAGGTGCCAGCGATCCTCGGCAGCGACCCACCAGTCGAGCGGCGAGTCACCAACGACGTTCCCTGAGGCCGTGACCGCTCCGCGCCATGGCCGACCGAGAATGCCGATCGTCGTATCCGTCGTCGTTGGTTGCGCAGTCGGGGCAATTGGCACGCCACGACGCTATCCGCGAGCCTGTTCCGACGGCTTCTGTAAACGTCCCGGAACAAGCCATTGGCTCGGCTTCTCGTCGTCAGTTCAGCAGGCTATTCCCAACCTTCGAGTTCGCTGCGGCCCTCCCGTGCCATCAACGTCGCAAGAGCGTCGCCCGCCGAGACGCCCTCGTGGCAGACGGCGACCATCTGATCGGTGATCGGCATCTCCAGTCCATGCCTGCGCGCCAGCGCCTGCACCGACGGACACGACTTGACGCCCTCTGCCACCATCTTCATCTCGGCGAGGATCTCGCCGATCGACTGGCCCGTCCCGAGCTTGTAGCCAACCATGTTGTTACGGCTCTGTCGTGAGGCACAGGTGGCGATGAGGTCGCCCATGCCGGCGAGGCCTGAAAATGTCAGCGGGTGCCCGCCGAGGGCTACGCCGAAGCGACCCATCTCCGCCAGTCCCCTGGTGATGATCGTTGCCCGAGTGTTGTCGCCGAAACCCATTCCCTCCGCAATGCCGGCGGCGATAGCGATGACATTCTTGACGACACCGGCAACCTCGCAGCCGACCATGTCCGGGTTCGTGTAGATCCGCAGTTTCGAGGTGCTGAAAATCCGCTGCAGTTCGGCGCCGATGACCCCGTCGCCGATCGCCACGACACTGGCGGCCGGCTGGCCGGCGAGGATCTCCTTGGCGAGATTGGGCCCGGTGAGCACTGCGACCGGGTGGCCAGGGAGTTCGTCGTTGACGACCTCACTCATCCGTTTGAGCGTTCCCTGCTCCAGTCCTTTGCTGAGTGAGACCACCGGCACCCACGGTCGGATAAACGGTGCCGTCTCCGCAACGATGGCACGGAAGCCGTGCGACGGCACTGCCATCACGACGACATCGGCTCGGCCGACGGCGTCCGCCATGTCGGCGGTCGCCCGCAAGTCGTCCGGCAACGTGAACGACGGCAGATAGTCGCCATTGACGTGTGTGGTGTTGATCTGATCGGCGAGTTCGGGCCGGCGGGACCACAGCACCGTCGGCGTGTTGGTCGACGCCAGGGCCGCCACGGTCGTTCCCCACGAGCCTGCACCGATGACCGCGACGTTGATCCGCATCCAAAGGAGCGTAGGGCGTAGAGTGCGGGTGTGCGAGCTGGCGTACTGATCCCTGTCAAAGCGTTCAGCGCGGCGAAGCTCCGGCTGTCCGAAGTCCTCGATGCCGAACACCGCGATGCGCTCTCTCGTTGGATGGCGGAGCGGGTCGTCGTTTCGGCTGATTCGCTGCCGGTGTTCGTGGTCTGCGACGACGAGGAGGTGCGCAGTTGGGCAACGAGCGTCGGCGCAACGGCGCTGTGGACGCCGCGACTCGGCCTCAATGCCGCCGTCGGCAGCGGCGTCGCCCAACTCGCGACACAGGGCTTCGACCGTGTCGTCATTGCCCACAGCGACCTGCCGCTGGCGACGACACTCAAGCATTTTGCCGATCATGACGGCATCACCCTCGTCGCTGACACCAGACGCGACGGCACGAACGTCCTGGCCCTGTCGACGGCGCTTGCGTTCGAGTTCCACTACGGCGCCGGCTCCTTCCAGGCCCACTTGCACGAAGCCCATCTCCTCGGTGCCGAACTCCACGTGGAACACGACGATGCGCTGGCACTCGACGTCGACACACCGGCTGATCTTGCCGATCCACGAATCCAGGAGATAGTTCCGCCATGGGCCCAAACGAGCCAGGCCAACCCGAGCTAGGGCCGCCCGGCCCGACGGCCTCGATCAGCCGCAACCTCCCGACGCCGGAATCGGCGCTGGCAATCGGTGCCCATCCAGACGACGTCGAATTCGGCTGTGGTGCGACGTTGGCGAAGTGGGCTGCAGCAGGCTGCATCGTCCACCACCTGATCTGCACGGACGGCTCGAAGGGAACGTGGAACCCTGACGCCGACACTGCTGCATTGATCCAGACGCGTCAGCGTGAGCAACGCGTGGCGGCAGCGCGACTCGGTACGAGAGGCCGGGTCGTCTTCCTCGGCCACGTCGACGGTGAACTGGACAGCTCGCTGGAAAGCCGCGGAGAAGTTGCCAGATGGATCCGCATATTGCAGCCCGACGTCGTTCTGGGTCACGATCCATGGAAGCGCTACCGGCTTCATCCCGATCACCGTCACGCCGGCCTGTTGGCCTGCGAGGGGGTCGTCGCTGCGCGTGACCCGCACTTCTTCAAGGAACACGGACTGTCTCCGCACCGACCCGAGACGATGCTCTTGTGGGAAGCCGATGAGGTCAACCATGTGGAGGACGTGGGCGGATTCGTCGACCTCAAACTGAACGCACTGATGGCGCACCTCAGCCAGTTCGAGTCGACGATGAAAGCAATCGACGCCGAGCAGATCGCCGAGTTCCGAGAGCGGATCGCTCAGCGACTGGTCTCGATCGGCAGACCGTTCGAGCTTGCTGCGGCCGAGGCGTTTGCGATCATCACTGATCTCTGAATGAACACTCGGCGGAGTCGCTGCAGGCGATTCAAACCGACTCGAACAGCGGATTGGGTCAAGGCGGAGGGCTCACGGCCCCCCGCCTCACGATCCCGAATTCGGGACTACTTCCTCTTGGCTGCCTTCTTCGCCGGAGCGGCCGCCTTGGCCGGAGCCTTGGCCGGAGCCGGAGCCGCAGCCTTCTTCGCCGGAACCGCAGCCTTGGCCGGAGCCGCAGCCGCAGCCTTCTTCGCCGGAGCCGCAGCCTTGGCCGGAGCCGCTGCCTTCTTCGCCGGAGCCGCTGCCTTCTTGGCCGGAGCCGCTGCTTTCTTTGTTGCTGCCACTGGGGTTCCCTTCGAGTCCGTTATTTCTTCGTTTTCTTGGGTGGATTGAGCGCCGTCTTCAGCGTGGAGCTGGCGGTGAATTTGAGGCGTGTCGACGCTGCGATCTTTACGGGCTCGCCAGTCTGCGGGTTGCGGCCGACGCGGGCCTTCGACTTGGTGGTGCTGAACGAGCCGAAGCCCGGCCACGCCGCCTTGTCGCCCTTTTTCGCTACTGCGACAACTTGGTCGAAGAAGGCACCGAGTACTTTTTCAGCATCAGCCTTGCTGGTGCCAGCGTTGCCCGCCACAGCTTCGATCAACTCAGCTTTGGTTGTCATTGAGTTTCCATTCCTCCTGGGTACGAATTGATTCGCCGGGCCTATCGAACATGAACATGTCGTGAATTACAAGCACTCAATTATTTGCAAATGCAAATAGTCGCGAAATGCCGCTGAAACAAAGGGTTTGAGCGACGTGGTCGGTTCGCGCAAACGGAACGAAGGTCGGATTTTTTCGCAGATCGAGCCGATCCTCGAACGGACCGAACGCGTTCAAGCCCTTGATTTCATTGGGAATTCGGACCCGGTCAGTCGACCGTGACGAACCGAACGGTCAGCGCTGGCTCACCCTTGGACAGCGCAAGGCCTTCCCATGGCAGCGTCCGAAGCGTGTCACGAAGGCGTTCACGACTCTGGTCGAGTGTCTGATAGCCAGTCTTCGTCAGCTCACCGTTGTCGAGCAGCGTCTCGTTGATCTGACGGAGTCCGTCATCGTCGGTGAGCATTTCCTGGACCTGTGCGTCGCGGCGCCGTTCTGACCCGGCGACGACGATCTCCTCCGTGGCGATACCACTCGGACGATGAGCGCGCAGCGCAACTTTCATGCCGCCACGCGTCACCTTGTGCTCCGACCGCTTGGCGACTGGTCGACCGTCGACTTCGACGAGCTTGTAGACGAGACCGGCTGTCGGCGCGCCGGAGCCGACCACGACAGCGGTGCCGGCGCCGTAGATGTCGACCGGCGAGGCACCGAGACCGGCGATGGCGTACTCGTCCAGATCTCCGCTGACGACAATCTTGGTGTCATGGCAGCCGAGTGCGTCGAGTTGAGAACGGGCGTGGAGTGCGAGCACCCCGAGATCTCCGGAATCGATGCGGATCGCACCGAGACCAGTGCCGGCTGCGGCTGCGGCATTGGCAATTCCCTGGGTGATGTCGTAGGTGTCGACGAGGAAGGTCGTCGACGCACCGTGCTGTGCGACCTGGGAACGGAACGCGGTCAACTCGTCGGCGTGCAGCAGCGTGAAGGCGTGCGCCGCCGTCCCACCCGTCGGGATCCCATAGGTTCTGCCGGCAGCGAGATTCGATGTCGAAACGAATCCCGCCAAGTAGGCGGCACGGGAGGCGTCGACGGCGGCGCGTTCATGTGTTCGCCTCGAACCCATCTCGATGATCGGTCGATCGCGGGCTGCAACCACCATCCTCGAAGCCGCGGCGGCAATCGCTGCGTCATGGTTGAGGATCGAGAGCACCACTGTTTCGAGGAGGATCGCCTCGGCAAATGTTCCACGCACTGTCAGGATCGGAGAGTTCGGGAAAAACACCTCGCCCTCCGGATAGCCGTCGACGCTGCCGGTGAAGCGGTAGTTCTGCAGGTAGGCCGAAGTCGTCTCGTCGACAGCGCCGACGCCATGGAGCCATTCCAACTCCTCGGCGTCGACCCCGAACGCAGTGATGGCGTCCAGTACCCTCGCCGTGCCGGCCACGACGCCGTAGCGGCGGCCACCTGGAAGGCGTCGGGTGAAGACCTCGAATACGCACGGAGTATGCGCGGTGCCATCACGGAGCGCAGCTCCGAGCATCGTCAATTCGTATCGGTCGGTCAGCAACCCAACACTCGCGGCCATGGCGACAGTCTCGCAGCGGTGAGCTGTCAGATGACGTGGACGCTGGTACCAAATGTCGCACGACGGATCATCTGGTACCGGGCCGAACCGGTCCGGCCGCAGCCGTCAGCAATCCCGGAGAGCGCTGGCGATCCGCGTGGCGTATTCGTCGGCCTCGGCGTCCGAGGCGTATTTCTGGCGGGGCCAGAAGAAGCCGCGCAGGCCGTCTTTTCGACGTCGGGGGACGATGTGGACATGAAGATGGGCGACGCTCTGGCTGACGATGTTGTTCATCGCCACGAACGTCCCGTCCGCACCGACGCCGTCCTCGACTGCAGCTGCAATCCGCTGCACGCGCTCGAAGAACGGGCCGATGGCCGGCGTCGGGAGATCGCTCAGCGTCACGACATGCTGACGGGGGATCACCAGAACATGACCCTTGAACACTGGCGAGCGATCGAGAAAACCCACTGCTCGCTGATCTTCGAAGACGATCGACGCTGACGGCGAGGCGGCGTCGAGGCTCGCGACGATCTCACAGAAAGGGCACGAACTCATCCGACACAAACTATTCATGTTGAAAGCCACGCACGCAGATCGCCGATGAGGTACGAATAGGCAACGTCGAATTTTGTCGTGGCCCAATCCGTCTCTCCAACTGAAACCGGGGTGTCGTGCACCAACCGCTGAGGTCCGTGTCCCATTCGTCTGCTCCTCAGGAGAGCGAGCCGCCGGGGGGTGCCCGGCGGGTCTACGTACTGGACACCTCAGTGTTGTTGGCGGATCCGAAAGCGATTACCCGCTTCGACGAACACGAGGTTGTGATTCCGCTTGTCGTCATCACCGAACTCGAGGGCAAGCGGAATCATCCGGAACTCGGCTGGTCCGCCCGCAACAGCCTGCGGGCGTTCGAGGCATTGCGGCTCGACTACGGCTCGCTGACGTCTCGACTGCCGGTGAACGACGCCGGCGGGACGCTCCGGGTCGAGATCAACCATTCGAATCTCAGTGGGCTTCCGGCGGCATTGACCGGCGACAGCAACGATCATCGCATCCTCGCCGTCGCCAAGTCGCTCGCCGACGAAGGCCATGACGTCACGGTCGTCACCAAGGATCTGCCGCTGCGGCTCAAGGCGAGCATCGTCGGATTGTCTGCGGAGGAATACCGCAACGAGATGGCCTCCGACACGACCTTCACCGGTACGGCGGAGATCGTCGTCGGCCGGGAGGTCATCGACGAACTCTACGAAGAGCGGGCGATCGACCTTGCAGAGGCCAGGGAACTCGAATGCCACACCGGTGTCGTACTCCACGCAGGTTCTCAGTCGGCGATGGCCAGGGTGCACGCCGACAAGCGCCTGCATCTCATCCGACCGGATCAGGAACTCTTCGGCGTTCGCGGACGCTCAGCTGAACAGCGCTTTGCGATCGATGTGCTGTCGGATCCTGACATCGGCATCGTCAGTCTCGGTGGCAACGCCGGCACCGGCAAGAGCGTGTTGGCGATCGCCGCTGGGCTGGAAGCGGTGCTCGAACGCCAGACACACAAGCGCATCCTCGTCTTCCGCCCGCTGTTCGCCGTTGGCGGCCAGGATCTCGGCTTCCTCCCGGGCGGCGCCGAAGACAAGATGATGCCGTGGGCCGCCGCCGTCACCGACGCACTCGAATCGATCGTCGGCCCGGAGATCATCGAAGAAGTGCTCGCCCGCCGGTTGCTCGAGGTGCTGCCGCTGACGCACATCCGCGGCCGCAGCCTCACCGATGCGTTCGTGGTGATCGACGAGGCGCAGAATCTCGAACGACCGGTACTGCTGACGGCGTTGTCACGAATGGGCCGCAACAGCCGAGTCGTGCTGACCCACGACGTCGCCCAGCGCGACAATCTGCGCGTCGGACGTCACGATGGCATCGTCAGCGTGATCGAGGCGCTGAAGGGCCACCCCCTCTTCGCTCACATCACCCTGACCCGCAGCGAGCGCAGCCCGATCGCTGCGCTGGTCACCGGCCTGCTCGACGGTCTCGACGGCTGACCTCGGGCGGAGCGTCCCGAGCGTGACCGCAGCGTCCGCCGCCGGCTCGGGCGAGCTGCCGCTCACCGGCTGTGGCGCGCCAGACGAGTAAAGAAACCGCTTCCATTTCGACGACGAGCCTCGATCACTCGGCGCTGCGCATCCAACCATGCGACACCCCCCGCGTAGTGTGTGAGTCGTGGAATCGAGTGCAGTCAACCCAGCGGCCTTCGCCGCCGGCGACAGCCTGATGGGCACCCGATTCGCTGTCGTCGATCTCGAAACGTCTGGCCTCTCGATCGAACGCAATCGTCTGCTGCAGATCGGCCTCGTCGTGGTCGATGCCAGTGGGCACGTCTCCGACTCGTGGTCGACGTTCGTTCGGCCTCGATGGTGGCCGATCGCCAAGGTCGGGCCCTCCGAGATCCACGGCATCCGCATCAGGGACCTGCGCGGCTCACCACGGCTCGGGGCCGTGCTCGATGAGTTCAACGATCGCGTCGCCGGTTGCGTCATCGTTGCCCACAACCTCGAATTCGACTGGGGATTCCTCAAGATCTCCGCTGGTCGCTCCGGCCACGTGCTCCCCGTCAGCGGGCGACTGTGCACATTGAAAATGTCGCGCTCGCTCGACCCGTCACGCTCCAGATCGCACCGCCTCAGCGAACTGTGCACCTACTACGGCGTCGAACATGCTCAACCGCACCACGCGCTGTCGGACGCTATGGCGACGGCGAACCTGCTGCCTCGCCTGTTGCAGCAGACGAACGTGACAACCTCGGCTCAGCTCGAACGCTTCGTCGAGCGATAACGGTCGAGCACTCCGATGGCGGCCCGCTCGCCGAGATCACGCCATGCCTGCGGTTCGAGCACGGTGGCACCAAAACCGGCACGCAGCAGGACCCGCTCGAGCCAACGTTCACTCGTCACCGCCATCGTCACGATCACAACATCTCCGTCAACAGCGGCGTTGCCACCGGCGCCATCGCCTGCGGCGACCGCCAACTCGATCGACTCGACCGGATAGCGCTCTGCCACCCAGCGGGCGGTGCCTTCCAGTCGCAACCTCGCGCGCGGCAGATCCTCGGCGTCGACAAACCAATCCGCCTCGGTAACCGCAGTCGGTGATGTGACAAAGGTGTCGCCCGTCGCTTCGGCACGTTCGATGCGGTCGATCCGGAACGTTCGGTCATCGTCGCGGGTCACGTCGAACGCACGGACGTACCAATGCCCGCGATCAGCGAACACATGATGCGGATGCACGACACGCTCGGTGCGTTGCTCCGTCGAAACAGACCAATACGTCAGCGACAGCGCTGTGCCGGCTTCGGCTGCTGCCGTGATCCGTTCGGTCAACGGCGGTGCCACCATATCGACCTCGATCGAACCGTCGCCGAGTGCAGCGGCGAGCTTGTCGAGCGCCGACCGCAGCGATTCGGCAAGTTCACCGCCAGGCAGTTGCAGCGCTGCGCGGCCGGCAACGAGCAGCGCAAAGCCCTCAGGTGCGCTGAGCCGCAGCGGTCGTGTCAAGAACTGACGCTGCCCGATGTGGATCACGCCGTCCTCGATGTATAGGTCGATGAGGTCGCCTGGCCCGTATGGCGGCAGGCCGCACATCGCCACACGTTCGAGATCGGCGACGACATCACGCTCCGTCAATTGGAACCGGGCCGCGACCTCTGCAACCGGTGTCGATTCTCGTTCCATCAACCATGGCAGCATCACCAGCAGCCCACGAAGTCTGGTGTTGGCCGATCGTGGACCTCGACGCTGAGGAGTTTCGTCAGCCACGGGAAGACCGCCACGAGACGACCGCCACGAGACGGCCACCACTAGACGACTGCAGCATTCGAGGGCAGCATGTGCTGCAGCCAGTCGACCATCTCGGCCCGCACGTCGAACGGCGCCAGCACTTCGGCCTGGGAACCGAGGCCAAGCAGCCACGAGCGGAAGGCGATGCGGTTCTCGCAGATGACATCGACGACGATCGACCCGTCGCTCCGGCGACCGGTGACAGCTGCGTCACCCAGTTCTCGCTGGACCATGTCGGCGATCTGTGCGTCGATGAGCACTGATGCCTGCTCGTGGGCGGCTCGTACCTCGGCGGAGGCAGCGAGTTGCTCAGATGGCAATACTGCCCTGGCGTCGAAGTCCACCGGTCGCTCGAAGGTCTGCTCAGCTCCTTGTTCGATTCCGGAATCGATGCGATCGACACGGAACGTCCGCAGCGCCCTGCGCCCCTGATCGTGCCCGACGAGATACCAGAAACCGTTGCGGGCGATCAACGCATACGGGTCGATCGTGCGTGTCGCTCCCCGGTATCCGAATGTCACGCTCGCTCGTTTGGAAGCAGCTTCGAACAGTACGGGCAGTCCTGTCATCGATGCCAGCGTCGCCCGCAATTCGATCGGTGGAGCCGGGGTCGCCCCGAACACGCCGAGTTTGTCGATCGCGTCCTCACCAGAATCACTGTCCGTTCGAACTGCTGCGACGGCCAGCGCCAGCGCAGAACGTTCGGCATCGGTGAGGCCGAGATCGGCCAGTTCATAGCGGTCCCGCTCGACCCAATAGCCGGTCTGGCCGGCATCACCACCTGAAAGCACCTGCTGCTCGATCGGCACACCCTCGGACCGCAGCAGCGCCTTGTCGCGTTCGAACGCTGCCCGTCGGGCCGTCTCGACTGTCGGATACTGGTCCGCCAGCACGGTGACGATCGCCTGCATCGTCAACGGCACGCGGGTCTCCAACAACAGCACCAGCAGGTTGGTGATCCGCTCCAGCGAGTCGGCCATAGATTTGCGACGTTACCGGAGACCGCACGCGTTCGGGTCGTAGCGTGGTGCCGGCATGAGTCCCGATGGAGAACAGTTCTGGCTTCGCGAGTGGGGCCTGCGCAAGCGGCTGGCGGTACTCGGGCCGGTTGCAGCACTGATGCTGATCTACGTACTGATGGTGCTGGACTCCAGCGGCGTGACGATCGTCCTGGAGACGTTGCTCGTGCTGATCGCCCTCCCCGCGTTCTTCGCCCTCTCGATCCGCCGCAACTCCGTGACCGTCGATACACGCACGGGTGTCATCGTCCGCCGCCACTTCCCGCGCAGCGAACGCATCGACGCCCATCAGCGCCTCAAGGTCGACGTGCGCCGCGACGAGCCGCTGACGTACGTCTTCGTACGGAAACTGAATGGAACCGAGACCTTCGACGTGCTGTGCGACGGTCGCGTTCTGGTGTGGCGCAGCACCGGGTCCGCAAAAGGGGGAATCGTTGCCAGGCTCCGCACGCTGAGCCGCTAGCGCAGCCCGACGCTTTCCGCTGCGGCGGAGATCGTCAGGCGATGGAGCCGGACGAGTCCAGCCATATCGAGCGCAGCACCTTCGTTGCCTTCGGAGTATCCACCGGCCAGCACCCAGGCGACGGGCAGCCCGTGCGTCGAGACCCACTCGAAGACGATCGACTCGCGTGCTGCAAGGATGCCGGCGTCGATTGCCGGATGTCCGCCTGCATGACGATGCGGATCCATCCCGGCGTTGTAGAGCAGCAGATCGATCCGCGCTGGTGCCGCCACCCGGTCGAGTTCCCGGCGGACGATGTCGAGGTAGTCGTCGCCCTGCGACATCGTCAGCCTGGAGTTCGGTGTGCTCGTGTAGTGATCGAAATCATCGACGGCAACATCGACCTGCTCGACGCCATGCAGATCGCCGATCAGCGATGCCGTCCCACCGCCACAATGGGCATCGAGATCGAGGATCAGCACCCTCTTGGCTCCAGCCGCCAGCGCCGCCCGGCTGGCAAGCACCAGCCCGTTGAAGGTGCAATACCCGGAGCCGCGATCGCCGTAGGCGTGGTGCAGCCCGCTCGATAGCGATCCGGCGACGGAGCCGGTCCGAAGCGCTTCGAGAGCAGCGTCGCGCACGCCACCGTTGGAGGCCATGACCGCGCCGGGAAAGCCGACGTCCCACCCGATGCCGTTCGTTGCTGAGAGTCCGCGCGGTGAGCCGGTCGACACGGCATCGACGTAGGCGTCGGTGTGGACCGCGAGGAGTTCCTGCGCAGTGATCGGTCGGGGTGCGAGCAACGTCGCACCTGCGATCGGCTCTTCATCCAACGAGGCGGCGATCGCCGCAGCTTTTCGTGTCGTATCGAAAGCGACCGAAGTCTCGCAGTACGCCGGGCTGAAATAGACGTTCATGGTCGCTCAGTAGTTCGGATACCAGCAGCTGGCGTCGATTCGGGCGGTGAGTGCTGCGTCGGTTCTCGGCGGTGCAACGCCATCGAGCACTGCTTGTCTGGCGATCGCCAGCGCCACGGCGCGAGCGATGGAATGACTCGATTCGATCGGTGGGACGAGCGCCGGTTCGCCGGCTTCATGCCCGTCGCCGACGTACCCGGCAACGGCGAGTGAGGCGGCGGTGATCATGTCGTTGGTGACCTCCGTGGCACCGCAGGCGACGAGCCCGAGGCCGAGGCCCGGGAAGACATAGACGTTGTTCACCTGGGCGATGGGATACGTCGCTCCGCCATATTCGACGGGCGGAAATGGACTACCTGTGCCGATCAGTGCCCGACCGCCCGTCCACTCGATGATGTCAGCCGGCAGTGCCTCTGCCCGCAGCGTCGGGTTCGACAACGGCATCACGATCGGGCGGACAACCCCGCTTCCCATTGCCCTGATGACCTCCTCGGTGAACAGCCCTGGCTGGCCCGTCACTCCGACGAGGGCGTGCGGGACGACCCGCCTGACCACCTCGGCAAGCGGGATGCGGCCGTCTCGATCCGCATCCCAACCGTCGATATCAACAGACGACCTGGCGTACGGTCGCTGGGAAACGGGGACATCGGCCTGTCCGACGTGGACGAGCCCTTCACGATCCACGAGCCAGCACTGCGACCGTGCACGCTCGGGAGAGACGCCGCTCATGACGAGCGTGGCGACGAGCTGGTTGGCGATCCCGATGCCGGCAGAACCTCCACCGACGATGACGGTTCGCAGCGCGGCGATCGGTTCTTCGGCAATCTTCATGCCGGCGATCACTGCTGCGGCGGTGACGGCTGCCGTGCCTTGGATGTCGTCGTTGAAGGAGCAGATGCGGCGTCGATGACGAGTCAGCAGATGGCCGGCGTTGCGTAAGGCGAAGTCCTCCCACTGCAGCACGACCCCTGGACAGCGATCGCGCAGCGTGTCGACGAGCTCGTCGACGAGTTCGTCGTACTGCGCACCGCGGATTCGCTGATGCCGCCTGCCGAGGTATAGCGGATCGGAGAGCAACGCCTCGTTGTCCGTTCCGACGTCGAGAGCGATTGGCAGCGTGGTCTCGGGATCGACGCCACCGACAGCGGAGTAGAGGGCCAGCTTGCCGATCGATATGCCCATTCCGCCGACGCCGAGATCGCCGAGCCCGAGGATCCGTTCACCGTCGGTCACGACGACGACGCTGATTTTGTCGACCTTGGCGATGGCGTTGCCAACGAGTTCGCCGACACGACCGAGGTCGTCGATTGACACATAGAGCCCATGTTCTCGTCGGTAGATCCGCGACCACTGCTGGCACGCCAGGCCGACGGTCGGGGTGTAGACGATCGGCAGCATCTCAGCGAGGTTGGCGGTGACGAACCTGTAGAACAGCACGGTACTGCGCATCTGCAGCAGGCGCAGATAGATGTGACGGTCGAGATCGGTGGACTTGTCGTCGTATTCGAGGCGGACGCGAAGGAGTTGCGTCTCGAGGTCTTCGATCGCTGGAGGAAGCAGTCCGTGCAGCCTCAGGCGATCCCGCTCGGCTGCCGTGAACGCCGTACCCTTGTTGTGGTACCGATTGGCCAACAGGTCACGGCCGAACAGTTCCATGGCCGCCAATCTACGAGACCGACCCACCGCCGAGCAGGTACGGCTCGGCTGGTTCGACAGTCACTCGATCTATCGTTGACGGATGCCAGACGTGCCGCTCCTCCCAGACGCTCCGAGTTGGTTCCGCCGGGCGGTGTCGGTGCCGTTCACGGACAACGTCGTGAACGTCGGCGGGGCGCGCATCCACTATGTCGCATGGGGTGAGCCGGGGCGTCGAGGTCTTGTCTTCGTCCATGGCGGAGCAGCGAACGCGCACTGGTGGACTCACATCGCCGCCACCTTCGCCGGTGACTACCGGGTCATCGCCATCGATCTGTCAGGTCACGGTGACAGTGATCGGCGTCAGCACTACGAATTGGAGCGCTGGACGGAGGAGGTCCTCGCCGTCGCCGTGCACGGAGGTGTCGAGGGCAAGGCAGTTGTCGTCGGCCACAGCATGGGCGGATTCGTCACCATCGCCACGGCAGCGTTGCACCCTGACGAACTTGCAGGGGTGATCATCTGCGACTCCCCCGTCACCAGCCCCGATCCGGAGGTCAGCGCGCATAGCAACAGAGACGCCTTCGGCAAGGCGCGAACCTACGAATCGTTCGAGTTGGCGATCAGCCGATTCCGCGCCGTTCCCGAACAGAAGGTCCAGCTCGACTACATCATGGACTTCATCGCCAGGCATTCCGTCAAGGCGGTCGGCGGCGGATGGCAGTACAAGTTCGATCCCGGCATCTTCCAGTCGTTTGCCGGCGGGATGCGGTCGATCGCCAAACCGTACCTGTCGCAGATCACCTGTCGGTTCGCGCTGCTTCGATCACAGTACGGACTCGTCACCGCAGGTATCGGTGCGGAAATGTACGAAGCCCTCGGCCGCGTCGCTCCGGTGATCGAACTGCCACAGGCCGGCCATCATCCGATGCTCGATCAGCCACTCGTCCTGCTGACTGCATTGCGCGCCCTCCTCGCCGACTGGGATCACTCCGATCCCTTGCGAGCCCCGGCTTCCAACGTCGCCGCTTGGCATTCAGGTAGCGCTGTCGGCAACACTCTTCAGCCATGACCGACACATCACACGCGGCCGAGAAGCCGGAACCCGCAGCGCACATCTCCGCGACCGGTCCGGCAGTCGTCGAGATTCCGTCGATGGCCGAGGTGCACGCCAGCCTCACCGCGCCCGGCAGTCCGTTCGAGATGGCAGAGGTCGACATCTTCGGTGTGTCGACACGAACATGGAAGAACGCTCCTGCATCGTTGGCAGCAGTTCTGCAGCTCAGCAAATCCTACGGTGATGCAGAATTCCTCGTGTTCGACCCGCCGCCCGGAACAGAGGGTGGCCTCGACCGGCTGAGCTTTGCCGAACACTTTCGCGCCGCGGCGACGCTCGCCCATCGGTTGATCGATCACTATGGGATCCGCAAGGGTGACCGCGTCTCGATCGTCATGCGCAACTATCCGGAGTGGTCGATCGCCTTCTGGGCGGCGACTGTCGCCGGCGCTGTCGTCGTCCCACTGAATGCATGGTGGACCGGACCGGAGCTCGAATACGGTCTTGCCGACAGCGGTGCTTCGATCGTCTTCGCCGATGCCCAACGCGCTGGCATCATCGCCGAGCACCGGGCAAATTTGCCGCTGCTGACGAACGTGATCGTCGCCAAGCCAGACGCCGACCATCCGCTACCCGGAAGCGAATCGTTCGCTGCAGCTCTTGGCGACTGGTCCAGTGACGTCGACCTGCCCGTGGTCGCCTTCGATCCCGAGGACGAGGCGACGATTTTCTATACGTCCGGCACGACGGGCAACCCGAAGGGGGCGCTGGGGACGCAGCGGAACATCTGCGGCAACCTGCTGTCACTCGGTTTCGTCAATGCACGAGCGACGATGCGTTCCGCTACCCGGCCACGGATCGAGGGCGATACGGAATCACCGAACGTCTACCTGCTGTCGGTCCCGTTCTTCCACGCGACCGGCTGCCATGCGATCCTCGTCGCCAACCTCGCCGCCAAGGGCAAGATCGTCATCATGTACAAGTGGGACGCCGGGCGGGCACTGCAGTTGATCGAGCAGGAACGGGTGACGCTATTCGGCGGCGTCCCGTCGATGGCCTGGCAGGTGCTCGAACACCCTGACTTCGCGACGACCGACATCTCCTCTGTTCGATCGGTCGCCTACGGGGGCGCACCGGCCGCCCCTGAGCTCGTTCGGCGGATCGAGGTCCTCTTCCCAGGCCGTATTCCTTCGAACGGCTACGGGATGACGGAGACGTCATCGGTGTCGACGATGAACCGTGGCGACGATTATCCGAAGCATCCCGACTCGGTGGGCGCGATCATCCCGGTCTGCGATACGCGCATCGTCGATGCCGACGGCAACGATCTGCCGGCCGGTTCGCTCGGTGAGTTGTGGATCAAGGGTCCGAACGTCGTCAAGGGCTACTGGAACAAGCCGCAAGCAACGACGTCGACGTTCACCGACGGCTGGCTGCACACCGGCGACATTGCCCGCATCGACGACGAAGGCTTCGTCTACATCGTCGACCGGGCCAAAGACATGATCATCCGCGGCGGCGAGAACGTCTACTGCGTCGAGGTCGAGGACGCGCTCTTCGAGCACCCGAACGTCACCGACGCCGGCGTCATCGGCATTCCCGATCACGTCCTCGGAGAAAAGGTGGGTGCCGCTGTGCACCTGACGCCCGGCACGACTGTCACCGAAGCCGAGTTGCGCCAGTGGTGCGCTGCCCGCATCGCCAGTTTCAAGGTTCCGGTGAAGATCTGGTTCCTCGACGAGCCGCTGCCACGCAACGCCAACGGCAAGATCACCAAGCGCGAATTGAAAGAACAGTTGCTCGGCGATGACGTCGCGGCGATCTGACCCTTCTGTGTACACAGACCCGATCATCGAATTACGACGACGTTGCATGGCGCTGCCATCGGTGACCGAACGGCTCTCGCACGGCGAGCCGACGTGGTTCATCCAGGACAAGAGGACGTTCGTGATGAGCGTCGACGACCATCACGATGATGGGATCCTCGGCATGTGGTGTGCCGCACCGCCCGGAGCTCAACAGGAGATGATCGATCAGGAGCCGGAACGCTTCTTCCGCCCGCCCCATGTCGGTGGACGCGGCTGGCTCGGCGTCCGCCTCGACCGAGACGTCGACTGGACCGAGACGTCGACTGGACCGAGATCGACGAGATCGTCCGCGACGCCTATCGCTGCATTGCCCCGAAGAAACTGCTCGACCAACTTTACATCGCCGAGCCGTAGGCGGTCAGGCGAGGCGTCTCGTCCGATACCAGTCGATCAGGGCGTTTGTCGAGCTGTCGTGATGGCCGGCCGGTGCGTCATCGCTCGTCAGCTCCGGTGTGATCTTGTTGGCCAGCGCCTTGCCGAGTTCGACACCCCACTGGTCGAAACTGTTGATGCCCCAGATCGTCCCCTGGACGAAAACGATGTGCTCGTAGAGAGCGATGAGCTGACCGAGGATCGACGGCGTCAACGAGTCGGCGAGGATGACCGTCGTTGGACGGTTACCTTCGAACAAGCGGTGCTCGAGTTGGTGAGCGGGTATCCCTTCGGCGGCGGCCTGTTCGCGCGTCTTGCCGAAGGCCATCGCCTCGGCTTGGGCGAAGAGGTTGGCGACGAGCAGATCGTTGTGGAACTGGAACGGATGATGGGCACGGGCGAAGCCGATCAGATCTGCGGGGATCAGGCGCGTCCCCTGATGGAGCAACTGATAGAACGCGTGCTGGCCGTTCGTGCCAGGCTCGCCCCAGACGACAGCGCCGGTGGTCGTCGAAACCGGTGAGCCGTCGAGGTGCACGTGCTTGCCGTTGGACTCCATGTCGAGCTGTTGCAGGTAGGCGGCGAAGCGCTTGAGCTCCTGGGCGTACGGCAGTACGGCATGGCTCTGGGCCCCGAAGAAATTCGAGTACCAGATGCCGAGCAGACCGAGGACGACCGGCGCGTTCTGTGCCAACGGTGCCGTGCGGAAGTGCTCGTCGATCGTGTGGAAGCCGTCGAGGAATTCACGGAAACCGTCGGGGCCGATGGCGACGAGCAGCGACAGACCGATCGCCGAATCGACGGAATAGCGACCGCCGACCCAATCCCAGAAACCGAACATGTTGTCAGTGTCGATGCCGAACTCCGACACCTTCTCGGCGTTCGTCGACACGGCGACGAAGTGCTTGGCGACTGCTGATTCGTCGCCGCCGAGCCCGTTGAGCAGCCAGTCGCGCGCCGTCTTGGCGTTCGTGAGTGTCTCGATCGTCGTGAACGTCTTCGAGGCGACGATGAACAGCGTTGTCGCCGGATCGAGATCTGCGGTGTTGGCGGCGATGTCGGCGCCGTCGACGTTCGAGACGAAGCGGCACTCGATCTGCGAGTGCTTGAAATGGATCAGCGCGAGGTAGGCCATCGCCGGGCCGAGGTCGGATCCGCCGATACCGATGTTGACGATCGTGCTGATGCGTTGGCCGGTGTGGCCCTTCCACTCGCCGGAGCGGATGCGCTCGGCGAACGCGCCCATGCGGTCGAGGACGTCCCACACCTCGGGAATGACGTTGTGACCATCCGCCTCGACGACGGCACTGCGGGGTGCCCGCAGCGCCGTGTGCAGCACGGCGCGGTCCTCGGTGATGTTGATGTGTTCGCCGGTGAACATCGCCTCGCGGTGACCCTCGACATCGGAGATTTCCGCCAACGCCAGCAGCAACGGAAGGGTTTCCGTCGTCACCCGATGCTTCGACCAGTCGATCGTCAGGTCGCCGGCCGTCAGCAGTTGACGAGTTGCCCTGCCTGGATCGTCAGCGAAGAGGTCGCGCAGATGGAGCGCGGAGACGGTGCCGTGGTGCGCCTGCAGCGCACTCCACTCTGGTGTCGCAGTGATGTCCACGGTCGGCAGGTTAGCTGTCCCGATCGAGCGCTTCGAGGGACGTGACGTTATTGGCTCGGCTCCATCTTCGCTGCGGCCAACTGATCGATGACGACCGTTGTATTGGTGCGACGCACACGCTCGATCGGCAGATCCGAATGATGCGCCATCCATCCTTCGACGGCGTCAGCCTTGTCGGATCCGGCGATCAACGCGAGTCGCCAACGCGCAGCATTGACGACCGACGGCAGGATCGTCATCCGTACGAAGTCCTTGTACACCTGCGACACACCGACCGTTCCGGGGGCGTCGATGACCGGGTCTCCCGGCGGCCAACTCGCCGTGTGACCGTCTGGCCCCATCCCGAGATGGACGATGTCAAACTGCACCGGAAGGCTGGCTGCATACGCCGTGACGGCGTCGTTCAGCCGCTTGCGTTCGACGGCCATGAGGTGCATGTTCCGCTTCGGTAGCGGAAGGCAGGCGAGCAGGTGAAGGTTCCTCGCCGGGTCGTCGGCCGGAGCGACCCGCTCGTCGACCTGCCACAGGTGGACTTCACTCCACGGGACGTCATGCATCGCCGCCAGCGCGTCGAACATCAACGCCGGAGTGCTGCCGCCGCTGACGGCGATCGAGGCGCTGCCTCGACGACGAACGGCGTCACGCAAGCGCCTGCGGATCAATGAGGCTGCCACATTCGCGGCCGCCGGAGCGTCTGTAACGACCCGGATATCCATCAGCCCGTTCTACTGCGTCAGCCGCCCCGATGGGTTACCCGGCGCTCAACCACACCGCGGTCACCCCAATTCCGTCATCGCGAAATCCACGTGACCGCGACCTCGATTTCCCACGTCGCGGTCACCCCAAGTCCGTCATCGCGGAATCCACGTGACCGCGACCTCGATTTCCCACGTCGCAGTCACCCCAAGTCCGTCATCGCGGAATCCACGTGACCGCGACCTCGACCTCCCACGTCGCGGTCACCCCAAGTCCGTCATCGCGGAATCCACGTGACTGCGACCTCGACCTCCCACGTCGCAGTCACCCCAATTCCGTCATCGCGGAATCCACGTGACCGCGGCCGGTTGCACAACTCAGCCGGGGACGAGCGGGTTGCGGCCGTTCCAGGCGACGAGTTGGTCGATCAGCGAGGCACCGCCGGCGACAGCCACCGCGTCGTTGAATGGGGCCTGCATGGCGTCACGGCCGACGGCCGGAAGTGCCATGCTCATCAGGCCGAGCGCCGCTGCGGCGACCGAATCATCGAACTCGATTGCCTGCCCGAGCGCCATTGCGAGGTCCCACGTGTGCACCGTGACTTCACTGACGTACATCGTCAGCACCGCGATCCCCGGCATCGTCGCCCACGGCAATTCGAACATCGGTGCCAGCAGTTCGGGGTCGGACCATACGGATTTGGCGATCTCGAGCCTTTCGTTCAACGCATGCTTGAGATCGTCGAAGTCCAGCCCACTCGGCAATTCGCTGGCCGGACCGAACGCGTCCCCACCCGTGCCGATCACGCCGATTCGGCTGATGGCCATCCACATGTGGTCGAGGAGTTCGTA
This sequence comes from Actinomycetota bacterium, assembly GCA_043747685.1. GTDB lineage: Bacteria > Actinomycetota > Acidimicrobiia > Acidimicrobiales > Ilumatobacteraceae > JANXUF01. Next base: position 68,949 of record JAYTOR010000023.1, read on the forward strand.
GACACTGAACGCATCGCACGGGGTCCGTGCGTCGAGTTGATCGGCATCAATATCGGCGATCACCGCCGATGCCAGGTCGGCGGCGATCGTGAACAGCGGTCGCGGATCCGGCATCTGCATGCCGTTTGGAGCTGTGGTCGCGTTTGTCGCGGTGGATGTGGTTTCTGTTGTGTTGGTCATGGGCACCATCATCCGGGACTGAACCGGACACCTGCTGACCGGTTTGCGTAGGATGATGACCACATGCGAGCAGATCGACTGGTGGCCGTCCTCCTGATGTTGCAGCGTCGCGGCCACGTGACGTCCGCACAGGTCGCCGAGGAATTGGAGATCTCCGAACGCACGGCACGACGCGATCTCGAAGCGCTCGGCATGGCCGGTCTACCGGTGTATTCCAAGCAGGGTCGCAACGGCGGCTGGGAGCTGCTCGGCGGCGCCAAAACCGATCTCAGCGGGCTGAATGCCGAGGAGGTCAGAGCACTGTTCATGGTCGCAGGCCCGGCATCGGCGACGCCTGAGATCGCCGCCGCTCTCCGCAAACTGATCAGGGCGCTTCCGGAATCGTTTCGCGACCGCGCAGAGCTTGCGCAGTCCTCTGTCATCATCGACCAGAAGGGATGGAGCGGCAATCAGTCCCCGAAGCGATCGCCGTCGCACCTCGACGCGGTCCAACGGGCGGTGATCGAATCGACGACACTGCGGCTCACCTACCTCGACCGCGAACGAAATCCGAGCACCCGGCTCGTCCATCCACTCGGGCTCGCCAGCAAACAGGGCAACTGGTACGTGATCGCCGAAACCGATGCCGGGCGGCGTACATTTCGCGTCGACAGGATGATCGAGGCGGAGCCGACTGGCGAGCGCTTCGAGCGGCCGGCGGACTTCGACATCAACGCAGAATGGAAGGCGGTCACCGACGAGGTCGACAAACGCAGGCTCCCGGCATCGGTCGACCTCGCCGCCGACGCCGACGTCGTGCAACTGTTGCGCTACCTCTTCAGCGACAGACTGCGCGTCGGCCCAACGCGACCTGACGGCCGGGTGGACGTGCAGGTGAGCGGGCCGGATGTGATGGTCATCGCCGGACAGTTGGCCTGCGTCGGTGCACGAGTCGAGGTCCTCGTTCCGTCGGAGGTCCGCCAACGGCTCGGCGAACTCGGCCGAGAACTCGCCGACCTCTACCGCTGATCTGGGTGGGTCGCTGCCGGCGGAAGTCGCATCATCCGCTACTTCTCCCGAAAGCGTCGGCTGGCCGACGTTCGCTGCAACAATCTCGGTGGCATCGAAGAGATATGCCTGAACCGGTCCTACGTCTCAGCTGGCAGGTCGCTGCCGGCGGATGTCGCAGCATGAGCTACTTCTGCCGACAGCGATGTCGATGAGTCGATCTCAGCAGCGGAGAAGGTCGTGCTGGGGGCGCTCTCCGCACCGAGTTCTTCGGCGGCGGCCTCGATCTCCTCGCCGCCGAGGTAGCTCGACTCGAGCAGGTGGCGGTTGTTGCGCAGGTTCTCTGCCGTGTCCTCGAGTACCATGTTGCCGTGGCTGAGGACGTAGGCCCGGTCTGCGATCGTCAGCGCCAGGTGCACGTGCTGTTCGACGAGCAGGATGCCGCAACCGGTCTCGTCGGCGATCTGGCGCAGGACCGGCAGCAGCCGCTCGACAATGATCGGCGCGAGCCCGAGACTCATCTCGTCGACCATCAGCAGCTTCGGCTTGACGGTGAGGGCGCGCCCCATCGCCAACATCTGCTGCTCGCCGCCCGACAGCAGACCGGCCTTGCGATCCATCAATTGCTCGAGGGCGGGGAAGTAGCGCAGCGCCTGGTTGAAATCGGCAGATCCCTTTGCTGCGCCGAGGCGCAGATTTTCGGCAACGGTGAGTTGGAAGAACAGCGAGCGGTCCTCCGGAACATGGGCGAGACCAGTACGCGAAATCATGTGCGCCTTGCGGCCCTTGATCGATGCGCCGAACAGCTTGATGTCGCCGTCGAGGATCGGGTTGAGTCCCGAGACGGTCAGCAGCGTGGTCGTCTTCCCCGCGCCGTTCGGGCCGAGCAGAGCGACGATCTCCCCGTCGCCGACCGTGATGTTGATGTCACGGATGACGGGGACGCCGTTGTAACCCGACGACAAACCCTCGATGTCCAGCGCAGCCATCAGTGTTCTCCTGCTTCTTCTGCGGCGGAACCGAGGTACGCCTCGATCACTTTCGGGTCCCTCTTGATCTGCCCAGGGGTGCCCTCTGCGATCTTCACGCCGAACTCGATGACGTAGATGTAGTCGCAGACATTCAGCACCAATCCCATGTCGTGGTCGACGAGGAAGATCGTCGTGCCTGCGTCGATGATCTGGCGCAGGCGCCCACCGAGCTCGTGCGATTCAGCAGTATCCAACCCTGCTGCCGGCTCGTCCATGCAGACGAGCTTTGGCCGGGCGGCGAGGGCACGGGCGGCGGATACGAGCTTGCGTTGACCCTGACTGATCTCGTTCGGCATCCTGTTGCGCAGTTCTTCGATGCCGAGTACGGCGAGCGCCCAGTCGACAGCCTCGTGGTCGCGCCGACGGTTCGGGTGCACGAGATCGAGGAAGAACCCTCCGATCGTCTGTGTCTCCGCTGCGACCTGCAGGTTTTCTTCGATCGTCAGATCGTCGAACAGTTCGAGCGACTGCCACGTACGGCCGAGACCGAGGCTCGATCGCTTGTGCGCCGGTGCCGAGCCGATGTCTTTGCCGTTGAACACGATCGATCCGGTCGTCGGAACGAAGCCTGTCAAGCCGTCGATCGTTGTCGTCTTGCCTGCGCCGTTGGGGCCGATGAGGCCGACGAGTTGGCCTTCCTCGACCGCAAAATCGAATTCGTCGACGGCCTTGAGGCCACCGAAGGTGACGGACATGCCATTGCTTTCGAGCAGTGCCATCTCAGTGACCTACCTTCACAGGAGTCTTCGCTGCGACCTGCGGTTCGCCGGCTCTTCTGCCTGTGAGGAGTAGCCCGGCGTCCCGGAAGGCGCCGGAGATACCTTCCGGATTGCGGATAGCGGTGATGATCAGTCCCAAGCCGCCGAGAATCAAGGTGAACTCTGAGCTGATCCCGACGATGTCCTGCAGGAATGTGAAGATCAGACCGCCACCGACGAGGAAGCCCCCGGCGATCGCCCCTGACACACTGGAGATACCGCCGAGATACGCAAAAGCGAGGAACGTCAGCGAGGTGATATAGGTGAATTTGTCGTTGGACACGCCACCGGCTCGATAGGCGATGGCAGCGCCGCCGACGCCGGCAATGAACGCCGATACGGCAAAGGCAAGGATCTTCGTCCCCTGCACGTTGACGCCTGCGGCCGCTGCAGCCCGTTCGTTGGAACGAGTTGCCAGCATGCGACGGCCTGTCGCCGAACGGCGCATGTTCGACACCACGTAGGCGAGGATGACCACGAGCAGGAGCAGGAAGATGCCCGTCATCGGGTTGGGGATCTTGCCGTCACCGGCATGGATACCGAGAATCTTGAGGTTGACCGAACGAGCCTCGACCAGCGCATTGGGCGTCTTCACAGGAGCCTGATTGAGACCACCGTTTACCGAATCGTTGGCGAAGATCGCTGCATCGACCGCAACAGCGAAACCGAGGGTGACGATCGCCAAGTTGACGCCACGGACCCGCAGAGCCGGAAGGGCGACGGCGACACCGACGACTGTGGCGACGAGCGCGCCGATGAGGATCGGAATCGGGAACGGCACGTTGTGTTCGCTTGTCAGGTGCGAGACCAGGAATGCGGAGATCCCGGCGAAGGCCATCTGTGCCAACGAAATCTGCCCGACGAAGCCGGTGAGGACGACAATCGACATGCAGATGATGATGCCGATCAGCGTGCTGGAAAGAGCGAATCGGAAGGACGGCGTGAACAGGAACAGCCCGCAGATCGCTGCCGCAATCGCCAGACCGGGTCCGCCGAATCGCAGCGCCCACTTGGGTGGAGTCGGAGAGAACGGCAATCGACCGGAACTGATCGCACCTCGGGTCGGCAGACTCTTGCCTCGCAGGAACAGCACGAGCACGATGACGACGAAGGGGATCAGCTTGTCGCCCCCAGGGAAGGCGTTCTTCTGAGAATGCGGGTACCAACTGGCGGTCCTGGCGACGTAGGCGACAACACCCGGCTGCATGCCGAGCAGGAATGCGGCGAACGTCGTCCACCCGAACGACGTGAAGCTGCCGACGAGCGCAGCGGCAAGCGCAGGGACGATCAGCGACGGCAGGGTGCCCGGGTTGACGCTTTTGGTGACCGTGCAGGCGAAAACGCCCAGTAGGCCGGTGATCAAGGTGGAAATGACCCAGTTGGCGCCGGCGAGCAACTCCGGTGAGAAGCCGAGCAGCACGGCGCCTTTCTCGTTCTCGGACGAGGCGCGAGTCGCCAATCCGAACCGGGTCTTGCTGTAGATCAGCCACAGTGTGAGCGCAAAGACGATGACGAGGATCGTGATCCAGAATTCGTCATGGTTCATCGTGATGTTCAGCGGCAGCTTGTACGGCTTCTTCGAGGTCAGGAACGGCACCGGCTTCACGGTGACCGGCTGGATCCCGAAACGGCGCAGGGCGACCGCTTGGAGGTAGATGAACAGACCGATCGAGGCGACCACTTTGGCGAGCGGCGGAGCATTACGGAGTGGCCGGAAGATGAGGAAGTGGAGAATGAGCCCGAAGAGCACGGCGAACGCCAGGGCGATCAGCAGTGCGGGCCAGAACTGCATGTTCGGCCCGAAGGAGATCGTCGTCGGCCAGTGCGGGAGCCTGAACGTCGACTTCTTGTCGAGCTTGTGGACGATGCCTTCGATCGGCGCCAGCGGATTCGGCAGCGGAGGAAGGAAGAGATCACCCTTGTTACGCAGGATCGCGTAGACGTAGGCGACATACATGGCGATGGCGCTGTTAGCGAAGTTGACCACGCCAGAACCCCGATAGGTCAGGACCACGCCGAGGGCGATTGCGGCTATCAACGCGCCGGTGGTGAAGTTCGATCCGCTGAGGAAGTTCTTGCGGGTGTTGGCGTTGACCACCAGCACAACGAGGAGCACCGCCGCACCGATTGCGACGAGCCAGCGCAGATACTTGGCAATTGAATTCATGCTGATGGTCCAGTCCCCTGCTGCATTGATCTCACGACGAACATGGCCGTGCGGCTGCCGGCATGCCGGCAACCGCACGGGATCATCACTACCGAATTACTTAGACGGCAACCTTGGTGGCGTCGATCGAGTTACCGAGAACGCCGTCGTTCTTGGCGATCCACTTACCACCGCTGTACTGGTGGATGCCCATCTCCGGGGCACACGCCGACTTGAAGATCGGCAGGCCGACGATCGTCAGCTTGCCACAGTCGAGCGGTCCTGCCTGGATCATCATCGGTCCCTTGAACCCACGGATCTGTGCATTGACGCTGGCGTAGTCGAGCTTGTCCGGACCGACGGCGTTGAAGAACTTCGTGGCCGTCAAGATGTTGGCGAACGACGGCCCGGCAAAGCCGGTGTACTCCAATGTCGTGGCACCCGGAGCCGGCTTGCCGTACTGCTTGACCTTCGTGACGTATGTCAGCATGCCGCTGTCGTAGTCGGGGGTGAAGTAGCTGTAGCCGTAGTCACCGAAATACCAACCATCCGGCACGTCGCCGGTATCGCCATTGGCTCTGATGTGATCCGTCATCGGCGTGCCGAAGCACAGGCCGGTGGCGACGACTGTGGTCTTGAGGTTCAGCGCCTTGATGGCATCGTCGAGGTTGATGCACTGTTGAATCGTATTCAGCGAGACGATCACGTCTGCCTTGTCGACACCGGCTGCGGTGAGCGCCGTCTGCACGTCGGACTCTGCGGCAGAGTCACCGACGAAGGCTTCGGTGACCTTGATGCCGGCCTTCTTCATCACTGGCTCGAACAATGCTTGAGCGGCGGTCTTGCTGCCGGCATTGTCCTGGCCCATGATGACGACGTTTTTCGGAACACTCGGCAGGCCGGTGAGCAGGAACTGCGCCATTCCTGGGATCACGGCCGGGGAACCGGCGGTGAAGGTCTGCCCAGCGGTCGTGGTGAAGTCGTCTGTCGTCAGCCCGTTACCGATGATGACCGGCTTCTTCCCGTCGAGGACCTTGTAGAGCTCAGCGTTGCCGGCGAGCATCGTGCCCGTCACGACGAGCGTGATGCTGGCGTCGTTGGCGAACTGCGCGCCGCACTTCGAGCCCGAACTGGCGTCGGTGACGCTGCATGCGACGATTTCGAGCGGACGGCCGGCTGCACCACCGAGTTCGGCATTGACGTAGGCGACGGCGGCGTTGACACCGATCGTGTTCTCGGGGAAGAACGACTCGTCGTTGGCGTAGCCGATCTTGATCGGACCGCCTGCAGCGGCGCCGGCCTTACCACCGGTGTACTTCAGCGCCCAGGCGTTCACGTCCTGGGATGCTGCCGTCGTCGCAGTGGTCGCTGCCGTTGTCGTCGCCGTGGTGGCTGGCGTCGTGGCACCGGTGGTTGTTGCGGTGGTGGTTGTTGCTGTCGTGCCGGCTGTCGTCGGAGCCGTGGTGGCACCGGCCGCAGCGGTGGTGGCAGCTGCTGAAGCTGTCGTCGCCGTGGCTGCCGAAGTGGTTGCAGTCGTCGCCGTCTTGGTGTCACTTTCGGAGCAAGCTGCGAGCAACAAGCCCACTGCCGCAAAACCGGCGGCGAGGCGTACATGTCTCATTTTCAAGGAGATCCCCCTGTTCATCGTCAAGTCCGACGCCCATTTCGGCCGGACCTCACCTATTTACTGTGTGTGACCAACGTAACGCGTCTTCAGCCGCTGCGCGCCGATCAAAGTTGATGCGCCGTCAAATTTTGTCGGAATACAGACCGGCATCCTCTGGCTTCACGACGCAAGTCGGCGCAGCGCGAGTCCTGAGCTGCAGTTCGACTCTAGAATGCCTGGTGTGTCAGCACGGTTCAACTTCAGCTCATCCGGCTGGCGGAATCCGTCCAACCCGTGGTTCCGCATCGGGGAGTTCGAGGTGACGACGACGGTGCTGGTCACCGGCATCGGCGTGCTGTCGATGTTCATCTGGGCGGTGAACCCGAACTTCTTCAACCCGTTCTATTTCCTCACCAATGACATCGGCACCATCGGATCGGTCCGCAGTGGGCAGATCTGGCGGTTGGCAACCTGGCCGCTCGTCAACGAGCCGAGTATCTGGGCCGTCATCACTCTGGCGATCTTCTGGTATTTCGGACGCGACGTCGAGGCGATGTTCGGGCGCAACCGATTCCTGGGGTTTCTCGCAGCGATCACGATCATCCCTGCGGCGATCGTCTTCATCATCACCCTGATCCCCGGCGTCGACGCCTTCCACACCGCCAGCACCGGCATGCGCCTCATCGAGATGGGTGTGTTCGCAGTCTTCGTCGCCGAGCATCTGACGGCACGATTCTTCTTCGGAATCCGGGCATGGGTGCTCGGGCTGGTGTTCCTCGGGCTCGACATCCTGCAATTCATCGGCATCCGCGACTGGGGCAGTCTGCTCCACGAACTGCTGATCGTGTCACTGTCACTCGTACTCGTTCGTTCGTTCGGGTTTGCCGATGACCTGCGCTGGGTGCCGCGACTGGCTCTACCCGGTTCCGGTCACAAGTCGTCGACCAAGCCAACGCGGCCGAACGTCGCCAAGCGCCCCGGCGTTGCCAGGGGTGTCAAGGGACCAAAGGGGCCCAAACGCAGGGGTGGCCGTCAAGCCGCTGTCGTCGCCGGGCCGTGGGCGGGAACGCCGATGACAGCGGGCGTCGACCACCAACTGCTCGACCGGCTCCTCGACAAGGTTGCCTCGGGGGGTATCGATTCACTGTCGGCACCCGAACGTAAACAACTCGACGAACTCTCCAGGCGGATCCGCGAAGAACGCTGAGCCGAGCCGATGAGCCCGCAGAGGTGCCCGTCGGTCTCACAGGCAGAGCCGTGCGCCCAATGGACCTCGTCCGGAGATCGTCGAAGGCCTCGGGTGCCATCTCTGTCAGCGCCAGGTCGACTTGCTCGGCGAGCGTGTCGAACCACTCCCCCGAGTCCCCAACGTTCGGTCGGCTGTCGAGCAAATGTTGTCGAAGATGTCGTATTGGTTGCTCAGCTCGGGCAGGTGTCCGGTGGCGGCGTGCCGGCGAGGCGATCGGCGATCCACGCCAGCATGTCCGGCACACCTGACACCATCACCGTGGTGTGGGTCAGGCCGGGATACACCCTGTAGCCGACGACGTCGCCGATGGAGCAGGCGGCTTTGGTATAGATGTCGTTGAGCGCCTGCGGGACCGTCGTGTCCTGATCTCCCTGGGCGACGAACAGCGGCGCCGCCGACGGCTGCTGGCCGGCGTCATTCTTCGTGAGTACCGCTTTCCATGCGGGGATGTCCATCGGGTTGGTTTTCTCCGGCGCTTTGGCAAGGCCCCCGAACGCCGAGAAGTACTCGCCGAGACAGCCGGTCTCGAGCAGCGGTAGATCGGTCACGGCCTCCGGCGTCATGACGTCGGCAAGGTTCAATTCGCTGTGCGCCGCAGCGAGCCCTGCCATCGCCGGAACCCAGAAACCGGCGATCGCCTTCGTTCCGCCTGCTGCTCCGATCGGGCTGATGTGCGCTGCGGGCGCAGCCGCAACAACTCCGACCACGTCGAGATGTGGCGCGTACGCCTTGGCGATCTCGCCAGCCCAGACGACCGCCTGGCCACCCTGAGAATGACCCCAGGCGACGACCCGGTTGGACGAACCGGACAACTGTTGGGCGGCTTTGGCAGCATCGAGCACGGCACGCCCTTCGCTCTGACCGTCGAGATACGGATGAGGTCCTGGCGTGCCGAGCCCCTGATAGTCGGTGGCGACGACCACGTACCCGGCGCTGACGAGCTGAGCGACGGCAGGGATGAACGATGCGTTGTCGGACTTCGAGGGTGCACACGAGTCCGCGCTGCCAGTGGTCCCGTGGGCCCACGAGACGATCGGCCGACCGCCAACCGGAGCGGGTCCGTTCGGCACGACCAGGACCGCTGACTCTGCGAGCGGCGTGCCGTCGTCTGCCTGCGAGACGTAAAGGATCTTTGCGACTGAAGCGCCATCGATGCCGGGAAGCGGCTGCTGCCAGATCGCGTTACCAGGGGTGTTCGATGGAAGCGGTGACGGCGGCACGTAGAACGCGTCGCCAGCGGGACCCGCCTCGACCGTCGTGACGGCGGCGGTCGACGGCGGAACCGTCGGGGCGGCCGTCGCGGGGGCGGCCGTCGTCAGGGCGGCCGTCGTCAGGGCGGCCGTCGAAGCCAACGTCGTCGAGGCGGCCGACACCGGGGCTGTCGTCGTCGAGGCCGCAGTGGTAGTGGCGGTCGATGTGGACGAAGCGACCGTCGAAGCCGGCGTCGTCGTCGACGAACTCGAACACGCTGCAAGCACGACCATCGGCGCAGTCAACCAGCGCATGCTGAAGTGCGTCGTCCTTGCGTTCATCCGAACATGTTCGCATACGGCGGCCCGCACCGTCAGGAACGTGCGACGGTTTCGGCGACACCGACCCGTATTGTGACAGTCCTCTTTCTCGACGTTGGGATCCGCACATGCACAGCACGCTTTCCGACCTGCTGACGACCAAGGCCGTCCTGCTGGCCGACGGTGCTACGGGCACGAACTTCTTCGCCATGGGTCTCATGGCCGGTGAACCACCGGAGTTCTGGAACACCGACAGCCCGGAGAAGGTCGTCAGCCTGCACCAGCAGTTCGTCGATGCAGGCGCCGATATCATCCTGACGAACACCTTCGGATGCAACCGCCATCGGCTCAAATTGCACAGTGCGCAGAGCAGGACGTTCGAGCTCGCGAGGCAGGCGGCGATGCTCGCGCGGAGTGTCGCAGACGCGGCAGATCGTCCCGTCGTCGTCGCCGGTTCCGTCGGGCCCACCGGTGAACTCTTCGAGCCATTGGGGGCTCTGACGGAGGCCGAGGCAATCGATACCTTCGCCGAACAGATCGGAGGTCTGAAAGCAGGCGGTGCCGACGTTGCGTGGATCGAGACGATGTCATCGGTCGAAGAGGTCAGGGCTGCCGCATTCGGTGCGATCGAGGCGGGGCTGCCGTACACCGCAACCTGCTCATTCGATACTGCGGGACGCACGATGATGGGCATCCTCCCGGCGGACATGGTCAGGATGTTCGAAGGACTTCCTGAGGCACCGATCGCCTTCGGGGCCAACTGCGGAGTCGGTGCCGCTGACATTGTCGTCACGCTGCAATCCATGCAGGCGACTGCCGGAGACCACCCGCTGATCTCCAAGGGCAACTGCGGCATCCCACATTTCGTCGGTGCTGAATGCGTCTACTCCGGTACTCCTGAGCTGATGGGACGCTACGCCGATCTCGCCCGCCGCAGCGGCGCACGCATCATCGGCGGATGTTGCGGGACCTCCCCTGAGCACCTCGTGGCGATGCGTCGGACACTCGATCAGCCGGTGGCCGACGGATCGGTTCCGGACATGGAGAAGATCGTCGCTGAACTCGGTGCATTGACGAACTCGGCACCGACAGTCATGTCCTCAGAAGACGCCAGTGCACGGCGTTCACGTCGCGCCCGCTGATCGCCGGGTTGCGTCTGTGAAACTGCCGGGCGGAGCGTGGTCTCCACTCTGGTATGCATGCCACAGCGTGGCATAGAGTCCATTTTTTGCCAGTAGCTCGTCGTGGGACCCTGATTCGGCGACGCCGCCGTCGGCAACGACCATGATGCAGTCAGCAGTTCGCGCCGTCGGTAATCGGTGGGCAACCAGGATGGTCGTGCGTCCACTCGCCGCCTTGGTCATCGCCCGCTGCACCCGCGATTCGCTCGCCAGGTCGAGGTTCGAAGTCGCCTCGTCGAGCAGCAGAATCGCCGGGTCGACGAGCCTGGCGCGCGCCAGGGCGATGAGCTGGCGTTCCCCTGCCGACAGGCTGCGGCCCCGCTCGGTCACCCCCGTGAGGTAGCCCTCCGACTGCCTGGCGATCATCTCGTGAGCACCGACGGCCCTGGCGGCCGCTTCGACCTCGTGGTCGTTCGATTCTGGTCGGCCGTAGGCGACGTTGTCACGAATCGTTCCGCTGAACAGGAACGCCTCCTGCGGCACGATGCCTAGCTGTCGCCGGAATGCCGGGAGATCGAGATCGCGGACGTCGTGTCCGTCGACTCGTATCGCACCCTGGTTGGCGTCGTAGAACCTGGCGATGAGCTTGACCATCGTTGATTTCCCCGCGCCGGTCTCGCCGACGAAGGCGACAGTTTGACCCGCCGGAATCGTAAGGCTGACGCCGGTGAGGACGTTCTGCGCACGATCGACGGGATAGCTGAAGTCGACGTCGTCGAACGTGATCTCGCCGCGCAACCTGCCAGGCTCGACCGGATCGTCGGCCTGCGGCGTCCCCGTCGAAGTCAGCATCAACTCGGTGATCCTGTCCATCGACACGACTGCCTGCTGCCATGTGTCGAAGACCTGCGACAGTTGCTGGATCGGAGAGAAGAATTGATCGAGGTATAGCAGGAAGGCAATGACGATACCGGTCGTGATCGTGCCCCGTTCGACGAAGACCGTTCCTGAACCGAGGACGATGGCTGCGCCAACATCGGCAAGGAAGAGTACGAACGGGAAGTACAGAGCGATCAGTCGTTGCGAGGACAGGCGGGCGTCGAGATAGGAGCCGTTGACGTCGCGGAACCGCTCGAGGTTGACGTCCTCTCGCCGATACGCCTGGGCGACTCGGACGCCCGAAAGGCTCTCCTGGAAATTGGCATTGAGCGCTGAGATACGGTCGCGGGCGAGCGAATAGCTCTTCGACGATGTCGATCGGTACCACAGGGTCGCTCCGATCAACAAAGGCAGAACGCTCGCCGCGACGAGTGCGAGCGGCGGGGACAGTACGACGAGCCAGACCAGTACGCCGACGCAGGTGAAGATGCTGACGATGGCGGAGATCAGTCCTGTCTGCACGAGTTGTGACAATGCGTCGACGTCCGTTGTCATGCGCGTCATGATCCGCCCACCGAGTTCTCGGTCGTAGTAGTCGAGCGACAAGCGCTGCAGTTGCGAGAAGATCTGGATCCGCAGTGCGTACAGCATTCGTTCAGACGTGCGACCGGTGACCCACGTGTACCCGCGTGTCGTGATCCAGTCGGCGATGGCGACAGCGAGGAACAGTGCGGAGGCACCGAACAGCGCATGCTCGTCGCCGATGCGGATGCCGTTGTCGATGCCCTGGCGGATCAAGAACGGCCCGAGCAACGTCAAGCCGGTATCGAACAGTACGAGGCCGAGACCGAAGGTCAACGCGGCGCGGAACGGGGCACTGAACCGCCGCACCGAGAATGCTGCTGCACCCGTGTCCATCTCCCGTTCGACATCGATCTCGGCGTCGTCGTCCGCCGGCGGCAGGCTGTCGAGCGCAGCCAGCAATTTCGGCGTCGCCGACAGCGCAGATGCGACATCATGAATACCACCCATCCCGCCACGTCCCCGCGATGTCGCAGAACCAGTGGCGACGGCGAGCCGCGCCGTCGGTGAGTTGCTGAGACGTTCGTACGGCCACGCATTCGGGAGCTGTTCGTCCAGCAACTCGTCCAACTCGACCGGGTCGTCCTCGTTCGGGCCGCTCAGCAGTTGGCGGTAGAGGACACTCGTGCGCATCAGGGTTTCGTGTGAACCCTGGGCGACGATCTTGCCGTGATCGAGGAGGACGATGCGCGTCGCCTGGCGCAGCGTGGATCGACGATGGGCAATGACGATGGTGGTGCGCCGACTGTTCAGCTCTGTCAGCTGTCCGTGGATCTCCTCCTCCGTCGCCGCATCGATCGACGACGTCGCGTCGTCGAGGATGAGGATGCTCGGATTCGTCAGCAGCGCTCTGGCAAGGGCGACGCGCTGTCGCTGCCCCCCGGACAGGGTCAGACCCCGTTCACCGATGACGGTGTCGTATCCGTTCGGGAGATGGCGGATGAAACGGTCAGCACTGACCGCTCTGGCAACCGCCTCGATCTCGTCGTCGGTCGCATCCGGACGGCCATAGCTGATGTTTGCCCTCACGGAATCGGAGAACAGGAACGACTCCTCGAAGACGACGCCGACTTCGCGCCGCAGCGAGGTGAACGTCAACTCACGTACGTCGATACCGTCGATCGTCACCCGCCCGCCGACGACGTCGTAGAAGCGCGGGATCAGCATCGCTGCCGTGGACTTCCCTGAACCACTTGCGCCGAAGAGGGCGACAGTTTCACCAGGTCGGATCGTCATCTCGACATCGTCGAGGATCATCTCGCCGCAACCACCACCGTATCCGAAGCTGACGTGGTCGAAATGGATCTCGCCGCTCACCGGCGGAAGTTCGAGCGCGTCGGCGCGTTGCTTCACGATCGGTTCGGAATCGAGGATGTCGAGCAGCCGCACGCAAGCGGCCCGAGCCTGTTGGCTGACGGCCATCGTCGTCGCCAGCATTCGCACGGGGGCGACCATCTGCAGCAGGTAGGACGAGAACGCCAGGAACGTGCCGAGGCTGATGTGGCCGTTCAATGCCAACCAACCGCCGAAGGCGAGCACGGCAACCTGTCCGAGCACCGGGATCGATGAAAGCGTCGGCGTGTACTTCGCCTGGATTCTCACCAGTCGTGTACGTGACCGATACAGATCGCCACTGACGTCGGCAAGGTGTTGGAGCTCCCGTCGCTCTTGGCCGAATCCCTTCACAACGCGGACGCCGGTCACCGCTTCGTCGACGACACCTGCGACCTCGCCAGCGTGCTGCTGTGCGTCCCACGTCGCAGGGAAGACCGAGCCGCGCATCTTCACCCCGACGACGAACAGGGCCGGGATGACGAGTAGAGCGACCAGCGTCAGCGCCGGCGACAGCACCAGCATCACCACGAGCGAGACCAGCAGCAGAACGATGTTGCCGAGCAACAGCGGAAGGATCTGGAGGAGCGACAACAGCATGCCGACGTCGCTGGAGGCGCGTGAGACGACTTGGCCGGTCTCCATCCGATCGTGGGTGGCGAAATCCAACCGTTGCAGCCGTTCGTAGATCGCATTGCGCAGGTCGTAGCTGACGTCGAGAGCGACGCGCCCGCCGAGGAATCGTCGGATGAAGGCCATCACGAAGCCGAACACACCGGCACCGATCAGCATGACCATCAGCGGTGCCAACGAGCGCTGATGGGCGACGAGGACGTGGTCGACGATCGCCCGTTCGATGATCGGCGTCAGCGCGGCGACCGCCTGCCCGGCGATCGCTGCGCCGAGAGCGATGCTGACGTTGCGCCGATGGACCCGCAGGAACGGGCCGAGCCGCTTGAGCCATCTGCCTGCCTCGGCAGGCGCAGGTGCCGGGATCGCCCGCGTCCTGGCATGGGCCGCTGCCTTCATCGCCTCACCGCGTCACTCGAGCAATCGCCGCACCCGAGCCGGGTGTCGTCGAAACGCTCATTCCCTTCGTGTCGTGCAGGCCACATCGTTCGTCAACCTAACTACACGCACTCCTATTTCCCTCGCCGATCTGATCGACGATTTCGCTGCCCTTCCCACCAACTATCTCAGTCACCAGCTCATCGACGGTTTCGATGATGAAATCGAGATCGGTGGCGTATGGGCGGTCGCCGGACTACGGGGGGATCCGTGTCCGGAGGCGGCTGTGCAACGCCGCAACCCCATCACCTGGCACCTCTTCCCGTTGATCGATCGCCACCGCTGCGACATATGCCTCGCGACGAGGATGATCGATAGCAGTGAGACCGCTTCACCGAGTCGTTCGAGCGAAGGAAAGATCATCGTCGCCGCATCTTCCTGCCCGAATGACGAGTCCGGCTGCATCACGCTGACCGGCGCAGCGAGCATGCGCAGACTCGCACCGTACGACGATGCCGCTTTGTGCACCGTGACCAGCCCGGAATCGAGGCCGGGGTCTGCGGCCAGTTGCGGCGCCAAGCCGGTTGCGCGCTCGTCGAGCAACCGGTAAGGGCGCTTCTCCGACAGTATTCCCACGTGCACGAGCGCGCGACTGAGGTTTTCGACAGCCGAAGCGAGTGCTGCACCGTGGAAGTTTCCGCTGTTCACCAGCCTGCCGAAGACTGGCGAATCGGAATCCGAGAAGAACGGTGGATTGTCGCCGTTGCATCGCATGTCAGCGAGCGCCGTTACACGAACAGCCAGTATTCCTCCGAGAGCGACTGCGTGAACCTGTGGGGTCACCCTGAACGACACCGGGGCCAGGCGTTGCCGGCGCTGCACCCCGGAGCCGCTGAGGAGTGCCCGGAACGCTTCGCAGGCAGCGACAACGAACGGGTCCGAGTTGAGCGATGTGGCATCGGCCGAGTCGGCATCGAGCGGGGCAGCTGCTGCTTCGACACTCGACATTGCAACCAGCCCTGCAAGTTCGAGCACGGCTCCGGCTCGTCTGGCATGATCCCACGCCAACGCTGGACCGACCGCTGTAACGCTGCTGAGCGACAATCCTTCCTTTCCGGAGATGGGATCACGCCGGCATCGCTACGGTCACGTCGACGCAGACAGGCGGCCGTCTAGGTCCTTGTGTCGATGGCGGCGCGGATGTTCGCCGGTGACATCGGCTGCTTGATCGGCCCGTCGACGAGGTGGGCAATGGCGTCGGCAACGGCGTTGATCACCGCTGGCGGTGAGCCGATGGCGCCACCCTCGCCCATTCCCTTGAAACCGCCTGGGTTGGTGGTCGAGCGCGTTTCGATGTGGCCGTACTCGATGATCGGCACTTCCGTGGCAGTCGGCAGCAGGTAGTCGACGAACGTCGTGTTCATCGGGTTGCCGGACATGTCGTAGGCCATTTCCTCGTACAGCACGCCGCCGATTCCCTGCACGACTCCTCCGGCGATCTGCCCCTCGACGACGTCGGGGTTGATCATCACGCCGCAGTCCTCGCTGACGATAAACCGCAGTACCTTCACGCCACCGGTCACGGCGTCGACTTCGACGACACACGCGTGGCAGGAGTTGGAGAAGGTAAACGGCGCATTCGGCGTGTAGCGGGCGTGTGATTCGAGACCGAGGGACATGCCGGGCGGCAGTTCCTGCGGACGCAGGTAGGCGATGCGGGCGACCTCAGTGACGCTGATCCCCTTGCTCGGCGTGCCGCGGACGGAAATGTTGCCAGCCTCGATCTCGAGGTCGTCGGTTGCTGCTTCCAACACGTGGGCGGCGATCTCCAGCATCTTCGTCCGTACGTCGCCGGACGCCTGGCTTGCAGCTCCGTTGAGGATGACGGCGCTGCGGCTGCCGCCGGTGCCGGGGCCGAACGGCGTTGCGGCCGTGTCGCCCTGGACGACGGTGACCCGTTCGAAGTCGACACCGAGGCGGTCGGCGACGACCTGGGCGACAGTGGTTTCGAGGCTCTGGCCATGACTGCCGCTGCTCATCACAGCGGTGACGTCACCGTTCACGCTGATGCTGACGATCGCCGCCTCGCTGGACATGTTGCCCATGGCGATGCCGGATGGTTCGACGTAGAGACCGAGTCCGAGTCCGATGAACCGACCCTGGGCGCGCGCAGCCGCCTGCTCGGCGCGAAACGCTTCGTAGCCGACCATCGAAACGGCCTGCTCGAGCGAACCGTCGATCGACACGGCGTCGTAGACCAAGCCGGCTGCAGTCGTGTATGGCAGTTCTGCGGAGGTGATCACGTTGATCCGCCTAAACTCGAGCGGATCGATGCCGAGCCGGCGGGCTGCGATGTCCATCATCTGCTCGCGGGCAGCGGTCTCCATCATCCACGGGCCGCGGTACGAGCAGCGCCCGCAGGTGTTGGTGAACACTGCCTTGGCCGAGAATCCGACCCGCTGGATCTTGTACGGGCCGGGGAACAGCAAGCCGACGAACCCGATCGAGCTGCTGCCGGCGGCGTTGAACGAGCCGACGTCCTCGATCAGGTCACACTTGACGCCGAGGATATGGAACGTGTCGTCGACCGCGAAGCTGACCGTCATACGGTCGTCGCGGGCATGCAGGCCTGACATCAGGTTCTCGCGACGGTCCTCGATCCATTTGACCGGACGACCGAGGCGCTTGCCGGCGAGCACGACGGCGACCTCGTCGGGGATCATGAACATCTTCTGGCCGAACCCGCCACCGACGTCCTTCATGATCACGCGGATGCGGTTCTCGGGGATGCCGAGCGCCCGCCCGATATAGGCGCGGACACCGTGCGGGCCCTGCGTCGAGATGTGGACGGTCAGTTCCTGGTTGAACGGATCCCACTGGCTGACGATGCCACGGGTCTCCATCGGCACGCACAGGTAGCGGTTCTGATCGATCGTCTCGGTGATGACATGCGCGGCGTTGGCGAAGATCTCGTCGAGCACCGGATCGGCAGCGGCTGGAATCGCACCGGCGATGTTGTCGGCTCGACCGGCGTGCACGACGGGGGCATCAGCGGCCAGCGCGGCGTCGGCGCCGATGACCGGGGTCGATGGTTCGATGTCGACGTCGATCAGCTCGCAGGCATCCTCGGCGATGTAGCGCGAGGTGGCGATGACGACGGCGATCGGATCGCCAGCGAAGCGGACATCGGTGTCGGCGAGCACTCGGAACGGCGAGGCATCCCCGCCTGGCCCTTCGAAGTCGACCCAGTGCTCGCGGATCTCGGCGTTGAAGTCGGCACCGGTGAAGACGGCGACGACACCGTCGAGCTGGCGGGCTGCGGAGACGTCGATCGAGTTGATGACACCGCGGGCGATGTCGCTGCGCAGGAATGCGGCATGCAGCATGCCGGGCACGACGACGTCGTCTGTGTAACGGCCGTGGCCGGTGACGAGTCGCAGGTCTTCACGGCGTTGGACCCGCTGGCCGACGAAACGTGCGCCACCGGTGTTGGCGGTCGGAGCGGCGGAGGTGTCGGTCATCAGTGCGCCTTCCCATTCGCAGCGACAGATTGGCCTGCGGCGATCTTGACGGCCTTGATGATGCCCTGATAGCCGGTACAGCGGCACAGGTTGCCAGACAGGCCCTGGCGAATTTCTTCGTCGCTCGGGTCCGGATTGTCGCGCAGCAAGGCGGTGATCGAGACGACGAACCCCGGGGTGCAGAAGCCGCATTGCAGACCGTGGGCTTCGTTCATTGCCTTCTGGACCACGCTCAGGGTGCCGTCCGGTGCCGACAGCCCCTCGATCGTGGTGATGTCGGCACCCTCGGCCTGTACGGCGAAGACGAGACAGGAACGGACCGCTTCTCCGTCCATGAAGATGGTGCATGCACCGCAGACGCCGTGCTCGCAGCCGAGGTGCGTGCCGGTGAGTTCACAGTCTTCGCGGAGGAAGTCGGCGAGCGTTTTGCGTGGCTCGGGCGTGCCGCGCCGCAGCACGCCGTTGACCGTCACCGAGACGGTCGGAATTCCGACGGTGGTATCAGCCATGGTGCGCCTCCGTGAGTGCGTTGGTCCACGCTGTCGCCACGGTCGAGGCGGCAACGCTCATCCGGTACGTCGCCGGCATGTTGGCATCGTCCGAGGGTGATTCGACGTCGGCGATCGCCAACCTGCCGACTTCTTCTGGCGAGATCTCGCCGACGGTCGAACCGAGGAGGTGCGATTCTGTGGACAGCGCGCGCTCCGGCTGACCGCTGACGCCGAACATGGCGATCGAGCAACGGGAGATGACGTTGCCGGAATCCAGTTCGACGGCGGCGACGGCCCCGGCGATGGCGAAGTCACCGTGGCGTCTGGCGAACTCGGCAACTCCGAATCCGACGCGTCCGCTCCAGACCGGGAAATGTATGGCTTTCAGCAGTTCGTCCGATTCCATACTCGTCGACCAGATGCCGACGAAGTAGTCGGCTGCATCGATCATGCGCGTGCCCCTGACCGACAGGCATTCCATCTGCGCACCGAGCGCCAGGGCGACGGCCGGATATTCGGCTGCCGGGTCGGCATGGGCGATCGATCCGCCGATGGTGCCACGGTTGCGGATCTGGAAATGACCGATCAGCGGGGTCACCTTGGTCAGCAACGGAACCGAAGCGACGACGATGTCGCTGCGCTCGACGAGCACATCGGGCGTTGCCGCCTGGACGATCAGGGTGCCGTCGTTGCGATCGATACCTCGGAGATCGGCGACCCTGCTGATGTCGACGAGATGATCGAACCGTACGAGCCGCATCGCCAGCATCGGGGCGAGGCTCTGCCCGCCGGAAATCAGTTTGGCGTCGTCGCCGAGGTCGCCGAGCAGTTGCGCGGCGTCAGCTGCCGAGTTGGCGGCGTGGTAGTGGAACGGGGCTGGCTTCATACGTCCCAGGCAAGCGGCAGACTCATCAGCGAGATCTGCCCGCCGTGAGCCATGAGCGGCTCGTCTGTGGCGATGTGGAAGTCGGGGATCGCCTTCAGCCACTCCTCGACAGCGATGACCAATTCAGCGCGCGCAAGGTGCGAGCCGACGCAGCGGTGCTCGCTGGCGCCGAAGGTGATGTGACGGTTCGGCTTGCGGTCGATGATCACCTTGTCGGCATCGACGAACTCATGGGGATCACGGGCAGCAGCCGGGATGTTGAGCATCACCATGTCGCCCTTCTTCATCGGGCAGCCGTGGAAATCGACGTCCTGGGTCACCTTGCGAGCCATCGGCACGATCGCGTAGGCGCGCAGGAACTCCTCGACGGCGGTCGGGATCATCGAGGGGTCATCGAGCAGACGTTGGCGGTCCTCTGGGAACTTGGCGAGGTGGTAGATGCACCAGCTCAGCATGCTCTTCAGCGTGTCGAGACTGCCGAGGGTGAGCGTGACGAGCGTGTCGACCATGTCCTGGTCGGTGAACGGCCCCCCATCGATCGTCGACTGCGCGAGGTAGGTCACGAAATCGGTGTCCGGATCGAGCGGGCTTGCCTGGCGATCGGCGAGTTCCTTGGTCCAGAACGCAGCAATGTCGCCCCACGCCCCCATCATCCGTTCGACGTCTTCCGGCCGCCCGCTCGTCGCACCGGACATCCGCCTGACACAGGAGACGAAGAAGTCGGCGAGTTCCAGCGGCTGACCCATCGACGTCAGGAAGACGCGTACCGGGAAGCGGTCGCCGAACGTCGTGGTGAAGTCGGTCTCCCCGTCGGCGACGATCTCGGCAACGGTCAATCGTGCCGATTCGCGCAACGCCGGGCTGAACTTGGCGACATTCGGCGGGCTGAACCAGCGATTCAGCGGGAAGCGGTACTTCATGTGCTGCGGCGGATCGACGAACGACGGCAGGAAGCGGTACGCGGGGTCCGGGTCCGTTGCCACGATCGAATGATTGGAGAAGACCTCCGGGTTCTGTGAGGCCTCGCGGACGTGTGCCGCCCGATTGAGCACCCAGTACCCCTGTGCGTATGTATTCCAGTAGATCTCGTGCTCTTCGCGTAAGCGGTCGATCTCCAGGTAGTGGCTACCTGCCGGCGCGACCTTCAAGCTGAGATCGACCTCGATGGTCCCGTAATCCCCCATTGCACAACTCCTTGTTCCATAAGACGATGATTTCGGCTTCAGTGACTTCGACTTCGTTGAACGCCTGGGTTCCACACCCTTTTGTCGAGCACGCCGAAACGGTGTGCCCGACATTGCCGCCTGCTCGTGGACGGTCAGGCCGTCCGCTCAATCGAGGTGGTACAGCTTTGCGGCATTGTCGTGGAGGATCTTACGCAGGTGGACCTCCGGCAGATGCCCGAGGTCTGTGGCGATGTACTGGCGGGGTTCGACCGCCGACGATGCCGGCCCGGGAGCCATGCTCGTCGGGTGCGGGAAGTCGCTCTCGTACAACAACCAGTCCGAACCGAACTGGGCGATCGTCTGCTCGATCCCCTTCTCGAACCAGAAGCAGCCGAACATCTGCCGTTGGAAATACTCGCTCGGCAGCAGGTCGTACTCGGGGTGTTCCTGGGGAACGCCGCAGTTCTTCCACTGCCAGTCGAGGTGCTCGAGGGCGAAGGGAATCCAGCCGCAGCCGCTCTCGACAGAAACGAACTTCAGATCCGGGAAACGGTGGCAGACGCCGCCGGTGATGAGGTTGGCGATGACTCTGACGTTGGCCATGCCGAACTGCACTCCGAAGCCGGCGTAGTTCGTGTGCACGCCGGCCGGCGGGTAGGCGGTGTCGAAGATCGACATGTCGCCGGAGCCGATGTGGAAGTTGACCGACAGACCGTTCTCCTGGCAAACGGCCCACAGCCGGTCCCAGTACGGGTCGGCGATGTGCGGCAGTCCCCAGTGGGTCGGCTCGCCGGTCATGATGACGCCCTTGTGGCCTGCCGCGGCACATCGCAGCACCTCGTTCTCGGTCAGTGCCGGATCCCAGAACGGCAGGGCGGTGATCGGCACGAATCGCTTGAAGTCGATCGACGAGAAGTCGGTGAGGAAGTCGTTGTACCCTCTGACACAGGCAAGCATCAACTCGGGGTCGCCGAGGGCCAGCACCTTTCCGGCGCCGAAACCGGCAACGTTCGGATAAAGCACCTGGGCCCAGATCCCGTACTGGTCCATACGGGCGAGCCGCTGCGTCGGATCCCAGGTGGCTTCATCGACGACGGACAGGCTCGGTGGATGCTGCGGCGGGTATTGGTGCCAACCAGCCTGCGCTGCGCCAGCAGCCGCGCCGACGCGATCGGTGCCGAAGTACCAGGCGTCTTCCTGCAACTTCTCGTCGAAGCGTACGTGCGGCACCTTGTCGCCCCATTTGCCGACATCGAGGCGCGACGTCCACAGGTCGTACGGTTCGATGACGTGAGTATCGGTGTCGATGACGCGGTATGCATCGACGTCTGAAGCGAGCATGTAAAAGACCCCCAATGGTCACGTTGTTCCTGCGGCTATCAGATCACCTCGAACCTGGTGCTGTCAAGTAGTTCATCATGATCAATTCACAACTCCGGCTATTTACCCTGATGAATAGACCCGTGCATCACGTCTCGGCGACGGCACCACTGAATTGGGCGTTGTACAGGTTGTAATACGCTCCATGGGCGGCGAGCAGCTGACTGTGGTTGCCCTGTTCGACGATGTCGCCCTCGTCCATCACGAGGATGATGTCGGCGTCGCGGATGGTCGACAGCCGGTGAGCGACGACGAAGCTCGTGCGCGACGATCGCAGTGCGGCCATCGCCTGTTGGATCATCACTTCGGTACGCGTGTCGACCGAACTGGTGGCTTCGTCGAGGATAAGGATCGTCGGGTTTGCAAGAAACGCTCTGGCGATCGTCAGCAACTGCTTCTCGCCGGCGCTGACGTTGCCGCCCTCGTCGTCGATGATCGTGTCGTAGCCGTCCGGTAGCGAGTGGACGAAGCGGTCGACGAACGTCGCCCTGGCTGCTGCCATGATCTGCTCGTCGCTCGCTTCGAGGTTGCCATAGGCGATGTTCTCGCGGATCGTGCCGTTGAACAGCCAGGTGTCCTGCAGCACCATGCCCATGTTCGAGCGCAGCTCACGTCGGGTCATGTTGGCGATGTCGTGGCCGTCGAGGCGGATCGCTCCGCCATCGAGTTCGTAGAACCGCATGATGAGGTTGACCAAGGTGGTCTTGCCGGCACCGGTCGGCCCGACGATGGCGACGGTCTGGCCGGGCTCGGCGGTGAGCGAGAGGTCGGTGATCAGCGGGTTCGTCGGATCGTAGGAGAAGCGGACGTGGTCGAATTCGACACGACCTCGCGGCTGCAGATCGTGGACCGGCAACTCGTCGTCGGCTGATTCCTCCGGCGCGTCGAGCAGTTCGAAGACACGCTCTGCCGAGGCGATACCGGACTGCAGGGTATTGAACATCGAAGCCACCTGCGTGAGCGGCTGGGTGAACTGGCGCGAGTACTGGATGAATGCCTGTACATCGCCGATGCTCAGCTGCCCCGACGACACGCGCAGTCCGCCGATCACGGCGATCGCCACGAAGTTGAGGTTGCCGAGGAACATCATCGCCGGCTGGATGATCCCGGAGATGAACTGCGCTCCGAAACTCGCCTGGTACAACTCTTCGTTCTTCTGGCGGAACCGTTCCTCGGTCTCTTTCTGACGGCCGAACGCCTTGACGATGGCGTGGCCGGTGAAGGCCTCTTCGACCTGAGCGTTCAACGTGCCGGTGTGGCGCCACTGGGCAATGAATCGCGGCTTCGAGCGAGCTGCGAGGGCACGGATGGTATAGAGCGACAGAGGCACCGTGACGATCGCGACGATCGCCAGGATCGGCGAGATGATCACCATCATGATCAGTACACCGATGATCGTCAGGAGCGAGGTGAGCAACTGGCTGAGCGTCTGCTGCAGGCTCTGCTGGATGTTGTCGATGTCGTTCGTGACACGGCTCAGCAGGTCACCGCGCGGCTGACCGTCGATGTACTTCAGCGGCAACCGGTTGAGCTTGGATTCGACCTCGGCGCGCAGGCGGTACATCGTCCGCTGCACGACCCCGGCGAGGGTGTAGCTCTGTGTGTACGACAGCACCGAGGAAAAGACGTAGACGGCGAGGATGCCGAGCAGCACGTTGTGCAGATCGGTGAAGTTGATTCCGCCACCCTTCGACTTGTCGCGTAGCCCGCTGATGATGATGTCGGTTGCGTGGCCGAGGAGCTTTGGTCCGAGTACGGCAAGCGTGACGCTGACGAGCGCCAGCAGCATGACGAGGTACAGCTTGATGCGCTCCGGTGCCATTTTGCCGATCAGTCGCTGTGTCGCCGCCTTGAAATCCTTCGACTTCTCAGCCGGCATCCCTGCCCCACCGAAGCGGGGACCGCCGCGCTCATTGATCGGTTGCTTGACGTCATGCGCGTCGCCTGTCGAGCCGTCAGAAGTATCGGATGGTTTCCCGGTGCTCATGCTGCTGCCCCCTGACCGATCTGCGAGGCGATGATTTCTGCATACGTCTGGCAACTCACCAGCAGCTCCTCATGCGTGCCGAGGCCGACCGTCCTGCCATCTTCGAGCACGAGGATCTGGTCAGCACCGGTGATCGTCGACACGCGCTGGGCGACGATGATGACGGTCGAGTCGGCGGTGTGCGGTGCGAGCGCCGCCCGCAGTTTGGCATCGGTGGCCAGGTCCAATGCCGAGAACGAGTCGTCGAACAGGTAGATCTCCGGTTTGCGGATCAGCGCCCTGGCGATCGCCAGTCGTTGTCGCTGACCGCCGGACACGTTGCTGCCACCCTGGACGATCTCGGCATCGAGACCACCCGGCATCCTGGTGACGAAGTCTCGTGCCTGGGCGATGTCGAGCGCCTCCCACAACTCCTCGTCTGTGGCGTCCGGCTTGCCATAACGCAGGTTGCTGGCGACGGTTCCGGAGAAGAGGTATGGCTTCTGCGGGACGAGACCGATTCGATTGCGAAGCACATCGGGATCGAGTTCACGGATGTCCACCCCGTCGATGACCACGGCGCCGGAAGTGACGTCGAAGAGGCGGGGAATCAGTCCGATCAGCGTCGTCTTGCCGGAACCGGTGCTGCCGATCACCGCAGTCGTCTGCCCGGCGACGGATGAGAACGAGATATCGGAGAGTACCGGCTCTGCAGCACCCGGATAGTGGAAGCCGGCACCACGCAGTTCGAGCGAGCCGCGAATCCTGAGATCGGTGACCGGCTTCATCGGAGAGGTTACGGACGACGGCGTGTCGAGAACCTCCTGGATGCGCTCGGCACACACGGCGGCGCGCGGTACCAGCACCGCCATGAACGTCGCCATCATCACCGCCATCAGGATCTGCGTGAGGTAGACGAGGAAAGCGACGAGCGAGCCGATCGACATCTCACCGGAGGTGATGCGGTTGGCGCCGAGCCACAGCACGGCGACGTTCGAGATGTTGAGGATCACCATGACTGTTGGGAACATGAAGGCCATCAGCCGACCAGCGACGAGGGCGGTATCGGTGACGTCCTGGTTCACCTTGGCGAAGCGAACCTTCTCGTCCGGCTCACGGACGAAGGCACGCACGACGCGGATGCCGATGATCTGCTCACGCAACACGCGGTTGACGGCGTCGATGCGAATCTGCATCTTGCGGAACTGCGGGATCATCCGCGAGATCACGAAGCCGAGCGCAATGGCGACAGCGGGGACGCTGACGACGAGGATCCACGACAGGCCCTTGTCCTCGCGCAGTGCCATGATCACACCGCCGACCGCTGTGATCGGAGCCGCAACGAGCATCGTGCACGACATCAACACGAGCAACTGGACCTGCTGGACGTCGTTGGTGATGCGGGTGATCAACGAAGGCGCGCCGAACTGGCCGACCTCCCTGGCAGAGAAGTCGGTCACCCGGTGGAAGATGCCGCTACGAACATCGCGCCCGAAGCCCATCGCCGCCTTCGACCCGTAGTACACCGCGCCGATGGCGAATACGACCTGGATGACGGTGATGCCGAGCATCGTCATGCCGGTCGACCAGATGTATCCGTGGTTCCCCTTGAGCACGCCCTTGTCGATGATGCTGGCATTGAGGCTCGGCAGGTACAGCGCTGCGATCGTCTGCACGAGTTGCAGCAGCAACACGGCCACCAGCGGCTTGCGGTACTTGTCGAGATAGGTCTTCAGCAGTCGGGTCAGCATCGGGATTCCGTGTCAGTCTGGCGTCGGGTGGGGGTCGGTGGTTGGACGGCGTCGGTCGCAGGACGGCGAATGCCGTCGAGCAGGATGGCGACGACGTCGGCTGGGGGTCTCGGGGGGTCGATCGTCAGCATCGGATGGCTGAGGGCGAGCGTCAGCGCATAGAGGATCTGTGCCGACGCTCTTGGCTCGCGGTTGAGCAGGTGGTGTTCCGGCTCGAACAACTCGCTGAGGCCGACGAGCTCGGGATTCTTGTGGCGCCCGCGGTTCTTCACCGAGTCGAACCCGACGGCGGAGAACAGCCGCCAGATGTCAACCAGGCGCCGCTGGATGATCTCGACCGCTGCAGTCAGTCGCTGCTCGAGCGGCTGGGCGCGGTCGATCTCGGCAAGTGCTGCCTCGGCGACGGCAGGGTCGAGTGCCGCTTCGACGACTGCCTGGATCAAGGTGTCCTTGTCCGGGAACACGCGAAAGATCGTGCCCTCTGCGATACCTGCGGATTCTGCGATCTGGCGAGTCGTCAACGCCGTCCCGTGCTGCATCAGCAGCGGCAGCGTGGCGGTGATGATCGCTGCACGCCGTTCGTCAGCCGGCATCGCCGCAGCGCGTGTCGGACGGCGATCACCAGTCCTGAATGGTCCCGGCACTTTCTTCGAGGAGGGCTGTCCGCCGTTCATGCGGACACTCTAACTTGAGTGAGCGCTCACTCACACATTGTCGAAATGTTCCGCATCGATGTAATGAAACGGTCATCTGGGGGGAAGCTATGGGCCATGAACGAACACAATGTCGACGTCGTAGTCATCGGGATGGGACCTGGGGGTGAAGATGTCGCCGGCGAACTGGCAGAAGGGGGGCTGCGGGTCGTTGGCAT
>JAYTOR010000024.1:0-9472 GCA_043747685.1 Actinomycetota bacterium
GCGGTGAGCAGGTCAACGAGACCCAGGGTTTCCTGCTGTCCACGGCCGCTCGACCCGCAGACGCTCGAGGAAACATGTGCTTTCCCCGACTCGTCAGGAGCAACCCGAAGCCGATCGCCATCCGCCAAGGCTCTGAGGCCCTTTCGCAACGCTGAGGCGACGGTCGACAGCTTCGGGCCTGGCAGAGTTCTGTGCGAAGCGAACGTTGCGCAAGGAAGCATTGCGATTGCGTCGACGCCACGAAATCTCGACGCCATGTCCGACGCCATGGCGAGATGTGGTGACCTCGATCAGAGCGACGACGAGAGATGGTCGGCGAGGAGGTTTGCCATACGGCTGCGTTGGACTTTGCCAGTTGGGCCGAGGGGGATGTTGTCGACGATCACGACCTGCTCCGGCGTTTTGAACTTTGCCAGGTGTGTGGCGGCGAATCGGCGGAGTTCGGTTGCCGTCGGGGATGGCACCGCCTCATGAGTCGACGGCGCAACAGCGGTTCGCAGCGTGAGGTCGGCTCCTGGCGCGACGTCGGTTGTCAGCACGGCCGCAGTTTCCGCCGGGACGGCCGCTTGCAGCGTGACGGCGGCGCAGACACGTTCGCCGCGCAACCCGTCTGGTACGGCGAAGGCGACGGCATCGGCGACAGCGGGGTGTCGCATCAGCACCGCCTCGACCTCGAACGGCGACACCTTTTCGCCAGCGACATTGATGATCTCCTTGATCCGTCCGACGAGGCGCAGATAACCATCGCTGTCGAACTCACCGAGGTCGCCGGTACGGAACCAGCGCCCGTCGCCACGTTCGATCCATGCGTGCTCGTTGGCGCCCTCCGGTGCGAGGTAACCGCCCATCACCCCAGGCCCGCGGATGACGACTTCGCCGACGCAGCCGGCCGCCTGCGTGACCACCGATGTCTCATCAACGTCGCTGGCCGACTGCGTTGGTGCCGATCTGTGAGGACCGGAACCGAGACCGGACACCGGCGCGCCCGTTGGGTTGTGAATGGCGATGGCGACCTCAGCTCCTGCGCCGCGGCCAACAGTTCCGATCCGACGTTCACCCGGGATGATCGGGTTGCTCGTCATCTGATGCGATGCTTCTGTCATCCCGTAGGCGTTGATCAGCGGGCAGCACAGCAGCGCCTCGACCTCGTTCCACAAGGCCTCTGGCATCGTTGCCGAACTCGACCGCACGAATCGCAACGGTCGGCGAGTGGTCTGCTCAGACTCCGGCGACGGACCGGGCGAGGGGTCGACGGAGGAACTGGAAATCGCGTTGCGGTGACGCAGCACCAACGCTCGATACATGCTCGGAACGGCGGTGGTCCACGTGACACCCGGTTCGCCGAGTTGGCGGCGGAAGGCGAAGGCGTCGAAACCGCTCGTGCACACGACGCTGCCGTGGCCGACGACACTGGCGAGCAGCGAACCAACGAGCCCGTGGATGTGGAACAGGGGCATGACGTTCAGCACGCGATCGCTGGCCGACAGCCCAAGCGTTGTGGCAACGGCCGACGCCGAAGCGAGCACGTTGGCTTCGGTGAGGCCGATCAGTTTCGGCGTGGCCGTCGTACCAGAGGTGTGCAGCAGCAGGCAGAACCGCCGGTCATCGGGCTCTGAAGCGTGCTCGGCCACAGGCCGGCAACGGGATGAGTGGCGAATGATGGTCGGAATGACTCGCAAGGCCGAGGCGTCGAGTTGCACACGGATGATCGCCAGGCCGGCGTCGGCTGCGATGTGCTCGGAGCGCCGGCCGACTTCGCCGTCGGTGATGAGTGCATCGGCGGCGAGGTCGCCCACAGCGCCGGCGAGTTCGTCGTCGCCGTAGCGGGGGTTGATCGGGGCGAACGCTGCAGCGGTCATCACGCCGAGCGCGGTGACGGCGGCAAGCATTCCGTTCGGTACGACGACGGCAATTCGAGCGTGCTCGTCGAGTCCCGCCGATCGCAACAGGGTAGTCAACGAGTCGATCGAGCCGAGGATTGCGCGGGTCGTCATCATCGAACCGTTGGTGTCGAGCAGTAGCGGTCCGTCCGGACCTCGCGACTCGAGTGCAGCCCTCACCGATTCCGCAAACGTCACGCCGACCCGCGCCTGCTGGCCCGAAGTCTGCCCATCGCCCGCAACATCGTCCAGTGGTCGACAGCAGACGGACCGGTCACATGCGCGTCGTCGGCGACGTCGGCCATCACGGTGCAGCCGAGGCTGACACGAGCCCGGGCGCCGATGC
Organism: Actinomycetota bacterium; assembly: GCA_043747685.1. GTDB lineage: Bacteria > Actinomycetota > Acidimicrobiia > Acidimicrobiales > Ilumatobacteraceae > JANXUF01. The sequence goes on from JAYTOR010000024.1 coordinate 2,227, forward strand.
TGAGGTTGTTGGCGACGACGGCTCCCGGCCCGACCCATGCGTCCGCCCCGATCGTGACGTTGCCGTTGATGAGCGCTCCGTGTCCGACGAAGCTGTTGCGACCGATGTCGGCATTGTGCGAGACGAACGCAGTGTTGCCGATCCGGCAGCCATCTGCGATCGTCGTCTGCTGCCTGAAGAGGCCGCGCCCGATCACGCCGTTGGCGAACACCTCGCAACCCGAGCCGATGACGACACCGCCTGCGTGACGCATTTCGCACAGATGACCATCGATCGTGACGGTCTGGAAACCGGAGGAACCAAGGACGACACCGGCGCCGATGCGCGTGCCACGACCGATGACGGCAGGACCGAGGACGACGGCGTTCGGCCCGATCTCGACATCGGCGCCGATACGGACATTCTCCGGATCGACGAATGCGCGCGGATGAATGCGAGCACGCCGATCGATCTGCGACCGCTCCTGCGCACCGTAGAACGAGGACCGTTCGAGGAGTTGATGATGAGCCTCGATGAAGGCCTGCCGGGGCGCGACGGACGTGACGACCCCGATGTGTTCGGGGACCTCGCAGACCATTTCGGGTGGGACGATCACGCTGGTCGTCGATCGGCATTCGATCGCCCGGCGCAGAAACGCGGCGCTCTCGGCGAAGGTCAACATATTCGGCAGTGGACTACTGAGGAATCCGAGATTGTCCACCGGTGCGTCACGGACGACCGTGAACATCTCCGGCGACATGACGGTCTGGGCGCTGTCAACGCCGTTGAATCGCGTGGTGTGCGTGTCGCGCCTGCTGGTCCGGCTATTGACCAACGCTGCGATATCGAGAAGCTTCCAGGGCGACGGTCCTCCGACTCGAACCTCGATCGGGATGTCGGCGATGACCGGAGAAGTCCCACCGTCGAACCATCGCAAACGCTCCTGCACCAGCGTCACCCGCAGCACCGCTCGACACGCCGTCGGCGGTGCAAGCACGGTCATCACCTGCGCATGGACGGCGCCGACACCCACCGTTTTCGTGAGATCTGTGCGCTGGCCTTCCGCTTCGATGACCTCGCCGGTCCCGGCGTCGATCCAGCGGTACGTCAATCGCACCGGGTACCAACCGGCGCTCGCCAGCCGTTCCGTCGATCCGTTGTGCAGCTGGACCTGCAGCACGAATGTCGAACCTGCAACGGCAGTCTTCGGCACAGACACGATCGTCAACTGCAGCTGAACGTCAGCAGTTGGCGGCAACGGCGGCATCGCGATCAACTCGTCAGCGGATCGCAGCAATCGCTCCAGGCCATCGGAGCGCGCGACCAGTCGCTCGTACGCCTCGACCCAGGATCGTGTCTGGCGAAGTGCCTGCGGCGGTTGAGCGAGCGCATCGCGATAGCAAGCCTCGTAGGCATCGACCGCTGCGCCCAACCCGGACCGCTGCCAGATCCATTGCGTCACGTTCGCCGCGTCTGCTGCATCGAAGCGGGCAATTTCATTGGCGACGGTCAAAGGGGTGATCGGTCGTTGCAGGCACCTGGCACCGAAATTCCAGTCCCGCATTGTCGCCACGTTGTTCTCGGTGACGATCCCCCCGAGTCCGGCGCGATCGATCAGAATCACCGCACAGCCGGCGGCGGTCGCCTCGAGTGCACAACGGGCTTTGGCGAACACGAGGTCATAGTTGCCGAGCGTGCGCTCCGGCGCGTCGATCGAGCGTCCGACTCCGCTGCCGAACACGTCCAGGGCGATACCCGCATCGGCGCACGCCGCGCTGACGGCATCGAGGAAACCACCGGCGACTGCGTTGTTTCCGAAGAGGGCGGCGCGCTGCGGTCGTCCGGGCGGTGGTCGGTTCGGAACGAACCGCGTCAGGTCGACAGCGTTGTAAATCAGGCGAACGCTGTCCGGGTCGACACCTCCTTCTTCGATGAGACGCTCACGGCAGTTCAAGTCCACAGCGACGTAGTGGTGCAGCGATGGTGACACCGGCGTGCTGTCCTGCGGTGAGAATCGGTCGTGGCAGACGAAGATCGCCGGGGTCGACGGAAACCGCACCATTGCTTCGACCGTTGGCACGTGGTGATGGCCGTGGATGACGTCGGGAGTGAACGGCACATCAGCGATGTTGTCGACGACGAAGCCACCGGCATCGCCGATCTCGGCGGCGATGCCGCCTGGCAGCGGCGTATACACGCACACGTTGTGGCCGCGTCGACGCAACTCGGCATCGAGATCGCGCGTGACGATTTCAGTTCCCGTCCGCTGGTCGAGTTGCACGTTCGTGATCAGGATCTTCATGGTGGCTGCTCCATCATCGCCCACTGCGGACGGGTCTGGTCGCTCGTTGCTCTGGCGACCTCGTCAGCGATCTGATGGGCGGTTACGATGCTCGTTCGCTCGGCGGCGATATCCACGCGACCCTCGACGAGGTCGCCAAAGTGCTGCAGCTGCGCCGACAGGGCGTCACCAGCTACCTGTCGAACGGTGCGGACTCCGTCCCTGAGCGTCGTCACGTGTCGGCGAATCAGATCGAGTTCGACGATGCGATCGGGATAGGTCAGTGTCATCGTGCGCTCGCGGCGGTCACTGACGCGACTCGCCGAGAGCTGGGCAATCGCTCCCGAGGCGAACTCGATCGTGCAGCTGACCTGCTCGGCCCACGGCGACCCGACGACCGAGTTCGCCGAAGCGTTGCGCAACGACTGCAGGCCGGCGCTGCCGACCGACCTCACCGCCAGATCGATGTCGTGCAACAGCAGATCATGCACCACACCGGAGTACGCCTGCACCGGCGGAGGGCCCATTCGCCGAGCGTCCACGTGCAGTGCCGGGCCGATCCCCAGCCCGTGCGCAGCAACGATCGCTGGGTTGAAACGTTCGACGAAACCGCACTGCAGGGGAGTGCCATGTTGCTCGGCGGCTTCGATCAAGGCCATCGTCTCGGCGAGATCGATCGACACCGGCTTCTCGACGAGCACTGCGACGCCTGCAGCGAGCAACGGTACGGCGAGTGGGACATGCGCATCGGTTGCGACGGCAATGATGGCCGCTTCGAACTCCTCAGCAGCTTGCGGATCAGTTGACCATCGCGCCCCATAGCTGCACGCAACCGCCTCGGCCCTGACGGCATCGCGGTCGACGACGATCGCCAATCGCATCCGCTCGCTTGCGGCGATCGTGTGCGCATGTCGCTGGGCCATCGAACCGGCACCGAGCAGCGCAACACTGATCGTTGTCACGCCGAGATCCCGGCGACAGCGCTGCAGACCAGATCGATCTCGGCCGTTGAGAGGTGGTGGTGAACCGGCAGCGACACTACCTGTGCGGCGATGTCGGTAGCGACAGGACAGTGGTCGGCAGCGACGCCGGGGTGATGGCGATAGCAGTCGTAGTCGAAGACCGGTCGCGGGTAGAACACCCCTGACTCGACGCCGCTGTCGTGCAATTGCCGTACAACGTTGTCGCGAGTCAGCCCGAACTCTGGCAGTACCCGCGTGGTGTACTGATGGAAGACGTGTTTGTTGCCGGCCCGCACGATTGGCGCCTGGATTGCCGCGACGTCCGCGAGGGCGGCATCCAACACCGTGGCATGTGCCTGGCGGCGGCGAGTGATCTCCGAGATCCGACGGAGTTGCGACAGGCCAATTGCGGCCTGCAGGTCGGTCATGCGCAGGTTCGAGCCGATCATCTGTTGGTCATATCGCGACCGCATCCCCTGGTTGCGCTGCAACCGCAGTGTCTCCGCAAGCATGTCGTCATCCGTCGTGACGGCACCACCCTCACCCGTCGTCACGTTCTTGGTGGCGTAGAACGACATGCAGCCAAGCCCGAAACTTCCCGCCGATCGATCGAATTGTGACGCCCCCAACGCCTGCGCAGCGTCTTCGATGAGTACGAGATCGTAACGTGTGGCCAACGCGCTGAACGCCGTCATGTCAGCCATCTGCCCGAAGATGTGCACCGGGACGATCGCCCGCGTTCGTGAGTTGACGAGGTTTGCTGCGCTCGTCGCGCTCATCAGGAAATCGTCGGCGTCGATGTCGGCAAATCGTGCTGTTGCGCCCACGGCAAGGACTGCGTTGAGCGTCGCGCCGAAGGTGAACGGCGAGGTGATGACCTCGTCCCCTGGTCCAATCCCTGCGGCTCGCAGCGCCGCAACGAGTGCGACCGTGCCGTTGCTGACGGCGATGCAGTGTCGGGTACCGGCGATCGCCGCAACCATCTCCTCGAATCGTGCGACTTCGGGGCCTTGGGCGATCTGCCCCGAACGCAAGACGGCAAGCACGGCATCCTCGACGTCCTGGCCGAAGTGCACACGCGAGAGTGGTATCAAGCTGGTCCCTCCGGAGCAGAAACGGCGTTGTCGAGCCGCCAACTCTATGTGCTCTGTATGGCGGTGCCCCCGCTGTTGGGCCGAGGCGAGCCGCCGGACCGGCCAGCAGGCCCGTCCGGTCGCGGCAGTCACTCGTGAGTCGTGCGCGCTGATAGGCGGAGATGAACGCTGTGGTCGAACAGGCACCCCGCTGGTCCTCCCGCCGAACCGTATCGGCCCAGTCACCCGACTCGGGTGTGATGAGACCAGCTTCCAGGCTGCCCGGCCGGGTTTGGTGACCAGTCTTACTGTCGACGCGCTACCAGCTGCCACGCACTCAGACGTTGGCGACCGGACGTCGTGGGCGCAGGCGACGCCGTTTCGAGGGGGTTTCATGGTTCGGGGAACTTCCGCCGGAATGAGCGCACGTCGTCGAAGATCGTGTCCTCGGTCGCCAACGGGAGTCCACCGGCGAGAGCCACCCAGCGGTCAGCTTCGTGGTCCTTTGCTCCCAAACCATGTCCGTGCTGCACGCACCACGGTCGCACATCGACATACGCTTCAGTTACCTCGTCCAGGGGCGCAACCACGCCGGCCCGAGCCACCAACCCTTCGAGCACACCACGGCGGCGTGCGCCCCAGCCGGCCACCTCGGCCCCGAAGCGCATCTTGGCGACCACCACGAACGGCAGTACCCACACTGCGGATTCCAGTACTGGTGCCCATCGAATCTGGCGCTGGGACCGCCGAAACCACGAGCCAGGCACTGGCGATCATCGTGTCTACGACGACCGGCTCAGCCACCGCGTACGTCAAACGTCTTCGAGAATGGCGAAGAACGCATCTTCCTCCGCAGCGGTCAGGTCATCGATCGTGAACCGCCCGAGATCGCCCATCGGCTGGCACCGACCCACGATCTCCGCAATCGTCGGCGGCGAGGCAGGCCCGAACGCTTCGGTTTTGCTGCTCGACACGGTGCACCTCCGGGGGTTTGAACCGCTAAAAGTGTAACCCCTTTCCGACATCGCTGATCTACGAACGACCCAACCCAGACGGACACGCTGCGCTTGTAGACCTATCCGACGGTTACGGCCGACAGAGACGCACGGGCTCCCGAGGCGTTCGGTCTCTGCGGAGACAAACAATCACCGCCGATTCCGGTCTGGCGTACTTCTGTCAGGCCGTTCGCTTTCTTGCTGCGGCACCGGCGAGGGCAGCGGTCGGCCGCCAGAGCCGGTCGATGGGGGTGACGTAGATGCGGTCGTCGAGGCGGTAGGAGACGTCGCCCGTTCCGAGGATGAAGCCGGCGTGGAATTGATCGCCGAGCGTGTTGCGGAGCGCAACGAGTCCGCTGGCGTCGCGGGCACCGACGTGTCGAGAGGCTTTGATCTCGAAGCACGTGATCCTGCCGTCGAATCTTTCGATCACGAGATCGACCTTTTGGCCGTCGTGGGTGCGCCAGTGGCCGACGCCGGCGACGTCGTCGTTCCAGGATGCCTGTTTGAGCAGCTCGCCGACGACGAAGGTTTCGAGGAGATGGCCGAAGTCGACGAGCGTCGCCGGATCGAGTTTCGCCAAACGCGTCGGGGTGAGCCGCAGCAGCCGGGCTGCGAGCCCGGAGTCGACGACGTGGATCTTGGGTGTCGCCGCAGCGCGTGCTCGTAGGGTTCGACCCCACGCCGGGAGCCGCTGGACCAGGAAGAGGTCCTCGAGGGCAAGGACGAGATCGTTGGCTGCGTGCGGCTGCCGGGTGCGGCGGGGAAACGTCGTCGATCGGAGTTGCGGAAGTTTCCGACGTTCACGTCGGGGCTCGAGGAGCTCGCTGACTGGCTGGCGGGTCATGGTGTGAGCGAGGTGGTGATTGAAGCGACGGGCCAGTATTGGAAGCCGATCTGGTATCTGCTCGAAGACCGCGGTTTGAACCTTCGGTTGGTGAACGCCTGCCATGTGCGGATGGTGCCTGGGCGCAAGACTGATCTTGCGGATGCTGCGTTGTTGGCGGAGTTGTTGGAGCACGGCTTGTTGAAGTCGTCGTTCGTGCCGCCGGCGGAGATCCGTGAGCTGCGCGATTTGACCCGTTACCGGAAACGGTTGATCCAGACGCATGCGGCTGAGAACCAGCGCGTGCAGAAGGTGTTGGAGGACGCCGGGATCAAGCTCGACTCGGTCGCTGCTGACGTGCTTGGGGTGTCGGGACGGTTGATGTTGCGCGCGTTGATCGCTGGTGAGCGTGATCCGGGGGTGTTGGCGGAACTCGCCAAGGGGCAGCTCCGCAAGAAAATCCCGACAATACGCGAGGCGTTGCGTGGTTCGTTTCGTGAGCGTCACGCGACGATGCTGCGTATCACCCTCGATCATCTCGAGCACTTGGAGTCGGCGATTGCTCTACTCGATCGTGAGGTCGACAACGTGATGTCGCCGTTCGTGGCGGCGCGTGATCGGCTGGACACGATCACCGGGATCGGCAAACGGGCGGCCGAGTGCATCATCGCCGAAATCGGCGTTGACATGACTCGTTTCCCAACGTCCGCGCATCTGGCGTCTTGGGCTGGAGTCTGTCCGGGGAACAACATCACTGGCGGCAAACGCCGATCAGGGACAACGAACGGCGGGAACCGTTGGCTTGGTGAGATCCTCAACCAGTGCGCGCTTGCTGCGTCGAAGACGCGTGACACGTATCTCGCGGCGCAGTATTGGCGCCTGGCGAGACGGATCGGTCGGAAGAAAGCGGCCTTCGCCGTGTCGCACTCGATCCTGGTGATCTGCTGGCATGTTCTCAGTAACGACTGCGACTATCAGGACCTCGGCGGTGACTGGTTCGTGCGCCGAAACGACAACGACAAACGACGTGACCATCTGATCCGGCAACTCCACGAGCTCGGCTACGGCGTCAACCTGACCAACATCGCTGCCTGACCGCTGGGGGAATTCTCCTTACAGGGTACGTGGGC
>JAYTOR010000025.1:0-6597 GCA_043747685.1 Actinomycetota bacterium
GTGGTTCGCGAGGTGCCGAGGCAATCCTTGCGACCGAGACCGTAGTGCGACAGCGCTCCCGGGCCGTCGGCCGCAGGAGCGGCGGACGCCTGAGGAACGTGCGCGACCAGACTGACAGCGAGCAGTCCTGCGACCGCTCCGATAGCGGATAGACGCCGCGACGAACGCATTTCCCCTCCAACTGGCTTCATTCCCCCGCCGGCAAGGTAGGCCGAGACGGCCAGCGTGTCAAGGGGTGATTTGCCGGCAGGCAATGCGACGTCGAACAAAACGCGCGGGAGTCGCCACCGGGTCGCCCGTGAGCCGGTCCGTTGAATCGATATGCGTGAATCGTCCGAAACTTCGGTCCACCGGGTTCGCTGCGACACCCGCCTGCCTGAATTCGATGAAGGTCACCTCGATCTGACAACGAAGACCCTCGTGTACACGGACGGCACCTGTGCCAACAGACGTGCCCCGCGCCGCATGGAGAAGCACCCGTCGGGTGCGGGTGACTCTTCGGGTTCCACGCGGTCCAGGTCTGGGTCGCCTCTGCCCTGGCGAATGGGGCGAAGCCGGCTATGCGGACGAGATCATGTAGTCGGCGTCCGATGTTGGACGGGCGGCCTCGCTCGGTCCGCATGGCATGGCGAACCCGTCCGACGAGATCGTCGTCACCGACATCGATCGCAAAGGTAGACCAGTCGGTATCGATGAGCGATATGCGACCACCAGGGCGCACCACTTGCGCCATCTCAGCGACGGCGGCAATCGGGTCGGCGAGCCATTGCAGAGTGCGTTCGGGTCGCACGACGTTGAAGCAATCGTCCGGCTCGTCGAGCGCGCAGGCATCGCCGACCGTGAAACGCACGAGACATCGTGCGGCACTTGCCTTCGACCGGGCGATGCGCAGCATCTCAGCTGAGGTCGTCGGCACCGACGACCTCACCGTTATCACCGAGATCCTCAGCGAGGGCGAGCGCGGCCTCGCCGAGACCGCAGCCCACGTCGAGTCGGCGTTGACCGTCACCGAGCCTCAGCTGATCCCGTTCCCATGCACGCAATCGCCGCGTCGCCTCCCACCCTGCGGTGGCGTCCATCGTGGCGAGCAGCACCGACACGTTCGGATCGTCGTCCACCCGCTCGTAGCCGAGGCCGTGCGCGTCCGCTGTCCCCATGCACGCAAGCCACGACTGCGAGGCCGAGATGCGGGTCTTGTCCACGAGTGTCGACCTCGATTTCGACTCCACCGGCGCGGCGACCGAATTTCTGAGCTTCCTCCAGCTGAACGTCTGGTCAGCGCCGCAGAACTCTCCTGGTCTCGCTGGTGAGCCCAGAGCCCGCGTCCTCGAGAGCGTCACGTGATCACGTCCTCGAATGGACGAGGGTGCTGCCTCACGACGATCAACCCAGACCAGTACCGATCGTCGATAGCCGGCGGCCGGCCCGAGGATCCACGTTGGTCGCCGCTAGCCCGAGCGCACGTTCACGACTGATCGATATCGTCGTTCGCCGGTATCGAACGCGTGGAGCGAAGCCTCCGAAGCGCCGACATCGACCGGACGAGTGTGGGGACGTTCCTCGGCTCGAAGCGCGCCGAGTCGCTGCAGCTCGATGTCAGAGTTTGGCGAGGATCGCGCGGGCGACTGCTTCGACGATCGTGTGGCGGGAGTCGTTCTGGAACGGGTCGTCAGCGAGAGCGGGCGCGGCGATGGCTGTGTCCGGCTGCGTGCTGTACCCGAACTTCACTTCCACCGTCATCGGAACCGTTGCTCGCAGGACACTCAGATCACTCTCGTCGGCTCCGGTGACACCGTTGTCTCTCGTGATGTAGTCACCGAAATAGGCACCATCGCCAATCCCGTGGACAGCAAGGAAGACGAATTGCGTGTCGGAGGTGGCGTCGCCCTTGGCGTCGTGCTTGGCGACGTCGCGCTCCTTGGCGAAACCATCGCGGATGACCTGCGGTGTCGGTATTCCGGCGACACTTCCGTCGCTGATCCTGATACTGAAATGGATGTCCTGCCCAATGACGGTTGTTGGGTCGAGGCCGGGCTTGATGTTGGATGCGAAGTCGTAGTCGCAGACGAGTGGACTGCCGAATTCGTCGGCCAGGCGCTCCGTCTTGACCGAGCCGGCGGTCGTCTTCGGGGCGACGGTCTGCACGGCTGCGAGCAGATCTACGGCGGGGAACTTGTCGCAGGTCAACGTGGCAGCGGAGGAACCGCCGACCGTGCCTCCTGGAACTGCAGCGCCCGGTGCTGCAGAGCCCGTTGCGCTGCCGGCAGCTTCGGTCGCCGGGTCGCCGCCGGCAACGGTGGCGCCATCGTCGCCAGAGGGTGCTACAGCCGGCGTGGTGGTCTGGGAAATCTGGGCGAGCGTCGTCGAACCACCACACGCACAGAGACCAATCGTGGCGATGACGGCCGTCAGGACACCAGCCTTGTGGAAATACGTAGCGATCATGGTGTCTCCTCGATTGGTTGCCCCGGGCGAAACCTTCGGCCGTCTGCAGTGTGAGATTACGAAGGGCGGTTCGGGGGTGAATCAGGGAAACCATGTACGGATTGCTATAACAGGTTGATGAATGGCATCGGGGGGGAGTCCCAGACACCCTTGCTGCTGGTTCCGCCGACGCCGTTCATCGGACGGGAAATGGAACTCAGCGAGTTGGCCGGGCTGTTGAAGTCGAACCGCCTGCTGACGATGATCGGACCAGGTGGCTCGGGGAAGACGCGCTTGGCGATGGAGTTGATTCGTCGTTCGACTCCATCGGACGAGATCGTGACGGTTGTCGCCTTGGACGGCGTCAGCGATCAGGCTGTGGTCGTGACGGCGGTCTGCGCCGCGCTCGGTCTTCGCGATGCACCCGACCTGGCGCAGGATGAACAGCTCGATCAGTACCTCGGGGCGCATCCGCAACTGTTGGTTCTCGACAACTGCGAGCACCTCATCGGGGCGGTGCGAAACCTCGTCCACAGGGCGATGATCGCCTCTCCTGAACTCCGGGTACTCGCCACCAGCAGGATGCTGCTCGGCGTCGAAGGTGAGCAGGTGTGGGTCGTGCCGCCGATGGAATTGCCGGCTGTGGGAGCGATGCCCGCTGACGTCGATCGTTCGGATGCAGGGCGATTGTTCGTCGAGCGGGCGCGCAGCCGGCAAGCCGATTTTACGCTGAACCCTGCCAACGCCGCCGCAGTCGTGCGCATCTGCGAACTCGTCGATGGCCTGCCGCTCGCGCTCGAGTTGGCAGCGGGATGGTCTGCGGTATTGTCGACCACCGAACTGGCCAAGCGTCTCGGTGAGGGGCTTGCCCTGCTCGACGCCGACGGCAGCGGCCCAGGACGGCACCGGACGCTCAGAGCGACTGCGGAATGGAGCGATGCACTGCTCACCCCGCAGGACCGTGCCCTGTTGGCAAGGCTCTCCGTGTTCGTCGGACGGTTCACCGTCGACGATGCCGAACAGGTCGCGTCGACCGACGGGCAGGACGTGGTGTTCGCCCTTCGACGTCTGGTCGATTCGTCATGGGTCGTCGCGGTGCATGGTGACGAGACGACATACGGGTTGTTGAATACGCTGCGCACGTATGGGCGGGAACTCCTCGACCGCACCGGCGAGGCCGACCTGGTCCGTGGCCGCCATGCCGCAGTGATTGCGACGCTCGCCGAGGCGTCGGAGTCCGGCTTGGCAGGACCAGAGCAAACCAGATGGCGGGCGCGGATGGAACTTGCCACTGGCGATGTAGAGGCCGCGCTGGAATGGGCGCGTCGGACCGGAGACGCCACCCTGGGCCTGCGCCTGGTGGCGTCGTTGTGGCGGTGGTGGTACACGACCGGCAGGATCGTCGAGGGTCGCCGTTGGACGGCTGTCGCACTGAGTCATGCTCGCCAAGCACCAGGAGTGCTGCGCGCCCGGGCTCTGTACACCAGCGCGATGCTGGCATCAGAGAACGGCGATTATGCCACTGCGGCGTCTCACGCCCAGTCGGCCCGTCGCGGGTTCGAGGCGATCGGCGACCACGCCGGGGCAGCACGCTCGAATACCGTCCTCGGTAACGTCGCCAAGTTTCGCGATGACATTCCCGCTGCGACCCGCCACCTCAGCGATGCTGTCAGCAGCCAACGAGCGCTCGGCAACGACTGGGCAACCGCCGTTGCCCTGCAAAACCTTGCAGCCTTGATGATCGATCAAGGTGATTTGCATGCAGGACGAGCACTGACGGAGGAAAGCCTGGCGCTCAAGCGGCTCGCCGGCGATCGAAGGTCCGTCGGATACGGACTGATCAACCTCAGCGACCTGCTCGTGCGTGAGCACAATCCAGACCGCGCTCGGCTCGTGCTCGACGAAGCGGCGTCGATCGCCGTCGATCTCGGCGACGGCCGCCTGGCGGCATTCGTAGATCACAATCTCGGCGATGTCGCGGTCGATGCCGGCGAGGTCGATCAGGCGGCCGTCCACTATCGTCGTGCTCTCGCCGGGTTCCGCATCGTTCGCGATCGCCGCGATGAGGCGCTGACACTGTGCAGCCTCGGCCGTGCCCTCGTCAGGTTGGCCGAGACGAACGAAGGACTGTCACTCTTGCGCCAGAGCGAATCACTCGCCAACGAAATCGGCGACGAACTCCGGCTGTCAGAGGCACGAGCTGCGCTGGCCGAGTCGGCGGCTCCGCCGTCGGTTCGTAGCCTTCCCGGTGGCCTGACGGCGCGTCAAGCCGAAGTGCTCGGACTCGTCGCAGCCGGTCTCTCGAACCGCGAGATCGGCGTGCATCTGACATTGTCAGCAGGGACCGTCGAGCGGCATCTGGCCAATGTGTATGCCAAGATCGGCGTCACCAACCGCGTTGGCGCTGCCCGATACGCGCTGTCGCACGGTCTCGGTGGGAGCGCACCGCACTAGCCTCGGCGTGCAGCCGGCACGAGAATGCATCGCGCGCCGAGACCGAGGCGTTCCAACGCAGTCCGTGCTGCGTTCGCCGCCGTCCGCCGATCGAATCCGAGCAGCAGCAGTGGAAGCGCCACGTTCTCGAGCACATCAAGCGGTGCCATCAGACTCGGCGATTGGAAGACGACGCCGACACGGCCGGGGCGAAGAACCGATCGGTCGCCCAACGCCGGCCAGGTGATCGCTCCGCCCGTTGGTTCGTCGAGCCCGGAGATGAGGTGCAACAGCGTTGTCTTTCCGGAACCCGACGGTCCCATCAAGGCGATCCGATCTCCGCCACACACGGTGCAGTTCGCCCCGTGAACGGCGACGGCAGTGCCGTCGTCATCTCTGGCCCGCAGCAACGCCAGGACCCGCGCCTGTGTCATCGCGTCGAGTTCACCAGTCGGTTCATCGGCCAACAGCACACCAGGGGCCGAGAACATCACGCTCGCCCAACGTCTCGCTGGGCGCCCTGACAGTGCACGAACCGGCGATCCGCTCGACGAACTCGGGCTGTCGAACCAGATGTTCGATCAGTTCGCCGGACTGGAACAACATTTCCGAGATCACGTGCTCGCAGCGCCGACCGCTCACGCTCCGGACGCCTCGACATCGTCTCACCGCCGATGCGAACCCATCCGCTGTTAGGTTCGTCCAAACCCGCCAAACAGGCGAGCAGCGTCGATTTACCGGAACCCCAGGGTCCCGTGATCGCCACCATCTCACCGGACCAGATGCGCAGCGAGACACCCCGCAGTGCAAGCGTTTCGTCATCGCCAGCGAGGTAGAAGCGGAACAGTTGGCTTGCCTCCAACGCTGGAACGGAGGTGGCGATCGTTGCCGTCCTCAGCGCCGATGTCATCGTGTCCAGCCGAACGGCACCGGCAACGGCACTTGCTCCGGTCCCGGTCGTCGTGCCAACGTGTTTAGCGGACCAGGACAGGTTGGCTAGAGCACAGCAATCCCTACGCGGAACCGAGGTTGATCGGTCGGTTCGACAGTCGAGAGCCGTCGAGGGCCGTCACGCCCCCGCAAACAGTTCCGCCAGCGTCACGTGCCGCAGGCCGATCGAATCGAGGTGTTTCAGCAACTTCGGAGTTGCATCGACAGTGCCCTGATGCCCGAAGTGCATGCTGACGATCGAACCTGGTCGGATGCCTCGTTGAAAATTGGTCAGCACCGCTGCAGCGCCTGGATCCTGGAAGTCGAGCGTGTCGAGGTCGTAGCCGATGCTGTAGGCGTAGCCGATCGTGCCTGCCGCTGCAAGGATCCGTGCGGTCGGCACGACGATCCCGGACGGGCGGAACCATTCGCCGATCGTGCCGATGAACGGGACGAGCGCCTGTCCACCACCGGCGATCTCGGTGGCGACCGTGGCAGCATCCAGCGTGCCCATCGACTTGTGCGTTTTCGTATGGTTGGCGAGTTCGTGCCCGTCGGCGACGATCCGCTGTCCGAGGCTCGGGTTGGCGACGAGCCACTGCCCGACCGCGAAGATGGTGACTGTCACCGCACTGGCCCGCAGAACGTCGAGCAATGCACTCGTGAGGGCGGGATCACCGGAGGCGTGATACGTGAGTGAAACCATGTCTGCGTCCCGCGATCCGTGATCGACGAAGAGCGCCGGCTGCCCGGGCGCCGGAGGACTGGGAAGCGCGCCCGGCGTCGCCGGGGCGGAAGTCGACTGACCAG
>JAYTOR010000026.1:0-4100 GCA_043747685.1 Actinomycetota bacterium
AGGCCACGGACCGAGGCGACGCCTGGAAGTGCAGCGAGGCCCTCGGCCAACCGAGCGCCTTGGCGGCGCGCCAGCGCCGGTGCGTCGATGCGTCGCATCTCCTGAATGACGGCGCGAGCTGCGGCGGTGGCGATCGCCGTTCCGCTGTACGTGCTGCCGTGGTCGCCTGGCTGGAAGACGGCAGCGACGTCGGTCTTCGCCCAGCAAGCGCCGATCGGAAATCCGTTGCCCAACGCCTTGGCCATCGTCACGACATCGGGTACGACGTCGAAGTGTTCGAAACCGAACCAACGTCCTGTACGCCCGTAGCCCGTCTGGATCTCGTCGACGATCATCAGCATGCCGCGCTCGTCGCACAGCGCACGGATGCCTTGGAAATACTCCTTCGTCGCCGGATTGACACCGCCCTCGCCCTGTACGGGTTCGATCAACACGGCGCTGACCGACGGATCTATCGAGGCCGCGAGCGCCTCGAGATCACCGAACGGGACGTGACGGAAACCGTCCGGCATCGGGAAGAACGGTTCATGTTTTGCCGGCTGGCCCGTCGCCGCGAGCGTCGCCAGTGTGCGGCCGTGGAACGAGCCGAGCGCGCTCACGACGACGTGGCGGCCGCGGCCCCCGAACTTGCGAGCGAGCTTGAGCGCCGCTTCGTTCGCCTCGGCACCGGAATTGCAGAAGAACACCTGTCCGTCGCAGCCCGTCGCCTCGCGCATCACATCGTTGACGAGGATCGCCGTCTCCGTCGCTACCGGATTGGCGAAGAGATTGCTGACATGCATCAACGTCGACGCCTGCGCGGCAATGGCCTCGGCCACCGCCGGATGGGAATGACCGAGGGCGATGACCGCCAGGCCACCGAGGAAATCGAGATAGCGCTTGCCATCGATATCCCACAGTTCGGTGCCGATGCCGTGTTCGAACATCACCTGCGGGGGGCCGAAGACGGGCATGAACGGGCACCGATCGACCGGCATGCCCTCGGATGTCTCGGCGAATGCGTGGCTGCTCACAATGCTTCCCTTCCGGCGACCATCGTGCCGATTCCTTCGTCGGTGAAAAATTCCAGCAGCAGCACATGGGGAATGCGCCCGTCGAGGATGTGGGCACGGTCGACGCCGTGGCGTACGGCATGCGCGCAGCTCTCCACCTTCGGGATCATGCCCCCGGCAATCGTCCCGTCGGCCATCAACGAGTCGAGTTCGTCGGGAGTCGTCTGACGGATCAGGCTACGCGGATCGGTGACGACCCGTCGCAGTCCCTCGATATCGGTGAGATACACCAGTTTTTCGGCACCGAGCGCTTCGGCGATTGCTCCCGCCACCGTGTCGGCATTGATGTTGTAGGCCTGACCATTGAGGTCGGAGCCGATCGTGGCGATCACCGGGATGAGCTCGGCGTTGAGCAGCCGCAGCACGATGCTGGGATTGACGCTGGTGACATCGCCGACGAATCCGAGGTCGGCGTCATGTGGCGCAGCAACGATCAAGCCGGCATCGGCACCGCTCACACCCACCGCCAGTGGACCGTGCACGTTGACGGCGGCGACGATCTGTGGGTTCACCTGACCGACGAGCACCATCCTGGCGATATCGACGGTTTCGGCGTCGGTGACACGCAGGCCGTTGCGAAACTCGGTCTGCTTGCCGAGCCGTGCCATCAGCTCGCTGATCTGCGGACCGCCGCCATGAACGACGACGGGCCGCATCCCGATGGCGTGCATCAGCACGATGTCCTCGGCAAAGAGGGTCAAGGCGTCGCCGTCGTGCGCGCCGGCGAGCGCATTGCCGCCATATTTCACGACGACGGTCTTGCCGGCGAATCGGCGGATGTACGGCAGTGCCTCGACGAGCACACCGGCCTTCGACGCCGGCGATGCGTGTGGGGCGGGGGGCATCGTGGCCCCGTTGAAGGTGTCACTCATGGGTACAGCCCAACCGTCGCCAGGCCCATGGTCTCATCGATACCGATGGCGACGTTTGCTGCCTGCACGGCACCACCTGACGCACCCTTTGCGAGATTGTCGATCGCCGAGATCGCCAGGATCGTGTTCGTGCGCTCGTCGAAACGGAACGTCAGGTGTGCACTGTTGGTTCCGAGTACTGCCTTCGTCGACGGTGACTGCTCGGAGACGGAGATGAACGGCTCACCTGCATAGAAGTCGCGCACCGCCTCGATCAGCTCCGCCGACGTCGCCGTCGATGTCGGCCGCGCTGCACAGGTGGCGAGGATGCCGCGGTTCATCGGTGCACTATGCGGTGTGAACAGCACCTGTGCACCGACGACCTGTTCGATCTCGGGGGTATGGCGATGATCGAGCAAAGCGTAGGCACTGACGTCTTCGTCGACACTGCAGAACAGACTGGCATGCTTCAGCGCCCGGCCGGCACCTGACATTCCGGTGATCGAGTCGATGACGATGCCGCTTGTCTCGATCAGTCCGAGTCGCACGAGCGGGGTGAGCGCCAGGCTCGCCGCAGTCACGTGGCAACCGGGTGTAGCGACGAGGCGAGCGCCTGTCAGTTGCCCACGGAACAGTTCCGGCAAACCGAAGACGGCCTCGGCAAGCAGTTCTGGCTGATCGTGTTCGAACCCGTACCACGTGGGATACAGCGACGAGTCCTTGAGTCGGTACGCAGCCGAGAGGTCGACGATGACACCGACGCGACCTATCAGTTGCGGCGCCAAGGCCATGCTCGCCTCATGCGGGAGTCCGAGAAAAACAACATCCAGACCGGCGGCCCGGTCGAGGTCGAAAGCGTCGAAGACGAGCGACGGGTAGGCAATCGCCAGCGATGGGTACAACTCCGCTGCCCGGATCCCTGCCTGGGTGTCGCCGGTCGCATAGACGACATCCATCTGCGGGTGCAGAGCAAGAATGCGGAGGAGTTCGACGCCGGTGTAGCCCGACGCGCCGATGATGCCGACGGAGACCATATGACGCACGATCATACATAAGTGTGCATGTTCATGCAAACTGACCCTTTCCGGCACCGCGAAATACGTCGGGGACACCCGTTCGACGAGATTTCGAGCCAGACTGACGGCGTGTTTATCGGAACGACCAAGGGACGACTGCTCGTTGCCAGCCCGGTGATGGGTGACGACAACTTCGATCGCACCGTCGTCTTCATGCTCGAACACAACGACGAGGGTGCACTCGGGGTGATCATCAACCGACCCTCTGACGAATCCGATATCGAAGGCCTCGAGTCGTGGACGGAACTCGCTTCTCCCCCAGCCGTCGTCTTCCACGGCGGACCCGTCGAACAGGATGCGCTCATCGGAATCGCCCGCACGGAGTCAGCACGCGAAGGCGTCGGTTGGGCGCCGATCACCGACAGTCTCGGAACGGTCGATCTCTCCGACAGCCCCGTCGAGATCGCCCCGGTGCTCGACGCCATCCGCATCTTCCGCGGCTATTCCGGATGGAGTCCCGGGCAGCTCGAAGGGGAGATCGAACTCAACGTCTGGATCGTCGCCGAGGCCAGTTCGACGGATGTCTTCGATCATCATCCAGACGACCTGTGGCGCACCGTGCTGCGTCGCCAGGAAGGTTCGCTTCGCTGGCTCGCCAACGCTCCAGACGACCTCAGCGCGAACTGACCCGGAAAGGAGCACGAATGGCACTCGTCGCCGCCGCAGCCGTCAGCCCGGTTGCACTCGGCACGGCACGCGCGTGCGATCGCTGTTCGCCGGCACACCCGGCATGCTCAGGCCGCTGCCTATCTGATTGAGATTCTGCCGGCGTTTTCGAAGCTGCATACGCTCGGTCTGCTGTACTGCGACTTCAAGCCGGACAACGTCATCCAGGAGGGCGATGCCCTCAAGCTGATCGACCTCGGCGGGGTTCGACGGACCGACGACCAGACCAGCGCGATCTAGGGAACGGTCGGCTTCCAGGCGCCAGAGTTGTCGACACTCTGACCGACTATTGCGACGTCTGCGGTTCGCCGATCGGTGCGTCTCCCGGCTCGCTCGGGTTGTCGATACCGACGCCACAACCGTCCGTGCCTGCCAGGGCCACCGGAGCTGCACCCGTGTCGGCGCTGCCGCACGCCATAGCACCTGTTGTCTGCCCGCATTGCCAGGCATCGAAT
>JAYTOR010000027.1:0-25818 GCA_043747685.1 Actinomycetota bacterium
AGTCGGGAGTTGATGGTTCCCGGGTTCCGTACACCTCCCCGCGTCGCCGGGATCGATCGTTCGATCCGCCGCACCAACGCCGGGTCGGTGATTGCCGTACGGACGAGGGGCCGTCCGTGGGTGGCGGTCGCCGCTGACATGGTCGAGGGCATCATCGTCGCCAATGCCTTGGTCGGCGCTGACGCCGTCAGGGTCAGAGGGGCAATGTGGTCGGCACTTGGTTTCGCAACAGCGTCGCCCGCCCCAGTCGCCAGCGTTCCGCTGCCGAAGACGGTCTCGGTCGCGGCGTAAACCCGTGCGCTATGGAACCGGTTGTCAGCTCGGAGTTTCGGCTCAACATTTCCGTTCGTGGCGCTCCGGCGTTCCGTTCGTGGCCACACGCCCCGTCGACCGGCCCTATGAGGAGGCAGGCGGCACGTACGGTCGGCACGGTTCGCCGCGCAGCGATCCGCACGGGGCGATCCCCGCTGGAACCGACACTCCACTCACGACCGCCAGCACGACACGAGACGGATGTTCGGCATCGCTGGCGATCTGATTCGTTGCACCGCCAGGCAGCGCGTCGAATGCCCAGACGGCGCGATTGCCTGCTGGTGCTTCGACGCTGATGCGGATCTGCGAGCCGGCACGAAAGGCATAGCCGAACGGGAAGAGTTCGACCCGGACGGGCACGAACCGACCCGCCGGAAGTGGTTGGGCGTCTGCTGAGAGATGGGTTTGCACGGGTCGGAGCTCGGTCGATTTCTGATCGTCGAGCTTGCGCTGGCTCACTCGTAGCCAGCCGCTCTGGATCATCACTTCGGTCCCGTCAGGGCGCACCTCCGACAGTGTCACCTCGAGGTCGGTGTCGGCGGCCGTCGATTGCAGCCAGAGATCGACAGAACCGGATCCGACGGCGACGGTGTCAGCGGTCAGCGGAGCGCTGATCCACGACAGGCTCTTGCCGGCCGGCAGTGGGAGCCACTGGTATTTGACGTCGGCACGCCAGATGTCGTTTCCTTTGCCGGTGTAGAACGTGGGCGGTACCGCCGTCGGATCGTAGGCGTAGCTGGTCACCGTTCCGGCCGTTCCGGCTGCGTCGGTCGGCGCCGTCGACTGCAACGCTCCGCCCTTGCCGAAGTACAACGCCAGCGGCTGCGTGCCTGGGATCGGCCACGATGCAAAGCCGGCTTCGAAACGTGGCAGGTTGGAAGCCTTCGGCTGCCCGGCGGCGTCACCCTCCTCGAACAGCACCCGAATCGGCGGTTGCGCCTCGAACTTGGCGAGCGACTGTTCGAACGTCAGGCCGCTGTAGTCGTCGAGGGGCACTTTCAGGCCTGCGACCCCGGTGAGCGTGCTGGCGAGCAGCGGGCCGGCAGCGGCGAGTGCCGAGACGTCCGGCGCCTTCTTGGCGACATACAGGTCGAGAAACTCGACATAACGTGGCAGGATGCCGAGGCTCAGCGATTCGGTGTGCAGGCCGTTGACCATCGTTGCGTAGACGTGCGGCGACGACGTGAACTTGTCGAGCATCGCCGGGAAATGACCGCCGGTCTGCTCATCCTGCCATGCACCGGCGAGGAAGACGGGCACATTGATCTTGTCGACAAAGGTGACCGGGGCGATCACATCACCGATCGCCGGGTCGTAGGTCGGATTGTTTTTGATGATCTGCAACAGATCCGGGTTCTGGAGACGCAGATCCTGGTTCGCCGCACAGGTCTTGTTCCCGGCATCGGCAACCTTCTTCGACCACGCCTCGCCATATGGCTTGCCCGAGTTGACCCGGTCCTGCGCCCAGCTGACGGCGAAGCCAGTGTTGAGGATGCCGCCCGGATACAGCGTTGAACGGTAGGAATCGTCGAGCACCGACAACGGGGTGATCGCCGCCAGGTGGGGCGGCCTCGTCTGGGCGACGAACAGCTGGCTGATACCGGGATATGAAATTCCGACCATGCCGACTCGGTGGTTGAGCGCCCACGGTTGGGCGGCGACGGCCTCGATCGCGTCGTAGCCGTCGAGGCTCTGGACGTACTCGAAGAACTGGTACGACCCGCCGGAACAGCCTGTCCCGCGCATGTTGACGCCGACGTAGGCAAAGCCGAGGGCGACGTAGAGCTGAGCGAGTGCGGTGTTGTCGGGATTGCTCGGGTCGTATCCGGAGTACTCGACGACCGTCGGGAACGGCCCGACACCTGGTGGTAGCAGCACGTCGGCCGACAGCGTCGTGCCGTCCCTGGTCGTGATGTAGCCGAAGCCTGGTGCCGTCATCTTCTGTGCGTCGTAGAACGATTGCGCTGGTTGCGTCGTGCGATCCATCACCGTGGCCGTCATACTCGCCATCAGCGGGTCCGATGTCGTGCGCACGGTGTAGGAACCCGGCTTCAACTGGCGAAAGAGCAGCGCGCCGGCGGTGTCGACCATGCCGCTCGTGACCTTCGTGGCGGTCGAGTCGAAGGCGTCCAGTGTCTCGCCGGGAATAGCGCCGAGCACGGCGAGTTGTTCGACCCCTGGCTGCACCGTGAAAGAGGCGAGCGGTAGCGGTGTCAGGGGCGTCGCCGTCGCCTGCGAGACCGTCGACGGGTCAGGTGGCTCGAGCGACGCTGCAACTGCTGTGGCAGCGGTCGTCGGTGGCACGGTCGATGGTGCTGCGGAGGTGGTGGAAGTGGCGGAAATGGTGGAAGTGGTCGTGGCGGTCGTCGCCGGTGCCGTTCGAGTCGACGACGAGCTGCACGAAGCGGCGAGGAGGCCGCTGATAGCGAGGACAGCCAGTAATCGACGACGGAAATGCATTCGCCGAGTCTGACATGGCACTCCGAGCGAGACTGGATCGTGGCTCTATTGTCGGTGAACGACGCACCGTTGTCGACGAGGAGGAGCGAATGAGCGATCGGATCAGCATCAGGCATGCCACCGGCGACGACAGCCGGTCGCTGGCGAGCGTCCTCATCGATTGCGTCGAAGGTGGAGCATCGGTCAGCTTCATGCTGCCGCTCGAATTCGATCGGGCGATCGCCTTCTGGGAGGCGACACTCGACAGCGCAGCGCGAGGCGAGCGGATCGTCCTCGTGGCGACAGCGAACGGGACCGAGGCGATCGTCGGCACGGTACAGGTCGTGCTCTGCGGGCCGGAGAATCAATCGCATCGCGGCGAGATCGCCAAGATGTTGGTGCATCGTACTGCCAGGCGGCAAGGCCTTGCCGAGGCCTTGATGCGAGAGGCGGAGGCCGCTGCAGTCGATGCGGGGAAGACGCTGCTGGTGCTCGATACCGCCAGCGCCGGGGCCGAACGCCTCTACCTCCGACTCGGTTGGACACGGCTCGGCGTCATTCCCGACTATGCGCTGTGGCCGGCGGGAGGATTTGTCGACGCAACGATCTTCTACAAACAACTGACAGCCTGAGTCGTGCCAGGCTGAGTGGAGTGTTCGGAGTGTGGACAGGTGCGCCGGAACACTCCACACAGGTCAGGCCCGCAAGAACGGTCAGTCGGGCGTGGCCGAGGGGCCGTATGGAGAGGTCAGCGTGTGGCGCCGACTCGCGTGTGGGCGTTCGTCGGGCGTGGCAAACCGAGTTCGTCGCGAAGCGTGCCGCCCGCGTAGCGCCGCTTGGTGATGCCCTGGGCCTGGAGCAGCGGAACGACGTGGTCGACGAACAACGTCAAATCCAACGGCAGACGTAACGGCTGCAGCGTGAAACCGTCCGCTCCGCGCTGGTGCCACCATGCTCCGATCAGATCGGCGAGACCCTCTGGTGTGCCGGTGAAGTGCAGACCGCCTGGCAGCGTCGAGAACTGCCGGGCGACCTGGCGGAATGTCAATCCTCCGGCACGCGCGACCTTCGTCACTGCGGCACCGAACGTCTGGCTCGTTGCTCTGTCGAACAGGCTGTACGGGAACGGACCATCCGGGTCGACGTCGGCGACGAGTGATTGCGGCACACCTGCGAGATGTGTGAGGTTGAACAACTGGAATTCCTCGCTCGACGCCGCCTGCAGCGCATCCCAGCCGGCCGTCGCCTCGGCCTCTGTACTGCCGAGCACGAACGACAGGCCAGGCAGCAGACGGATGTCGTCAGCTGACCGGCCATACGATTCGGCAACGGATCGGACCCGTTGGCGAAATGCCGCGCCTGCAGCAATCGTCGACTGCGGAGTGAAGACGACATCAGCGAAACGGCCTGCAAGGTCGACGCCCTCGTCCGAGGATCCGGCCTGGGCGAGGACGGGGTAGCCCTGCGGTGAACGGGGAATCGCCAAGATGCCGGCGACGGAGAAGTGTTCACCCCGGTGCAACGGAGGGTGCAGCTTGTGCTGGTCTGCCCACTCGCCGGTCGTCGGTGAGGCCACAACGGCGTCGTCCTCCCATCCGTCCCAGACCTCGAGAACGACCTCGACGAATTCCCGGGCACGTGCATACCGGTCTCGGTGTTCCGGGTGCGCCTGATCAGCGAAGTTCGCTGCCGCTGTCGGATTGCCGGTGGTGACGATGTTCCAACCGGCGCGTCCGTTGCTGAGATGGTCGAGCGTGGCGAAACGTCGTGCGAGATCCCACGGTGCGCTGTATGTCGTCGACGCCGTTGCCAGTAGGCCGATGTGGTCGGTTACCGGCACGAGCGCAGCGAGCAGGTCGATGGGGTCGTAGCCGGATTGCGCCATGAACCGGGTGCGGAAGGTGGCGACGCCGGGCGAGTCGGCGAAGAACATCGAATCGAGAACCCCACGTTCGGCCGTCCTGGCGATTTCGATGAAATGACTCAGCCCCGGTGCACCCTGCGAGCCGTTTGCCGCCAGTTTCCACGAGGCCTCGTGGTAGCCGTAACCGGCGACGAAGAGATTGAGATGGGCATATCGCGTCATCGTGTTCCTCCAGATCGATCTGCCGGACAGTGGTGATCGGAACGTTCAACCTGCTGGAGGCGGTCGTTGTTCCGCCGGGCGCCGCTGTCGAGGTCCGCTGGGTTGCCCACGGGCCAATGCGACCGGCAGCGTTCGCTGGCGAACCGCGACAAGGATGGAGCGAATCAGCGCGGGTCGGAACGATCGAGGTTCCAGTGGCGCGATACCGCCGAGATCCGTTGACCTTCCGGTCGGGGAAGGAGCGAGAAACGGCTGATCGTCGGTCGGCCGCCGTCGTGATCGCCGTAGAGCAGATCGATGACGACGGGTTGCTCGTCGGCGACGGCGTCGCTGGGCGCCTGCATTATCGGGTCGGCACGGTTGCGGATCGCACCCTGCCAGAACCCATGGTCGCCGGCGGCGATATAGATGTCCCGCGTCAAGCGGCGAAACGCCGTGAGGTCCCGTCCCGGTTCGGGTGGCCGCAGGCCGACATGCGCGTCCCAGCGGTCGAGCACCGCCAGTCCGTTGCCGACGTTGGGACGGCGATTGCCAGGTAGATCGCTTCGTCGGTCACCTCGATGACGCAGCGGTTACCCTCGACCTTGATCCAGTAGTCGTCGTTGAAGCCGACCTTCTCAGCGGGGTCACCCAGCCGGGGAGTTCAGCACCGGGCGGATCCCGGCGAGCAGGGCTCGTTCGGTGGCTCGGGCGGATCGCTTGGACGAGCGCACCGAAGCGAAGGTTGCCAGTGCCAGCACGAGCGTCCTTGCAGCAGTACCGACAGAGGCAACGGTCGCCCAATTAGCCATCCACCCAGGCTATCGAGCCCCGCCGAACAGCAGCCCGAACTGAACCCAGCCATGAGGAGTGTCGCTGCGGGTGACGGTGGACGCTCGCGACAGTGATTCTTCGGCCACAATTGCGTCATGCAGGATCCCATACGTCCATCGCTGGCAGTTCTGCAGCACACGAGAAGACGACGCCAGCGGGCGATCGCGCTGTGCGTCGTCGTTGCGCTCACGCTGGCCGTCGTCGTCGCCGTGGTGAGCATCGACCACGGGAGTGGTTCCGTCAGGACCGTGGCGACCACCCAGCAGAACACGACCATCGCCGTCGTGACCGAACCGATCCAGACGAGTCCGCTCACGGCCGCAGCGATGGGGCCGGACACGACAGCGATGACCTCGACCTCTCCGGCAGGGTTCGCGCCGAAGACGACGGTTCCTGCGACGTCTGCGCCGGAGACGACCGCTTCATCGACGCTTGCGCCTGAGACTGCAGCCCCGGTCACGATTCCCGCTGCCACCAAGGCATCTACGGTCAATGGTGCCACCACGACGCCAACGGCCGATGGATCGGCGACGACCAAGCCGACGAAGCCGACCAAGGTGGCGACGCCGCGAACGTCGAACTGCACGAACGTCGGCACGCTGACGATACCGACGATCGGGGTCGCCCAACCAGTGCTCGCCGAGGCGAACGCCTACGCCGACGGTTCGCTGTGCGGCAACAAGGACGGAACCACCCAGGGCGTCGACATCCTGCCGGGTTTTGCCAGCCTGGCGAGTAGTGTCGCCGGCGGGGGAGTACTCCAGGGGCAGATTCCGGCGATCATCTTCGGACACCGAAACTCGCACAACCATCCATTCCACGACATTCCCAACCTTCAGGCCGGCGACACCGTCACCGTGGCCTTGAACGACGGGACGGTGATTTCGCTCTCTGTTGCAACCGTGCAGTTGATGCCGCTGGCGAAAGCGACTGCGATGCTCCTCAGTCCCTCGCCAGACGGTTCGGCGATGGTGCGTTTCGTCGCCTGCGCGCACCCCGACGGCAGCCCCGGTGGGGTCACCTACCGTTGGATTGTGACCGCCGTCCCGGTCGTGTGAACGGGCGGCTCGATGGTGGCCGATGATCGGGCAGAGCAATCGACGTCGATGCCCGACGATTCGCCGTCTGGCGTGCGGCCGGTCGTGTCGCTTTCCCGGGCGTCAAAAACAGCACACGTGACAGTGAGACACGTCCGTTGGAGCGTTCGCAGTGTCGCCGTGAGCGCAAGAACGACGGACCCCGTTCCCCTCGTGTCGTTGATAGCGGTATCTGGCGCCGGTGGCAGACTGACCGTATGTCCCACAGTGCAAGTGCTGCATTCCGCTTCCTCCAGGCAATGCCGAAGGCAGAACTCCACCTCCATCTCGACGGTTGTCTGCGGCCGGTCACCGCTCTCGAGCTCGCATCGACGCGAGGCATCGCTGCCCCGACGTCGTATCAGGGAATGTTCGATGTGCTCGTAGCCGCAGCGCACCCGGGCTCGCAAGCCGAGCTACTGAAGTCGTTCGAGCTGCCGATCTCGTTGATGCAGGACGTCGAGGCATTGCAGCGCATCACCACAGAGTTGGTCGAGGACAAAGCGGCCGACCGGGTTCGTTACATGGAGATCAAATGGGCACCGGCGTTACACGTGCAGCGCGGGCTGACGCTCGACGAAGTGATCGATGCTGTCGCTGCGGCAGCGCACGCTGCAGCGGGGCGATCGAACGTCGTCGTCACGCTGACTGCCGTCGCCCTTCGTTCCGACGACCCGGAGCTCAACGTACGCGTAGCCGACGCAGCGGTACGTCATCGACATCGAGGCGTCACCGGGTTCGATCTCGCCGGATTCGAGGAGGCCTTTCCCGACCCGCTCCTCCACTTCGCAGCCTTCGACGTCGCCCGTGCAGGTGGGTTGGGCATCACTGTCCATGCCGGCGAACTGCTCGACAACGGTTCGCTGGTCCGCAGAGCGTTGGAACTACAACCCCGGCGCATCGCCCATGGCGCTTCGGCGATCGGCGACCCTGCAGTGATCGAGGAGTTGATCGCCAGGGGAGTGACGCTCGACCTCTGCCCGACGAGCAACGTGCAGGCAGGGACGGTCGCCAGCATCGCAGAGCATCCGCTGGCAGCACTGCTGCGGCGCGGCGTGGGGGTGACGATCAACACCGATGACACCACGATTTCCAACATCACGCTGTCCGAGGAGATGGCGTCGTGCCACGACGAACTCGGTCTGACGCTCGGCGAGATCTGGGCGTGCACGCTGCATGCACTCGGTGTTGCCTTCGTGGATGAGGAGACACGGGGTGAACTCCTCGAGTCGTTCCGCGCCTGGGCTTCGGGAATTCCGGAACTCGTGCCGGGGTACTCCGCAGCCGGCTAGATGTACTCGGCCGGACGTCGCCAGAGGCAATCGCCACACCGGTCGGTAAACCTCATGTCGGCGAACTTCAAGTCAATACGATCTCGGCAGGCCGAGGACATGTTCGGCGACGTAGTTGAGCACCATCTCCTGAGAAATCGGGGCGATCCGGATGAGCCTCGCCTCCCTCCAATAGCGCTCGACGTCGTATTCCGTTGCGTAGCCCATGCCGCCGTGCGTCTGAATCGCATGATCGGCAGCCTGGAAGGCGGCGTCGGCTGCGAGGTATTTTGCCGAATTCGCCTCCTCTCCACATGGCAGACCGGCGTCGTAGCGGGCACTCGCCTCGCGGATCATCATCTCTGCGGCCCGGAGGCGCATGTGCGCATCGGCAAGCGGGAACGAGATCCCCTGGTTCTTGCCGATCGGACGTCCGAAGACCACGCGATCGTTGGCGTAGGCAACCGCCCGTCGGACTGCGACTCTGCCGATACCGAGCGCCTCGGCGGCGAGCAGGATGCGTTCGGGGTTGAGGCCGTCGATCAGCTGCTTGAATCCCCGTCCGACCTCGCCGACGACGTCGGCGTCGGACACGAAAGCGTCGTCGAAGGAGACCTCGCACGAGGTGACGGCATTACGCCCGAGCTTGGGGATCGGCTCGATGCCGATCTCCGGCACCTTCATGTCGATCAGAAACAGCGTCATGCCGTCGGTGCGTTTGCTGACATCGGCAAGGGGAGTGGTGCGTGCCAGCAGCAGGCACTTCTCGGCGATGTCACCCTTGGAATTCCAGATCTTGCGGCCGCGCACACGGTACCCGCCGTCCACCTTCGTCGCGCGCGTCGAAATGTTGGTGGTGTCGGTGCCTGCATCGGGTTCGGTGACGCCGAACGAGACATGGAGTTCCCCGCTGGCAACGCGCGGGAGGTAGGTCGCTTTCATCCAATCGCTGCCGTGTTTGACGACAGGGTTCATGCCGAACACCGACAAATGGATGGCGGAACACCCGTTGAGGCACGCACCGGACGCGGCGATCTCCTCCAGCAGGATCGATGCCTCGGTGATACCGGCCCCTCCGCCGCCGAACTCCGCCGGGATGGCGACACCGACCCAGCCGGCGTCGGCGAAGGCCTGGTAGAACGCCCACGGGAAGGCATGATCGGCCTCACACCTTCGCCAGTATTCATCCGGGAAATCGGCACAGATCCGCCTGACTCCGTCGCGCAGCTCGAGATGTGGGTCTGTGTTGGTCATCGCGACCGTCCCTCCGTGATCGGTCCACGATTCCACTGCAGCGCACCGGAGTTCCGCACGATCAGGCTGATGGGATCTGGCCCGGATCGAACCGTTCGTAGACGATGTTTCTGGCGACCTCGGTGAGCAGCCGCCCGTGGCTGCGGGCGTAGTTGCGGATGACGACGAACGCAGTGTCGACATCGATGCTGTGACGTTCAGCGATGGCGCCCTTTGCCTGTTCCAGCAGCACGCGGCTCTGCAGCGCCGTCTGCAACTGACCGGTCGTGGTTCGTAACTCCGTGATCGAGCGTTCCTGCAGCAGGCCGATGGTGGCGATGTCGGCGAGTGCGCGAGCGACGACAGCCTCGTCGTCACTGAGCATCCCGACTCCGTTGCGAAACAGATTCAACGCCCCGATCACCTGACGACGCAGACGCATCGGAACACTGTGCACGGAGCCGATACCGACCGCCAGTGCTTCACGGGAGAATGTCGGCCATCGACCGGTTTGCTCTCTGAGGTCGGCGGCGGCGATGACCTCACCACTGCGGAAGACGTCGAGGCACGGTCCATCGCGGTTCTGCAGCTCGAACAGTTCCATCAGCTTCGCCCGTTCGCTGGACGAGGCAATGACCTGCAGCGTGCCGTGCTGGTCGGCGAGCATGATCCCGGCCTCGTCCACGTCCAGCAATGTGACGCACCGCTCGGTCAGGATCCCGAGGAATTCGATGACGTCGTAGTCGTTGATGAGCGTGTCAGCCAACTGCACCAAGGTGTGGATGAGGAGATTGTTGGACACCCTCGGTTCCGGGTCCGACGGCTGCTCAGTCATCGTCGGCGGCGGTCCACGGCTCGAGTCGGAACCGGCGCGCAACGATGTCCTCAGCGACGTCTGCCGTTTGGCGACCGGTGGAAAAGGCGCGCGCTCGCAGGCGCACGAGAGCGACATCGACGCCGATGCCGAGCTGCGTCGATGTCATTCCGGTGGCTTGATGGACGACCGCCGGGTAGCTCCACGACTCTTCGATCGTCGTTCCGGGCCCGAATATCCCCGTCCCGGTAGCGAGTTGATGGCGGACAGCGATGACAGCGAGATCGGCGATGAGGAGTGCGTCGCTGACATCTGATTTCGAAAGCGGACCGCAGGCTTCGGAGTAGAGATCCAGCGCCCCGAACGGTGCACCGTCGACGCACAGCGGGAATCCGAACACAGCGCAGGCCCCGGATGTCAGTGCGGCCTCGGCGAACTTCGGCCATCGATCCTGCGCGATCATGCTGGTGAGGTCTGCTTCGAGCACCGCCGTGTTCGTTCGCAGTGCGTCGAACCACGGGCCCTCGCCGATCGCGCATTGTGCGTGTTCGAGTTGTTCGGCGACCGGGTCCGACGCCGCCAGCGTCGTCATCACGGATCCCGACATGATGGACAGCCCTGCACCATTCACCGCAAGCGCTTCTGGACACACCAACATCAGTCGCGCGGGTACCGACAGGTCACTGCCACAGCGCGACTCGAGGAAACTCAACAATCGCTTCAACTCGAGATCAGGCATCACGGTCCTCGGACGATCGCCGAACGCGCAGCCGGCGACTCGTCACAGGGGAACCATAGCCCCGCTGGGCAGTCTGTGGGGAGGCGTCTCGTCGTTCGCGGCGGGCGGATCCGTAGGCCCTCATGCCGCCGTCGATGGCGATCGCGGCACCGGTGAGCGCCGAGGCGGGCAATCATACGGTTGCCGCTGATCGGTGATGGGTATGCCAGGGCGATGATTGCAGCGGTCTGTGTCGGGAAGCGGTGCCGTCGTTGTCCTGCGTGGCAGCCGTTGCTCGATGCGTTGCCGACATCGTCTGCCGTCGAAGTTCCATGCCTCGGGATCTGCGAGGGGCCCGTCGTTGTGCTGATGCCGTCCGACCGGACCGCCGCAGGCACCGTGCTCGCCAAGGTGCGGTCGCCGAAAGCCCGGCGGGATGTCCTTCGAGCGACCCAATCGCACGCCTCGCTGTCGAAGAGACTGAAGTCGAAAGCCGTCAGCAAGAAGCAGCGACTCGGCGCGATGCGGCGCCTCGCTCGGGGGGCGCTCGCGAGGTGACGAAAGTGCCCAGGCCATTCGGGTTGAGCAGCCGACAACTGCGGGCTGACGAGGTGCGTCGTGTCGCAGCCTCACGACGCGGGTGCATCGTCGTCATAGTGACATCATTGTCCCTTGACATGGCGTCACAGTGACGTCATAGAATTGTGACTGCACGTCAAGGAGTTGCAGCGCCAGCTCGAGTTGGCCGCAGAGGCCGGCAATGATGACGCCAGGGTCCTCGCCGGTCGGTTCATCGCTGCGCTCGAATCGGCTGCCCGCCTGGTGCTGTTCGATGTGGTCTCGGCTGCCGCAGCAGAGATCATGCTCGATCTGGTGCCAGGCTCGGTCGAGGTGCGCCTGCGCGGCCGGGACCCCGAGTTCGTCGTGACGCGACCGCCGGTCGACCATCCGACAGCCAGCCGCCGACCGACGCCCTCCCCCCGCCGCCCAACCGGGTCCGGGTACCTGCGGTCACCGACGACGACACCGGTCCGTCGCGCATCACGCTCCGCCTGTCCGAACAACTCAAGGGCCGGATCGAGGAGATCGCAGGACGCAAAAGCCTCTCGGTCAACTCATGGCTGGTGCGCACCGTGTCCGCCGCCGTCGGAGCGACCGACCGGCCACAACACGCCGTGCGGTCGAACCCGGGCGGCGGCCAGAGCTTCACCGGCTGGGCGCGCTAGCGGCCCTGCGCGTACATCGCCACTTCCTCCATGTCATGCGCGTTTTTAGGTCGTTCACGTCATCGGCATCTTCACGTCATCCAGAGTCACTCACGTTTCGAGGAGAACCTCATGCCCATATCCGCATCCCCCGACCCGATCTCGATCACCATCGACATCGTCGACGACACCCACATCACCGCAAGCGACCGCGCCGACACAGTCATCACCGTCAGGCCGATGGATCCGTCCAAGTCGTCCGACGTCAAGGCCGCCGAGCAGACGACTGTCGATTTCACCGACGGCCGGTTGTTCGTGAAATCGCCGAGGAGTTTGGCCCCCTTCAGCGGGAGCCAGACGGTGGTCGTCACCCTCGAGGTGCCGACCGGCTCGTCGCTCGACGGCACATCGGCGATGGGCGACTTCCACGTCGAGGGCGAACTCGGGACCACGACGCTGCAGACATCGATGGGCAACGTCCGGCTCGACCTGACCGGTGAGTTGCGGGCCAGGACGTCGTTCGGCAACGTGACGGTCGACCGTGTCGCCGGCAACGCCGATGTCACCACCTCGTCTGGAGACATCCGCCTCGGCGAGATCGAAGGCACGGCGGTCGTGAAGAACTCGAACGGCAGCACACAGCTGGATCGGGTCGCCGGTGACGTACAGGCCACGTCATCCAACGGCAGCGTGCTGATCGGCCATGCCGGCGCCGGGGTCACGGCCCGCACCGCGAACGGCGATGTCCGCGTGTTGGAAGTCGGCGCCGGTGAGGTGGTGGTCGAGACGGCGGCCGACGCGTCGGCGCGAGCGAAGTGATGTTGCGACGATGAGCACGCCCACGATCGATGAACCCAACAGCACGCCGGCGATCGCAGCTGCCGGCATCCACAAGTCCTATGGCGACAAGGTCGTGCTCGAGGCCGCCGTCTGAGCGTTCGCGAGGGCACAGCTGAAGAGTTCACGTGAGGTGTATCTGGACGGTCGTCGCGGTGTCTTGTCTGTCGAGGGGAATACGCCCCGACATGAAACAGGAGTGAGTGATGAACCAGCAACACGCAGACGCAGCACGGATCCTCGGTCAGTTGCACGAGATCGGCGCCATCAACCTCGATGTCGTCCTCGGCAGATCAGCAGAGATCCAGAAGATCGTTGGTCTCGACATCGACGATCCTGAATACCGGATCTGTTACCGGTTCGTGATGCACCTCGGACCGCGGCTCGAGAACGAGATCGACCTCGTGAGCGTCGCCAGTCAGATCCGTGAGCTCGGGTTCGACGTCGTCCGAGCAGGATGAAAACGATCGTCGATCCGGCGCAGGCGTGGATTCCGCAGCCTGCGCCGGATCTGCGAACCCACCTCGATGCCGGCGTTCGCTCGGCGCTGCAATGGAGCGAACGGGTCCTCGAGCATGTCGTCATGACACTCGATGCGTCTGTGCCGCACGAACGCGAGCTTGCCGGCAAGGCTTCGGGGGAGATCGCCATGCTGCTCCGGCTGGTCGCAACGGATGCGGAATCGGCCGAACGGAGCAGGTGCGATCAACTCGCCTCATCGCTGAGCAGGCATGTGCGGACGCGCGAGGCGCTCCTGCTGATGGCCACACGCCCGTCGTCGGCGACCAGTGTCGCGCTCGGACACCTGTGCCTCGAACAGGCCGGCGATCACCACGCGCCTTTCGACCGAGCCGCCAGACGGATACTGAGGAGCCCGCAGGCATCGGCTCGCGAACGAGTCCCGTTCCGCATGCTTGACGCCGCATGGACCCGCCACCTCGCCTTCGGCGATGAAGAACTCGACCACCTGGCGATCGACGTCTCCTGCCTGGTCACGGGACTCGATCTGCCGTTCGCCTCGACAGACGACGCCTACTCGCTGACACACGCATTGATCTATGCGACCGACTTCGGCCGCGTCGAACTGCCTGCCCGCATCCACCGCCAACGCCTCTTCGACCAGGCAGAGGCACTCGTCGTCAAGGCGCTCGACGAGAACGACCTCGACCTCCTCGCCGAGTTGTTGATCGCGCCCGTGGCGTTGCGCCTGGCGTGGACACCCGTCTTCGACTTCGGCTTCGCCATACTCGACGCGGTCTGGACCGACCAGGGTGTGCTTCCGGGCCCCGGCCTGCCTCCGGCTCCGCCGAACGAGACGGATCGTGGCCGTATGGTGCGCGTGCTCGGCACCGCCTATCATACGACGCTGGCAGCGGGGCTCGCATACAGCGCAATCCGTAGGGCGCCGGCGTCACTGCAGCCGCGCAGTTGGTCACTTCCCGGAGAGGGAGCCGGAGCAGGCATCGGTCTGCAACGGGACGTGCGTTTGTGGGAGGCACACTGGCCGCTGCTCGACGCCGACCGGCGCGAGCTGCTGGACATCGTTCCGCACGTTGCGCGGTCACGGCGGTGCCTGCGGGCTGGCATGTTGCCTGAACTACCGCAGCTCCTCGACAGCGTGCCGGTCGGCCTGCGCGGACACGACTGGTTCGTGCAGGTCGAGGAGATGGTCGAGCGTCTCGAACTGCCGAGTCGCTGACGCCCCGCCATCCCCGCCATCCCGGCCATCCCCGCTTGTCCGACGCTGGCGCCTCAGATCGCACATTCTGCGATATCTGGCGCCTGCGTCGCCGAGTTCAGATGTGGCCGGAGGCGAGGAGATAGCTGCCGGGATAGAACTCACCGGGAATACCGACGCCGGCCTGCGTCGCTGCGGACCGGGACCGAGGGGCGATCAGGCTGCACGACTCAGGGCTTCGAGGATTCGGTCCGCAACTCAGTCAGGCGGGTTGAAAGGGACGTCCCGTCGATCGGACGATGCCCGAGCACCTGCGACGGCGGTGCTCACGTTCCACGATGATCCCGACCGGTGCTGTATCGAATCCGTCGAGGCCGAGGAGTCGGGATGCGGCGCAACCGCCGACGACTCCTGCGCTATCGAACTCCGCTTCGGCGGCGGCCACCTCTGTGATCCATTTGACCGGCGTGCCCAGGAACATGTACGACCCCGGGCCGAGGCGTTGCAGGAGCCCCGACGAGACCCACCTGCTTCGAGTTGACGGTCCGATGCCGGGTGCCTGCGTCGAACCGCTACATCGCGTTGACCTTCGGCATGATCTCATCCTGCAGCTGCTTGAGGTCGTCGAGCGTCTTCGACACCGCAACGTCGCGAACGGCGGCCACAGGAGCGGCATCGTAAGCCCGGCTTCCCTGTAGCGCTTGAGGTTGTCGGTGATCTGGCCGGCGGTGCCGACCATCAGGTTGCTGAGCTTGGCGTTCGGCGTCTGGTCGGTCTCGGCGTCGGTGATGACGAACCAGGTCATGCTGCAGATCTCGAGGTCGTCGACGGTGCGTGTGCTGCCGAGTTCGCCGAGTTCGTGCTGGATCTCGCCGCGCCACGTCTTGATGTCGTCCGGCGTGTCCTGGATCCCAATCAAACGCGCGCCCGTACTTACTGATGCGGCTCGCCGAACGCTTCTGGTCCTTGAGACCGCTGAAGAAGATCGGCGGATGCGGCTTCTGCACCGGCTTGGCCCCGAACCCGCATGGTTCGAAATCGGCGACTCACCGTGGTAACTCGAAGACGACGTTCGTCCAGATGCCCTGCATGATCTCGATCGTTTCGCGCACGTGCTTGTGCCGCTTGGGGACGATGTGCTCGGCGCTCGCGGCGGCGAACTCCTCTGGCATCCAGCCGGAGCCGATGCCGACGTTGACGCGGCCGTTCGAGAGGTGGTCGATGGTGGCGATCTCGCCGGCGAGCACACCGGGTGCACGGTACGGCGTGTCGATGATGCTCATGCCGATGCGCACCTGGGTCGTCTTCGCCGCGAGCCACGGGATGAGCGGCATGCCGTGCAGCCACTCGCCTCTGGCCGACACCGGCAACGCCTTCGGCATCTGCTCCATCATGCCGAACGAGTACTGCAGTTCGCCGCGGTCGGACGCTTCCGGGACGACGACGCGGTCGAGCGCCCAGACGGAATCGAAGTCGAGATCCTCGGCAAGGCTGGTGAGATCTTCGAGTTCTTTGACCGTGACTTTGTTGCGGAAGTTCGGCAGCTACAGAACAAGCTTCATGAGAGACGTCCCCTTTGTCGTGTGTCGTGGTCGAGCCGGCCAACGATGGCCGTCGAGCGACGCACTCCAGGAACCCCCATGGTTCAGCGTCGCACCCTGCACCGAGACGACGGCACGCGTCAGGCCGGACCGTTCGCCGGGCCTTCGGCGCGAAGCCGGTCGCGTAGGTCGCGCTTGACGACCTTGCCGTAGTTGTTCGTCGGGAGCGAGTCGACGAACCGGTATTCCTTAGGCCGCTTGAACCGGGCAATGCTGTCGAGGCACGTCCGGTCGAGGTCTTCGACGCTCGGCGCCACGGCGTTACCGGCGAACACCACGAAGGCGATCACCGCCTCGCCCCATTCGGCGTCTGGCCGGCCGACGACTGCAACAGCTCCGACGCCGGGGTGGCGGAGGAGCGCCTCCTCGACCTCCCTCGGGTAGATGTTCATCCCGCCGCTGATGATCAGGTCCTTGGAGCGATCACGCAGCGTTAGGTAGCCCTCGTCATCGAAGCTGCCGACATCGCCGGTGTGCAGCCAACCGCCGCGCAGCGCCTCGGCCGTGGCGTCCGGCTGGTTCCAGTAACCGCTCATCACGACGTCGCCACGCACGACGACCTCGCCGATCTCCCCGGCCGGAAGTTCGTTGTCGTCGTCGTCGAGGACGCGCACGTCGACGTCGGTGCGGGCGGTGCCGACGCTCTGCAGGCGGTCGAGCCAGCGCGGATGGTTGCGGTCTGCGTGGTCGGCTTTCGACAGCGCGGTGATCGTCATCGGTGTCTCACCCTGCCCGTAGATCTGCGCCAAGCGGGGACCGAACACGGCGAGGGCGTCCTCCAGATCGGCGAGATACATCGGCGCGCCGCCATAGATGATCGTCTTCAGGTGAGTGAGATCGGCTTTGGCGATCGCCGGGTCGCCGGCGAGTCGCTTGACCATCGTGGGAGCTGCGAAAAAGGAGATACCGGGCCAGCGCTGGATGAGCGCAGCGATCTCCTCGCCGTCGACACCGCCCGAGTGCGGCACGACGCTGACCGCACCGCTGGCGATGTGCGGCAGCCCGTAGAGCCCCGAACCGTGCGACAGCGGCGCAGCGTGGAGGATGCTGTCCTGTGCCATCACCGGGTCGATGTCGGCGAAGTAGCTGAGCGATGCCATCAGCAGGTTGCGATTCGTGAGCGTGGCGCCCTTTGGCCGCCCGGTGGTGCCGCTCGTGTAGAACAGCCATGCCGGATCGTCTGGCTGGCGGTCGATGAGCCGCGCAGGATCGGACGCAATGAGCCGGTCCCAATCGACGCCGGGGGCGATGACCGCCGCCTGCAGCGAGGCGACGGTGTCAACCAGTGACTCGATGTCGTCTGCGTGGTCTGTGTCGGTCACGACGACCGCCGATTCGCTGTGTTCGAGGATGTAGGCGATCTCGTCTCGATGCAGGCGGGCGTTGACCGGCACGACCACGAGGCCGGCGTGCCAGATGGCGAACATCGCCTCGAGGTACTCCGGCCGGTTGCGCATCACGATCGCCACACGCTGGCCGGGGGAGAGCCCGAACGAATCACGCAGGCCACCCGCCGCGCCTGCCGTCCGTGCGGCGAACTGCGCCCAGGTGGCGTGGACATGCCCGCCGTCGGCGATCGCCGGATCGTCAGGCCGCGCACGGCCGTGGCGTTGCACCCAGACAGCCGGATTCATCGCACCACTTCCCCTCGCACGGGGCGATGGTATGTCAAGGCAACTACCATCGCCAATCGCATGTGCACGACCAACGTACGACTGCGATGAGGCTCGTCGAGGGTGAAGCGCTGGCGCAGTTGAAGGCACATGATCACGGCGTATTCTGCACCGTCCACGCCGAACGTGGCGTCGACGCCGTGCCCGTCGTGTACGTGGTCGACGCGGATGGCTACCTTGGGGTACCCGTCGACCTCGTCAAACCGAAGTCGACGTTGCGACTGCAACGTGAGCGGAATCTCGAGGCAGACCCGCGAGCGACACTGCTGATCGAGCAGTGGGATCGAGAGGACTGGTCGCAACTGTGGTGGGTGCGCGCCGAGTTGCGCTGGCAGGGTGATGACATTGCGGAACGGGAGGAGCCCCTCGCTGACGACTTGGCCAGGCGCTACCGCCAATACCGGGATCGACCCTTCGCCCGGGTACTAGTGTTACGGATCGTCGCAATCTCCGGCTGGGCGGCCAGCGCCGGCTGAGCCGGATGATTCCCGTGTCATCGCACATGACGCAGGGCAGCGTTTTGCGCTGCATCGTCGACCTTCACACCACCACCGTCACTACCGCCAGCAGTTCCTCGCCGGAGAGTACGTCGAAATGCTGCTCACTCGCGCGTTCCACGCTGCCGGTACGTGCGTGGAACGCTGGAACGACGTGCGTGAAACGCTGAGTTCACCGTGAGCGCCCTCTTACGGTCGGGCGTTCGTCAGCGGATGAGACTGGCTGCGTGGTGATGGAGTTTGGCGACTGCTCTGGCGACGTCGAGAACGTCGTGGCGGTCTGCGAGGAGCAGCCGGTGCTGCAGCCACACGGTCGATGATGCCGCTGCCTCGGCATGGGGCAGATGGAGGTTCCGGTAGTCGATCGTCGGTGCATGCGCGCGCAACCGCGGGCCGAATTGCTGATTGCGGAAGACAGCGAGGTCGGTGACCGACGGGTACGACACACTCATCGGCACCCCCTCGGCAGCGAGCGCCGACTCGAACGTGCGGAGCGGGAGCCCGGCGAACTCGGCTGCGTCGTAGTGGAAAACGAAGCAGTAGTTGCCCTGGCTGTCCATCCGTGGATCTCGCCGCTGGCCGCGGATGCCGGGGACCTGTTCGAGCGCCTCGATGAGTGCGACGGCGTTGGCGTTGCGGATGCGGTTCTGTTCCGGGAACCGGTCGAGTTGCGCCTGGAGGATCGCTCCCTGCCACTCCGTCATGCGTAGGTTCGTGCCGACCGTTGCGTGGTGGTAGAACCACTCGCCCTGCACACGGCCGCAGTCGGCGTAGGCCCACGCCGTGTCGCGCAGTTCCTCGTCGTTGCAGATCAGCACGCCGCCCTCGCCGGCGGTCATCAGCTTCGAGCGCTGCATCGAGAACGACCCGAAGTCACCCCACGATCCGACTCCCCGGCCGCGCCAGAACGTGCCGTGGGCGTGTGCGCAGTCCTCGATCAGGCGTAGATCGCGACGCACACACAGTTCGACGAGGGCGTCGAGGTCGGCCGCAGCGCCGGCGACGTGCACGGCGATGATCGCTCGTGTGCGATCGGTGATCGCCGCTTCGGCGGATGCCGGGTCGATGCACAGCGTGTCAGGATCGATGTCGACCAGTACGGGAGACGCATTGACGGCGAGCACGGCGGAGGCCGAGGCGACGAAGGTCATGCCGGGCACCAGCACCTCGTCGCCCTCGCCGATGTCGCAGGCGATCAGCGCCGCCTCGATCGTGTGCGTGCCGTTCGTCATCGCCATGCCGAAGCGGCCACCGTGGTACTCGGCGAAGTTCTGGGCGAATGTCGCGGCGACGGCGCCGTCGCCCTGCCACCACCCGCCGGCGTCCAGTGTTTCGATGAGTCGTGTGCGCTCATCGGCGTCCCAGACGGGCCACGTCGGGTATCCGGCTGTATGGACGGGCAGCCCTCCGAGTACGGCCGGCCTGTCGGATCCTGCGGGTATCTGCACGTTGTCGTGGTTTTTCATCGCCTTCCTTCAGCGTTCTGTGCCCGGGCGAGCGGAGCGGGTCGGTGGAGTAGGCGGGTGGAGCGGATCGGTGGAGTTGGTCGGGAGGACGGCCGAGTCGCGAATGGCGGCGTCGACGATGCGCATCGCCGTGAGCCCGACGTCGGCCGAGGCGACCGGTGTGTCGCCGGTCGCGCAGCAGTGGGCGAAGTCGGCCATCTGCGCCTGGTACATCGCCAGGCTGCAGTGCTCGTAGTCAGCGGGAGGTGGCGTGGCGGCGGTGAACTGCGGCCAGATCCGTTGATAGCCGGCGGTGCCGTACACCTCGGTGTCCGCTTCCACTCCGTCCAGCCGCGGCTGCCACCACCCGCATTCCACAACGCTGCGAACACCGTTCGACCAGTCGATGAGCACGATGCCATCATCGTCGACTGCGTATGTGCCATGGGCGGTACCGAGCGACGCCCGAACCCGGACCGGTTGTGGATCGCCGAGCACGAAGCGCGTGGTGTCGATGGCATGGATCCCCATGTCGATGAGTGCACCCCCACCAGCCATCGCCGGATCCGTGAACCATCCGGACGGTCCCCACCCGGCGTGTACACCATAGCCCCGCGTGCGGATCGGCCGGCCCACTGCGCCGGCGGCGATGCGGTCGCGAGCGACGATCACCTCGTCGCGGTAGCGCCACATGTGACCGACGAGCAGCGTGCGCTGCGCCGCATCGGCCGCATCGGCGATCTCCTCGGCCTGGGCGAGGTCGAGTGCCATTGGTTTGTCGACCAGTACGTGTTTGCCGCATTCGAGGGCAGCGAGTGCCTGAGGGTGGTGGAGGGAGTTGGGAGTGGCGATGACGACGGCGTCGACATCGTCGGAGCGGACGGTCTCGGACCAGTCGTCGCCCGAGCGGCAGATGCGCGTGATCGTGAGGCCACACGCTTCGGCGGCACGATGATGCATGGTACCGATGAAACCGTGGCCGAGCAGCGCCAGGCGCATCGTCACGCTCGCCTCACCCCGAACCGGTCGAGCAGCGCACCCATGCCACCGAAGGTGACGATGCGGAACTCCTCGCCGGAAGCGACGCCATGCCTCGCCCCGGTTCCCGCTGCGCCGGCGCGCACGAGCGGTTCGATCAGCGGGCGCACATCGCCGGTCGACACCACGGTCGCAGCAAGGGGGAGATCCCAACCGCCGGTGTCGGCCTGCAGCAGGAGCTGATTGGCGAAGTTCGTCAGCATCGTCACGTGCACGCTGGCCGCATCGACCTTGCGGTCGACAGTGGGGGAGATGTCGACCACGTGGGTCGGGTCGACGACATGGCGCCCGAAGTACCAGCGTTCGAAGCAGCCGTGTGGGCGGAGCGCCTGTGCCAGGTGCTCGGGGTGATGCTGGTCGAACTGGCTGGTCCAGAACGCCTCGTCGGTGGCCACGGCGACCATGCGATGGTCCTGGTTGTCCTCGCCATGCATCGCATCCGGATCGAAGGTGACCAACGCGTACGGACGAAAACGCCTGATCTCGCGAATCAGCCGCTCGCGCAGCGCGACCTCGCTGGTGTCGGCGAGTGTGTCGGTCGGCAGGCCGAGTTCGACGATCTCGGCGACGCCGAGGATGCCGGCCGCGCGCCGGAACTCTGCGGCGTTGGCTTCGATCGTGGCGGCCTCTGACATCGCCAGCGAATCCCATCGATCGTCGGTGACCCGCACCACGACCACGCGCCAGCCGAAATCGCTCCATGCCGCCACCGTGCCGCCGATGAACAGGGCGACATCGTCGGCGTGGGCGACGACGACGAGGATCACGCGCTGCGATCCCGGTTCGATGGTGCGGAGGTCGGTCATCTCGTGGTCGGCGATCCGGGCTCAGCGCGTCGGAGCATGACGGGGCCAGGGCGCGTGCTGCTCCCAGAGACGTGCCAGACGCAGACACACGTCTTCGCGATGGCGTTGCGCGGTGATCATCAGCCCGATCGGCAGGCCGTCCGCACTGAAACCGGCCGGCACGGTGATCGACGGCAGGTTGACGAGGTTGGCGAGCATCGTCAGTAGCGCGGCGTGTCCGGCGTGGCACGGCCGTCCGCCGATGACGGTCGGCATCGGGCCTTCGGCAGCGAACGGCGGGCAGGCGTTCGTCGGGGTGAGCAACACGTCCGTGTGCTCGAACAGTTCGGCGACACGCAGTTCGATCTGGCGGCGGTCCCGCTCGACACGGGCGAAGGTCGCCAGCGTGACCGCCCGTGCCTGACGCCAGCCGTCGACGACGAGCGGGTCGAGTTCGTCGAGCCGTTGCTCCCAGTCGTCCGGAACGTCGACGAACTGGTCGGCGCCCTCCATGAAGACGTAGACGCGTATGAAGTCGTCGAGCTGCACGTCGACTCCACTCGGTGCGAGCCCTGCGGCGTCGATCAGCGATTCGGCTGCGCGTGAGGTGATCGCCTCCACCTCGGGGTCGACGACCACGAACCCGAGGTCGCTCGACCACGCCGCTCGCAGGCCGCCGACGTCGAGCTGTTCGATCGCCTCGGTGTATCGGAAACCCGGGTGAGGCATCGAGGTGCGGTCGCGCCGGTCGGGTCCGACGACGACGTCGAACAGCAGCGCAGTGTCGGCGATGGTGGTGGCGAGGGCGAAGTTCACGGCGTTCTGCGCATGGCGTGTCACGCCGAACGTGGGGACGCGCCCGTAGGTCGGTTTCAACCCGGGGAGCCCGCACGAGCTGCCCGGGCCGCGGACCGAGCCGCCGCCATCGCTCGCCGTGCCGAAGGGAATCACCCCTGCAGCGACCGCCGCCGCCGTCCCGCCGCTCGATCCGCCTGGCGTGCGGTCGAGTCTCCACGGGTTGCGGGTGACGCCGAGGAGTGGGCTCGCCGTGTATCCCCATGCGCCGAACTCCGGTGTCGTCGTCTTGCCGATCGGGATCGCTCCCGCAGATCGAAAGCGCCCCACGTGCAGGTCGTCGCGCACCGCCGGGGGACCTGACGAGTACCAGCGCGAGCCTCGGGTGGTCGGCATCCCGGCACAGTCTTCGAGGTCCTTGACGCCGAACGGCACACCGGCGAGCGGGCCCAACGTCTCGCCTGCGCGGCGGGCGGCATCGACGCGGTCGGCCGCCAGCAGTGCTCCATCGGCGTCGACGTGAGCGAAGGCGTTGAGATCGGTATTCGCTTCGGCGAGGCGGTCGAGGCAGGCCTGGACGAGTTCGTGGGCCGAGGATTCGCCCGTTCGCACAAGGCCGGCTGCCGTGACGACGTCGGGGAGTTCCACGGGCGTGACACTATTGCCTGTCCCTGTCCAAGCCGTCGTCGAGAGAGCGTCGCCCCGCATGTCCGAATTACCCGAACTCGGCACCCCGTTCGCGTGCGTCGAGGCGGACGCCGCCGAGATGTTGACCGCTCGCCGCACACCGTTGGTGGTCTGCGCCAACGAGCCACCGTGGTCTGCGGTACGACGGACGCTGCGCGGCGCTGAACTGCTCGCCGAGATCGAGGCGTGGGACATGGACATCGTCCACCTGTCGACGATGGTTGACCGACTGGTTGCGGCCACGCCACCGGCGCAGCTCGACGCAGCGACGGTCGTCGGCCTCGGCGGCGGGACGGCGATGGACACGGCGAAATACGTCGCGTGGCGAACGGGCAGACCGCTGGTCCAGGTGCCGTCGATCACCTCGGTCGATGCCGGCTTCACCGATGCGATCGGCGTCCGCGACCAGGGCAGGGTCCGCTACATCGGGACAGTGAGCCCGGAGGTCGTGCTGCTCGATCTGCAGCTCATCAGGTCGGCTCCGGCGCGATTGAACCGGGCCGGTGTCGGTGACGTGCTCTCGTGCCATACGGGTCTGTTCGACTGGCGCCTCGCCAGCGACCATGGGCTCGGCCACCCCTGGCACGATGGGCTGGCAGCGCTCGGCGCCACGCTGCTCGACGAGTTGGACGCTGCCGCCGACGAGATCGGAGCGGTGTCAGAGGACGGGATCCGTTTCCTCGCGGGTGCCTACCGTCGGATCGGAGCGGCATGCGCATGGGCCGGGCACAGCCGGTTCGAAGAGGGGTGCGAGCACTTCTGGGCCTATGCCTACGAGCATGCAACCGGCTCCCACCCGGTGCACGGCGAGATCATCGCCTTCGCCGTGTGCGCACTGGCCCACGTGCAGGGCAACGACCCCGCCCGAGTCCGCCGGATCGTCGAACGGTCCAAGGTGCGTGCCAACCCCGACGATCTTGCAGTGACAGAAGCCGCCTTCCGCAGCGCCTTGCTCGGCCTTCGCGTCTACGCAGGCGACAACGACCTCGACGTCTCCATCGTCGACCTGGTCGACGTCACGCCGGGTCAGGTCGAAGACGCCTGGAGCTTCGTCACCTCGCTGCCACGAGCTGTCGGCTGATGCTGCAGATCGACATGTCTGTCCGGGCACGTCTGGATCGTGACGCCCTCTCGACGCCACGGTCACCGGGTGCCGCCGCAATACGACG
Source organism: Actinomycetota bacterium (assembly GCA_043747685.1). Classification (GTDB taxonomy): domain Bacteria; phylum Actinomycetota; class Acidimicrobiia; order Acidimicrobiales; family Ilumatobacteraceae; genus JANXUF01. The sequence goes on from JAYTOR010000027.1 coordinate 24,173, forward strand.
CGTCGCCACTTAGCGAAGACCAGTTCGGACAGTCAGAAGGTGCCCGGGGCGGGGATCGAACCCGCACAACCTCTCGGTCAGGGGGGTTTAAGCCCCCCGCGTCTGCCAATTTCGCCACCCGGGCATCTGAGCGCCACACGTTACCCGACGACCAAACCCGGGGTGTCTCGAACGCTGGCGGCGGAAGTCGCAGTATGTGCTACTTCTGCCGACAGCGACTCCTACTCGCATTCGACGCTCGCCTTCGACGCTCGCAGCGAAGGAGCGTGTGCTCACGTCGCCGCCACACACGTGCTACCGCTACTCCTTGTCCATCCACGGAATGTGAGCGTGATCCAACCGTCGCCAAGCCGTGGCGCGACATCCTGGGTGAACTGCATCGCCACCATGATCTCGCATCTGCGCGACGTCCGTCGAGCAGATCCGGTCAGCAGACTCGTTTCACGGACGGATACGAGTTGACGGCCGGCCCGCCGCCAGGGTGGATTTCGAAATGCAGGTGATTCACCGGCGAGTCACCGGTGTGGCCGACGTAGCCGATCACGTCGCCCTGCTGCACATCGCCTGTCTTGCCGTAGCGACTGAGGTGGGCGTAGTAGTAGCGCGTGCCATTGGCACCGATGAGTCCGATGGTGGTTCCCCCGAGCACGTCGTGTCGTGGGACGGCGACGCCGCTGACAGCGGCGATGAGTGGCGTGCCGAAGTTGGCGATCAAGTCGGTGCCCTGATGATGTCGACCGCCGGGTCGGGCAGCGCCCCACGTGTCCGAGAATGCGGATGGCCCGCCCACCGGACAAACGATGTCGGCATCGACGAATCCACAGTCTGAATGGCAGCCGGTGATCTCGTTGATCGTGTCGGGGGGTGTGGCCGGAGCGCCGGGTTCGGATGACGTACCGGAGTCCGACACTTGACCGCTCGTGGAATCGGTTGTCTGGGTATCCGCTTTGGGGTCACGTGATGCGGGATCCACCGGGTTCACCGTGGTTCCCGCTCGGCGGGAGGCGACTGCCGCCGCTGCATCGGCGTCGGCAGACAGCTTGGACTTGCGTGCTGCGTCGGCTGCCGCCGCCGTCTTCTTGGCGGTGACGATGGCCCGCACAGCAGCGTTCTGCTTGGTCTGCTCTTCGACCGCTTTGAGATGATCGACGGCTGCGAGCGCCTTGGCCCCGTTGGCCTCCAATGTCTTTTGCAGCCTGGCGACGCCGTCGACGTTCTTCTGCAGTGCCATCTGCTTCTTGGCGAGGTCGTCGCGTGCGGCACCGAGTTCGTCGACATCGGCTGCTGAAGCGGCGAGTGCCAACTCGGTCAGCGCGTCCACTTCGAGCTGCTCGGTCGGTTGGCCGAGTCCTGAGAGGATCGACATCGCCGACTGCCCACCGGCGAATCGTTGCATCGCCACAGCGGCGACGGCCGTCTGCAACGCATCGACCTTCACGGAAACACTGTCGACCTGTTTCTGCAGATCGGCCTGTTGAGCGACGAGTTCGTCGTACTGGTCGCGGGTCGTGGTCCATTGGGCGGCGACGCTGTTCGCCCGATCCTGGGCGTCGATCACCGCTTGAGCGGCGCGGTCGACATCGGTATTGGTCTGGTCTGCGTGCGCCGCCGTCATTGCCGTAAATGGCACCAACAGTGTGAGGCAT
>JAYTOR010000028.1:0-2038 GCA_043747685.1 Actinomycetota bacterium
GGGGGGCACGGGCGCGCGCCCGTCCCCACCGCTCGTGTTGTCCAGGCGTAGGGGCCAGCCGCGACCCCTCCCGGCGGCGTGAGTCCTACGCTCTGGAGATGCGCACGCACTTGACGTTCATCGGCCTCGTCGGCATCGGCTTCGTCATGACACTGGCGGGCTGCGGCAGTTCGACGGCAACGACCTCGTCAGCCACGACGGTCACAACAGCTACCTCTGATGTTGCGACGACGCCAGCTTCGGTCGACACGGGATCAGCGACGGTGGCTGCGTCCGCTTCCCCGGAGACGACCGTCGCCACCGTCACGCTTCCGCAGACCGCATCGCCAGGCGTCAACGCCCCTCGCGGCTCGATCGTTGCTGCGCCAGGACGCGTCGTTCCAGCGACCGACGCATCGACAACCGCAGCGGTGGGTGTTGTCGATGCCTCGCTGCAGGCGACCATCGATCTGGCGGTCGCCGATCTCGCCAAGCAACTGCAGGTCGATGCGTCGGCGATCACGACCGTGTCGGCAAAGTCCGTCGAGTGGCCGGACAAGAGCGATGGCTGCCCGCAACCCGGAATGTCCTACAGCCAGGTGCCGGTGGACGGCGTGCTCGTCGTACTGAGCAACCATGGCACGAACTACGAGTATCACAGCGGCGGATCGCGCACGCCGTTCCTCTGCAAGAAGGGCTGATCCTCGACCCGGCCGACAAGCAATGGTGCACTCGCTGACGGCCAGTAGGCTCCGGTATTCATGGATCGCGGGCCGCTCGGTGACTTGATCGACACGTTGGTGACGGCGGTGACCGGGGACCTCGTGGCGTTGTCGGGACGCACGATCGAGAGCCTGCGTCCTGACGTCGCCAACGACGTCGCCAACCTCTTCGGGGCGGTGATCGATGCCGACGGGCGGATCACCGACGACGAACTGTGGGCCTACATCCAGGGCGTCGGCCCGGTCCTCGACCCGCCGTTGGCGGTGACGCCCGATCGGCTCCGGGCCGGCGGCCTGCTCGCCGGTAAGGCCATCTGGCTGACGAAACCGTCGACGCTGTTCGATCTGTTGGTGCGCGCCGATGCCCGTGACAACGGCAAGCGCAGCCATACGTACTACACGTTGACAATGGCAATGGCGCATCGCGTCGCGGCGATCGACCTCATACCGTCCCCGGCCGAGCTCGACGTCATCGCCGTCTTCCGCAACATGATGCTGGCGACGATGGACCGATTCGGGGTGACTCGTCCGGGGGGCAATCCGCCGACGTATCCACTGCAACCGCTGACACCGCAGACAACGGGCACTGGCAACGGCCCCACCGGCGGTTCGAGCCCGTCTGGCGACAACGGGAACATCACGGTGACCGCTCCGAACAGTCCGACGCTGGATTCGTTGCTTGCCAAACTCGATGCGCTCGTCGGGCTCGATGATGTCAAGTCCGAGGTCCACCGGCTGACGAGCCTGCTGCAGATCCAGCAGCTGCGTACATCTCGTGGCCTCCCGAACTACGAGACGAGCCATCATCTGATCTTCACCGGCAATCCGGGTACCGGCAAGACGACCGTCGCCAGGCTGTTGGCGCAGATCTTCCACGTCCTCGGCATCGTCTCCAAGGGTCATCTCGTCGAAACCGATCGGTCGGGGCTCGTCGCAGGCTTTGTCGGACAAACTGCGACGAAGACCAGAGCGGTACTCGATACCGCGCTCGGCGGGATGCTGTTGATCGACGAGGCCTACGCACTCGCACGCGGCGGGGACAACGATTTCGGCCGCGAGGCAGTCGACACGATTGTCAAGTACATGGAAGACCACCGTGACGACCTCGCCGTCGTTGCAGCCGGATACCCGGTCGAGATGCAGACGTTCATCGACACCAACCCCGGCCTGTCGTCACGCTTCGCCCGCACGCTCGACTTCGCCGACTACACCGACGATCAACTGATCTCGATCTTCTGCCAACTCGGCGACGTCAACAGGTACGTCCCGAGCGACGGAGCGATCGCTGCAGCGCTGGCGTTACTGGCAACCGAGCCGCGCGGCAAGGGCTTCGGCAA
>JAYTOR010000029.1:0-13478 GCA_043747685.1 Actinomycetota bacterium
GGTTGTCGATTTGGCGTCGAGCAATCGCTTTGCCTCAGCGACCAGGTCTTCGTCGAGGAGCAACGCTGCCTTCTTCATCACGGTTTCGGGTCTAAACGCTCCTCGTCCGATGGTCTACCGATCAGATCAACGGATGTCTGCCCCGAGGAGAGGTTTCAGGAACCGACCGGTGTGGCTGGCCTTGACCGTGGCGATGTGCTCTGGGGTGCCTTCGGCGACGATCTTGCCGCCACCGTCACCGCCTTCCGGTCCGAGATCGATCACCCAGTCAGCAGTCTTGATGACGTCGAGGTTGTGTTCGATCACGAGCACCGTGTTTCCCTGATCCACCAGACGTGTCAACACCGTCAGCAGGCGGCGAACATCGTCGAAATGCAGACCGGTCGTCGGCTCGTCGAGCAGGTAGATCGTGTGGCCGGTCGAGCGCTTGGCCAATTCGGCGGAGAGCTTGACTCGCTGCGCCTCGCCGCCGGACAGCGTCGGGGCTGACTGCCCGAGCCGCACATAGCCGAGTCCGACGTCGACGAGCGTCTGCATATGCCGCGAGATCGACGGCTGGTTGGCGAAGAACACGACCGCCTCCGAGCAGGGCATGTCGAGGACCTCGGCGATGTTCTTTCCTTTGAAGGTGATGTCGAGCGTGTCACGGTTGTAGCGGGCACCCTTGCAGACTTCGCATGGCACGTAGACGTCAGGCAGAAAGTGCATCTCGATCTTGATCGTGCCGTCGCCGGAGCAGGCCTCGCATCGACCGCCGGAGACGTTGAAGCTGAATCGACCAGGCAGGTAACCACGTACCTTTGCTTCGTTGGTGGCGGCGAACAGCTTGCGGATATGGTCGAAGACGCCGGTGTATGTCGCCGGGTTCGACCGCGGCGTCCGTCCGATCGGTGATTGGTCCATGTCGATGACCTTGTCGAGGAATTGGATGCCCTCGATCGTCTTGTGCAGTCCTGGGGCCGGCTTCGACTTGTAGATCTTCTGCATCAACGACGGCAGCAGGATGTCACGGATGAGCGACGACTTGCCGGACCCGGAAACACCAGTGACGGCGACGAAACAACCGAGCGGGATGCGCACGTCGATGTTTTGGAGGTTGTGCTGGCGGGCGCCGCGCACGACCACTGCTTCGTCGCCGGGCGGGCGACGCATCTGCGGGACCGGGATCGACTTCTTCTTCGCCAGGTACTGGCCGGTGATCGAGTCCTTGCTCTTGAGAATTCCCTTCACGGGACCCGAATAGACGACAGCACCACCGTGTTCACCGGCACCGGGGCCGATGTCGACGATCCAGTCGGCCTCACGAATCGTGTCTTCGTCGTGCTCGACGACCAAGACGGTGTTGCCGAGGTCGCGCAATCGAATGAGCGTGTCGATCAAACGCTTGTTGTCGCGCTGATGGAGACCGATCGACGGTTCGTCCAAGACGTAGAGCGTGCCGACGAGACCGGAGCCGATCTGCGATGCAAGGCGGATGCGCTGTGCCTCGCCACCGGCCAGGGTGCCGGCGGACCGGGACAGAGAGAGGTAGTCGAGGCCGACGTCGAGCAGGAATCCGAGGCGCGAATCGACTTCCTTGGTGACCCGTTCGGCGATCATCTTGTCGCGCTGCGACAACACGAGGGCGCCGAGGAACTTCGACGAGTCGCGAATGCTCATTTCGCAGACGGCAGCGATGTGCTTGTCGTTGATCGTGACGGCGAGCGAGGACGGTTTCAACCGGGCGCCGTGGCACGCCGGGCACGGAACCTCACGCATGTAGCTCTCAATCTGCTCCCGACTCCAGTCGCTCTCTGCGTCACTGTGGCGACGCTTGAGGAACGGGATCACACCTTCGTAGGCGGTCGAGTAGGCACGCGTGCGCCCGTACTTGTTGCGGTACTTGACCTGCACGTTCCCATCGACACCGTGCAGCAGTACCTTCTGCTGTTTGGTGGTGAGTTTGCCCCACGGCGTCGCCATGTCGATGTCGTAGGCTTCGGCGACTGCTTCGAGCATGCGCACGAAATACTGCGTCCTGGTATTACTCCACGGCGCAATCGCCCCCTCGGCGATCGACAGATCGGGGTCGGGGACGACGAGTTCGGGGTCGACCTCGTACGTCGTGCCGAGCCCGTCGCATTTCGTGCACGCGCCGTACGGCGAGTTGAACGAGAAGTTGCGCGGCGCGAGTTCCTCGTAGCTGGTGCCGCATGTCGGGCAGACGAGATGCTGGCTGAACGTCAGTGTTTCCGCCTGTTCCGGCTTTCCGTCAGGCCCGACGGCGTCGGCACGCGGGACGAGTTCGATCTCGGCGACGCCCTCAGACAGGCGCAACGCTGTTTCGAGTGAGTCGGTCAGACGGCGTTCGATGCCCTTGCGATTGACGAGGCGGTCGACGATGATCTGGATGGTGTGCTGCTCGTAGCGGGCAAGACGTTCGTCCCGCTTGAGGAACTCGGCAATGTCGAATGTTTCTCCGTCGATACGGGCGCGGACGAAGCCCTGACCTGCGAGGTCTTCAAGCAACGTGTCGTATTCACCCTTACGGCCACGGACCACGGGGGCAAGCACCTGGAACCGGGTGCCCTCCTCGAGCAGCAGGATGCGATCGACGATCTGTTGCGGTGTCTGCCTGGCGAGACGGGTGCCCTCGTTGACGCAGTGCTGCACACCGATACGCGCATACAGCAGGCGCAGGTAGTCATAGACCTCGGTGATCGTTCCGACGGTCGAACGGGGATTTCGTGAGGCAGACTTCTGGTCGATCGAGATTGCCGGCGACAAGCCCTCGATGAAGTCGACGTCCGGCTTGTCCATCTGCCCGAGGAACTGACGGGCGTAGGCGCTCAGCGACTCGACATAACGTCGTTGGCCCTCTGCATAGATCGTGTCGAAAGCCAGAGAAGACTTACCCGAACCGGACAGTCCGGTGAAGACGATCAGCTTGTCGCGTGGCAGTTCGACCGACACGTTCTTGAGGTTGTGCTCGCGCGCACCCCGCACCACGATCTGCGGCGAATCGGTTTTGACAGCCATTTCTCCAATCTACCAACCGAGAACAGGCGTTCGACACGGCGGTCTGGCCATCGGTTCCGCCGGACGTGGACTACGGTGAGCAGATGGAAGGGGCGGAGCCTGATCAGCCCCAGCTCCGCCGATCTCCTGGGCGTTTCGTCGTGGTCGCGGTGGGCCTGGCGATCGTCGCCCTCGGCATCGCCGCCGGGGGGATCTTCCGTCCGATCAGGACGAACGTGGTCGACCGCTCGTCTGCCGTCTCCAGGGCGCTGTTCGGCCTGCTCGTCGGGGTACTCGTCGCTGTTGCAGTGATGTCGGTCGTTCGTCGTCTGGCGTGGTGGAAAGGGATCAGCAAGCCGCTGGTCGGCTCGCTCGCCGTACTCGGGGTCGTCGCCGTTTCGCTGGTTGCCGTGTCGACGGCCGCCAGGCATCCACCCGTCCCCGAACCGCCGACGACACGCGCGGCGACCGCACCCCCTCCGGAGACGGTCGTCCCGAGGCCGGCACCTGACGACATCGAACAGCAGCGGTCGAGCTCGCGGCCGCAATGGGTCAAGAGCGTCGCCGTCCTCATCTTGATCGCCGTCCTGGGATTGTTCATCGTCGTCCTGTCGCGCCTCATGCTGCCGCGGATGCGGAGATCGGCATTGCCTGGGTATCGCCCACCGCGAATGTCACCGGGGGTCGATGACCTGGCCGTCGACGAAGCGATCGAGCGCTCGATCGAAGCGCTGCTCGACGACCCCGACCAGCGGGTCGCCATCAAGGCCGCCTACGCCTTCCTGCTCGACGCGCTGGCCGGTGCCGGGTTCTCGAAGATCGCGTCGGAGGCACCGTACGAGCATCTCTCGCGCTGCCTCAGCGGCATGGAAGTCGAACCGATGGCGATGCAGCAACTGTTGGACGTCTATTCCGTCGCCCGCTTCAGCACGCATGACGTCGGCGAACCCGAGCGGGCGATGGCGCTCGGGGCGTTGCGCACCGCACAACTGCAGCTACGTCGGCGCGCTGCGTTTGTGGGGAACAACCCGTGACGCCTGTCGAGCGCCGGTTAATCGCCGTTGCTGCGATCGGCGCAGTCGCAGCCCTCGGGATCTCGATCGTCGAACCACGAGCTGCGGCCTCACTGCTCGGCCTGATGTTCGTGCTCGCAGCGGTGGGTCTGACGGTCAGATCGCTCGACCAACTGGTGAAACGGCTCCCGGACTTCGCCGGACCGGACACCGACAGTCGGTTCGTTCCCGTGTCCCGGGAACTTCCACAGGCGATCGACACTCTCCGGTCGTCGATGGCACCGCTGCGAAGCGACGATCCGATTCCTTCACCGGTCGTTGCGCGCATCTGCGAGATCGCGGCAGAGCGGATCGCCCTGCAAGTCCACCTGGAGATCGACGATGAGGGCTGCCACCCTCATCTGGCGCGCATCGTCTCCCCAGCGCTGTTCGCGATCCTCACCGATCGGCGGCGTTCGGTCCCGATGACGTATCTCCCGAGCATTCTCGACGAATTGGAGCGCATGTGAACGAGGTTGTCTCACGCTGGCTGGAGGCGGTCGAATTGGCTGTCGTCGGCAAGCGGTCGACGCTCGAATTGATCGTCGCCGGCCTCATCGCCGACGGACATGTACTGCTCGACGATCTGCCGGGGGTGGCCAAGACGCTGACTGCCCGATCGCTCGCCACCACTGCGCAGTTCTCCTTTTCACGCGTGCAGTTCACGCCGGACATCCTGCCGAGCGACATCACCGGAGCGATGGTGCTCGACATGTCGACGAACCAGGCGCGCTTCGCTCCCGGCCCGATCTTCGCCAATCTCATCCTCGCCGACGAGATCAACCGGGCACCGGCGAAGGCGCAGTCGGCGCTGCTCGAAGCGATGCAGGAACGTCAGACCACCGTCGATGGCGTGTCGCATCTGCTTCCGCGGCCATTTCTCGTCATCGCCACGCAGAACCCGGTCGAATCCGAGGGCACCTACCCACTGCCAGAGGCGCAGATCGACCGCTTCATCATCCGCACGACGATCGGCTACCCGACAGCAGACGACGAGGTCGAGTTGCTCGCCCGCAGGATGAAGCGTGCGTCCGACGAACTGCCGCTGGCACCCGTCATCGACATCGCCGCCTTCCGCAGCCTGCAGGTCCTCGCAGAACATGTCCACGTCGACCCGTCGCTGCTGGAATACATCGTCGCTCTCGTGCAGTCGACACGCCTGGACCGGGACGTCGAGGTCGGCTCCAGCCCGCGCGGCAGCCTTGCACTGCTGAAATTGTCGAGGGCCATCGCCGTCATCAACGGACGGGATTTCGTCACCCCCGACGACATCCGGCGGATCGCCGTCCCCGGCCTCGCCCATCGGCTGGTCCTCAGCGCAGAAGCATGGGCCCGCAGGTCGGACCCTGACGACATCGTCAGCCGTTGCATCAACCAGGTACCGACACCGCACTGGAGCTGATCGTGGAGCAAGCGGCAGTCGTTCTCGAACCTGGAAGAGACGCGAGGCTGATCGGCTATCTGACGATCGTGGTGGTGTCGCTGACCGTCGGATTCGTCGTCGGACGGGTCGAACTCGTGGCCTTCGCCGCCCCCTTCATCGTCGCCGTGCTGCTTACCCAGGAGCGCATCGCGCCGATTACCGTCGAGGTCCGTCTCGGGCTGCAGACCAACCGCATCATCGAGGGGGACACCGCCTGCGGGACGCTGCAGATCAGCGGGCCAGAGGGCATCGCCTACGACCTCTCTGCGACCTGCTCGGACGATATCGATGTCGTCTATCCCGAACACAAGACCCTCGACTGGCGACTATCGACACTCGAGAACGGTGTGCAGACGTTCGAACTGATCCCAACCCGGTGGGGTCGCTTCACGATCGGCAGGATCCACATCACTGCCCGCCGCCCGAACGGTTTGCTCGTGTGGCGCGGCAGCACACCGCTCAGCGTCGAACTGTCAGCGCTCCCATCTGCACCCCGATTGGATCGCCTGTTGGAGCCGGCAAGTTCCCGGGCGATGTCCGGCGCGCATCTCGATCGGCGGGCGATCGGGCGCGGTATGGATTTCGCAGAACTCCGCCCCTACCATCCCGGCGATCGGCTGCGCGATCTCAACCGGGCGGCGACGGCGCGACTTGGTTCGCCGTACGTCAACGCACATCATCCGGAACGCTCTGGCGACGTCGTCGTGCTCATCGATTCGTATATCGATGGAGGAGTGCGGATGAGCGAGTCGGCACGACGTGCGCTGATCCTGACCGCTCGGGCAACGTGGGCGATCGCCAGGACGCATCTGTCGAGCCAGGACAAGGTCGGCATGGCGAGCGTCGGCAGGTTGCCGATCTGGCTTCCGCCTGGAGGGGGCGCACGAACCCGATACGGCATCCTCGAAGCGCTGATGAGGATCGGCAGCGTCTTCGAAACACGGGGATACACCTCCGGGACGATCAACGCGAGCCGCATTCCGTCGTCTGCTCTCGTGATCCTCATCTCCCCACTGTGGGACACCCGCACGCTGGGGATCGTCACCCAACTCCGCGCTCGCGGACGAGAGGTCGCAGTCCTGCAACTGCAGTCGGCCGACCTGCTGCCAGATCCCGCTGACGAAGCGGACCGGCTCGCCAGGCGGATCTTCGGACTCCGGGTCGTCGGACGCGCCGATTCGTTGCGCAGCCTCGGCATCGCGGTCGTCGAATGGACGCCCGATGTCAGCCTCGGATCAGCCATCGGTGCCGCCGCTGCGATGCAACGTCGGAGGCGATCGGTGGCTGCGCGGTGACGCCGAATCTGACGCGACTGCAGTTGGCCGCAGTCGCCAGCCTGCTGTGGATGGCTGCGCTGGCGTTACCGCTCTTCACGCTGCCCTCCCCGATTGCCTTCGACATCGTCCTGACGGCGTCATTCGGGACGATTGTCATCGTCAGGCGAAACTCACCGAGAGCACCGTTCTACCTGGTGGCGGGTGTCGCAGCGGCTGCTCTGTGGGCACTCGGAACCACGTCCTATCCGGCGTTGCAGGTGGCAGGCGACGGTGCCGTCACATTGGCGGCATTCGAGGTATCGGTGCTGCGGCTCGCCTGGCCCCGTGCGATCCCACGGCTGGCGATGGCCGGCGTCGAACAGATCCGCGCCGCAGCGTTGCGTGTCGGTATCGGGATCCTGACGGCGCTCGTCGTCGTGCTCCTCGGCTACATCAACCTGCCTGCCGTGACGTTGATGGCCGTGATCGGCGCCGTCGCCACAGCGGTCGTGCTGCAGCTCAGCGCACGACGCTCGTGACGGCCAGTCGCCGCCGTCGGCCATAGCGGTCGATCAATCCGGCGACGTGGCTCGATCAGCGAGACTTGGTCAGCCGGTCCCGGTCAGCCGGCGTCTTTGATCTCCTTGCGGAGATCGCGAATCTCGTCGCGCAAACGGGCTGCGTATTCGAACTTGAGGGCGGCAGACGCTTCGTTCATCTCCTCCTCGAGGGTGAGGATCAGACGGGCGAGTTCCTGCTGCGGCAACGTCTTGAGCTCACGCTGCACCTTGTCGCGCTCACGATTGCGGCGCATTCCCTTGCCAGGCATCGGCGAGCTGTCGTCCGGGCGCAGGAGGGAGAGGATGTCTCCGACGGCCTTGATGATCGTTTTCGGGTTGATACCGTTCTCGGTGTTGTAGATGATCTGCTTGGCGCGGCGACGTTGGGTTTCGTCGATCGCCCGGGTCATCGAGTTGGTCATCTTGTCGGCGTACATGATCACCTGACCGTCGACGTTACGGGCGGCACGGCCAATTGTCTGAACGAGCGCCGTTTCACTGCGTAGGAAACCTTCCTTGTCGGCGTCGAGGATCGCCACCAGCGAGACCTCCGGGAGGTCGAGACCTTCACGGAGCAGGTTGATGCCGACGAGCACGTCGAACTCACCGAGGCGCAGCGACCGGAGGATCTCGATGCGTTGGATCGTGTCGATGTTCGAGTGCAGATAGCGGACCCTGAGTCCCTGTTCGAGCAGGTATTCGGTCAGGTCTTCTGCCATCTTCTTGGTCAGCGTGGTGACGAGCGAACGGTCGCCCTTTTCGATGCGCATCTTGATCTGTTCGATGAGGTCGTCGATCTGCCCCTTCGTCGGTTTGACGATGACCTCTGGGTCGATGAGGCCGGTCGGCCTGACGATCTGTTCGACGACCTTCGTGGATTGCGCCAGCTCGTATTTGCTCGGTGTCGCCGAGAGGAAGACGCACTGGTTGATGCGACCCATGACCTCCTCGAATCGCAGCGGGCGATTGTCACGCGCACTCGGCAGGCGGAAGCCGAACTCGACGAGTTGATCCTTACGGCTGCGGTCACCCTCGTATTGGCCGTGCAACTGTGGAACCGTGACGTGGCTCTCGTCGATGACGATGAGGAAATCCTTGGGGAAGTAGTCGAGCAGCGTGAACGGCGGTTCACCGGAGCTGCGGCCGTCGATGTGCATCGAGTAGTTCTCGATGCCGTTGCAGTAGCCGACCTCCTGCATCATTTCGAGGTCGTACTGCGTGCGCATCCGCAAGCGTTGTGCTTCGAGCAGCTTGCCCTCTTTTTCGAAGTAGGCGAGCCGTTCCTGCAGTTCCGCCTCGATGCCGACGACAGCGCGGCGCATGCGTTCGTCGCCGGCGACGTAGTGGGTCGCCGGAAAGACGAGGACTTCCGACAGGTCGCTCAGCTGCTCGCCGGTCAGCGGATCGATCATCGTCAGGCGGTCGACGGTGTCGCCGAACATCTCGACGCGCAGCACCGATTCCTCATACGACGGATGGATCTCGATGGTGTCACCGCGCACGCGGAACTTGCCGCGACCCAGCGTCATGTCGTTGCGGTCGAACTGCAGATCGACGAGCCGCCGCAGGATCGAACGCTGGTCGTAGTCGACACCCGTGTGCAGTTCCAGCAGGTTGCCGCGGTACTCCTCCGGGTTGCCCATGCCATAGATACAGCTGACGGAGGCAACGACGATCGTGTCCCGCCTGGTCAGCAGCGCAGCCGTCGACGAGTGACGCAGACGGTCGATTTCCTCGTTGATCGAGGAGTCCTTCTCGATATAGGTGTCGCTCGAGGCGATATACGCCTCCGGCTGGTAGTAGTCGTAGTAGCTGACGAAGTATTCGACACGGTTCGCCGGGAAGAACTCGCGCATCTCCTGGGCGAGTTGCGCCGCCAGGCTCTTGTTCGGGGCGAGGATCAGCGTTGGTTTCTGGGTGTTCTGGATCGTCCAGGCGATCGTCGCACTCTTGCCTGATCCCGTGATGCCGAGCAGCGTCTGGAAACGCTCACCAGCGTTGATGCCCTCGGTCAGGGCGGCGATGGCTGCGGGCTGATCGCCGGCAGGATCGAAGTTTGAGACGACCTTGAGATCGGGCACGAATGCAGCCTAACGGGACGAACGATCGTTCGATATCGGCCAACAAACCGGACATCGTTCCGGCCGTTGACGCCGCCCGTGTCACCAAATGTCCACATGAAACGCGACATTCGGTGACACGGAACGTCCGTCACGTGTGCACGGTCGTGCCGAAGTACTGGACCCGCAGCGGCTTCGTCGGCGCCAGCTGGAAATCGATGTGCAACTCCACCGCCGGGCCGTGGGCGATGACCGTGGCCGAGGCTCCCGATTCGACGATCAAGCGGGCGAACGTGAACGGTCCGTGGTCTGCGCACAATTCCGTTGCCTGGCTGCGGCGTTCGGTCCGTTGCTCGTCGAGATCGACGCTGTCGGCGAACATCGCGTCTGCTGCCTCGTCGTCCCACCCGTTGATCAGCGCAACCATTTGATGGGCGATTGCGATGAGTCCGTCGCCCGGAGCGAGCGGTGCAGAGCGCAGAGCGCCGCCGGCGACGAGTGCGTCGAGCACCGACGCCGTCAGCTCCGCCATCGGCGCGTACGTCGAGTTCGCCAACGCAGCCACACCGATGCCGAGTCGCGGAACCCAGCGCATATTGGAGCCGAATCCCGGCAGGCCGCCGCTGTGCGTCACGACGCTGCCGAGGCCATCATGTGGCAACACATTCAGACCGAATCCATAGCCGCCTTGGCGTCCGGCATGGCCGAGCTCGGTCGATGTCGCCTGGTTGAAATACACCCGGGAAACCTGCTGCATCTCCCGACGAGAGGGCCTCGAGAGCGGAACTGACGATCGACCATCTCCTGGCCGGAACGCACTGCCGAGGAAGTCGACCCATTTCGCCAGATCGTCGACCGTTGTGAACAGGCCACCCATCGGGGCCATCACCCCGTCGCCGAGCGACGGCTCGACGATCAACTCCTCGTCGTTGCCGTTGCGCTCCCGGTGGCCGGGAATTGCGCCGGCAGGCTCCGTCCAGGTCGTATTCGTCATTCCCAGCGGCTCCAACAGTCGCTCGGTGATCAGCCGCTGAACGGGCGCCTCGGTGATGTTGTGCACAACGCGGCCGAGGATCGCGAATCCGAGGTTGGAGTATTCGAACGTCGTTCCTGGCACAGCGGCAAAGACCAGCCCGCCGTCGATGTGGTCGTCGAGTTCGGCATCGGTCATGTCGAGGTGTCGATCCGCCCAGGCGTCGTCGGTCGCCAGACCGGAACTCATCGTCATCAGGTGACGGACCGTGATCGGCGGGGAATCGTCGGTCGGCCAGCGGAGCCCGACGAACTCTGGCGCATAGGTGGCAACAGGTTCGTCGAGCGCCATGCGGCCCTCGTCGCGCAATGTCAGCAGCGCAGCGCAGGTGAAGCTCTTCGTCATCGAGGCGATGCGGTAGACGACGTCCGTCGACTGCCCGAGCACGACCTCGCCGCCGATCACCACGCCCCACGCCAATGAAGGCAGACGCAGGCGAAGGGAACATTCCGCAAAGGCCGCCTCGGCGATCGGACGGGCAATGTCGATGTCGAGCGCACAGGTGTCGGTCACGATCTCAGACTGCCAGAACGCCACCGGAGTGCGATGACGACCTCTCCGGTCGCTCCCACACTCGGTGCACCACTGCGCAACGGATCGAATTCGGCCGGAGCGCACTCCGACCGGCGAGACTTGGCCGATGGACCCGATCCTCACCGACCGCTTGCGACTGCGTCAGTTCGTCTCAGCCGATGCTGAGGTCGTGAGCGCCTACCGTTCCGACCCTGCCGTCGTCGAGTACCAGGATTGGAAACTGCCATACCCGGTCGAGCGCGCCGCCGAGTCCATCGCCAAGTATGTCGAGGCCGGTGGGGTGGTACCCGGCAAGGGCTACAACCTCGCTGTGGAACGCCGGGATACGGGAGCGCTGATCGGTGACATCTACATCGGTCGCCACCAATCGTTCCCGACTGCCGAGGTGGGATACACGTTCGCCACCGCCCACCAGGGTCATGGGTACGCGACCGAGGCATTGAACGCCGTCATCGGGTATCTCTTCGAAGAACTCGGCCTCATGCGATTGGATGCCTCACTCGACCCGCGCAACGTCGCCTCGGAAATGCTGCTCGAACGCGTCGGTTTCCTCTACGAAGGCACCAAGGACGAGTCGTTCTTCAACGATCCCGAATGGTCGGACGACGGAATTTACGGCATGCGCCGCGTCGACTGGGAGGCGTGGCGGTCGCGCCCTCGCCATCGACCGCAGACCGTTCGTCTCGTCGAGGTCAGCTGGGACAACCGGCGAGCAGTCGCAGCGATCGAGACGCACCATTCTCAGCGCCGGTTCGTCACTCCGGTGCTGAATTCGCTCGCTGATGCGATGGTGCCACCGGCATCAGATGGCGTGCCAGCGGTTCCATGGTTCCGGGCAATCGAGGCCGATGGCGAATTGGTCGGCTTCGTGATGCTCGCCCGCACTACCACATCGTGGCCGACCACGATCTTGTGGCGTTTTCTGATCAGCCGCCTGCACCAACGGCGCGGAATCGGTTCTATCGTGCTCGATCAGGTCTGCGAAATGCTGCGTTCCGAAGGCGAAACCGTTATGCAGGTCCATTACGCACGCGGTCGCGGCACCCCTGCGCCGCTGTATCTGGGTTATGGATTCGTCCCCACCGGCGAGATCGCCGGCGAAGAGATCGTCGCTGAGCTCCAGCTCTGACCGGCTGCGACCCGTCCACTAGCGCGTTTTCCGAGCGTTTGTGCAGAAGAGGCCACTGACGTGGCGGTTGTGCACAGAAGCATGCTTCGTTGGGGCGAAGGGCACAGCGTTTTCCGGTGCGACTACAGTCGCGGTATGTGCCGAAACATCACACCGCTACGCGGGCTCGATCCTGTCGCCACGCCTGAGGAAGTCGAAGCCGCGGCCCGGCAGTACGTGCGCAAGGTCAGCGCCGTCGCCAAGACCTCGCCGGCGACGGTCGAGGCGTTCGAGCGAGCGGTCGCCGAGATCACCAAGTCGACTGCCGCCCTCCTTGCTGCGCTTCCACCCCGTCAGAATCCACCGCCGACGCTTCCACCACTCAGACGCATTGCGATTCGTAAGGCTCAGCAGTTCGCGGAGGCGGCCACGGCGGCTTGAGCCGTGCGTCGTCTAGAAGACGACGACTGACCGCAGGACTTCGCCACGTTCCATCTTGTGGAAGGCCCCTTCGACGTCTTCGAGCTTGATCGTCTCGCTGACGAACTTGTCGAGCGGCAGCCGGCCCTGCAGGTGGAGGTCGATGAGCATCGGGAAATCACGGCTCGGAAGACAGTCGCCGTACCACGACGACTTCAGAGACCCGCCGCGTCCGAACATCTCGATGAACGGCAACGTGACTTCCATATCCGGGCGCGGCACTCCGACGAGCACAACCGTCCCGGCGAGATCGCGAGCCTCGAACGCCTGACGATATGTCTGCGGTAGGCCGATCGCCTCGATGCAGACATCGGCGCCGTTGCCGCAGGTCGCCGCCTTGATCGCCTCGACAGCGTCCACGTTCTTGCTGTTGACGGTATGCGTGGCGCCGAAGGTCTTCGCTGTTTCGAGTTTGCGGTCGTCGATGTCGACGGCGATAATCGTGGTCGCGCCGGCGAGCAGCGAACCGGCGATCGCGGCGTCGCCGACACCGCCGCAACCGAACACGGCAACCGAGTCGCCACGCCCGACGTTGCCGGTGTTGACCGCTGCTCCGATGCCCGCCATGACTCCACACCCGAGCAGGCAGGCGGTGGCCGCCGGCACGGACGGATCGACCTTCGTGCACTGGCCGGCGGCGACGAGGGTCTTCTCGGCGAAGGCACCGATACCGAGCGCAGGGGACAGCACCGTGCCGTCTTTCAACGTCATCTTCTGTGTCGCGTTGATCGTCGAGAAGCACAGCCACGGCTTGCCTTTGCGACAGCTCCGGCACTCGCCGCAGACGGCACGCCAGTTCAGGACGACGAAATCACCGGGGGCGACGGACGTGACGCCCGTTCCGACTTTTTCGACGATTCCAGCCGCCTCGTGGCCGAGCAGGAACGGAAACTCGTCGTTGATCCCGCCCTCGCGATAATGCAGGTCCGTGTGGCAGACCCCGCATGCCTGGACCTGCACGAGCGCTTCGCCTGG
>JAYTOR010000030.1:0-4606 GCA_043747685.1 Actinomycetota bacterium
CGATGAACACCACCGACGCCGGCGAGGCGATCATGTCGGCCAGAGCTTCGGCGGTCGGGGGAGGATTCGACTTCGACAGTTGCGGGATGAGCTTGGCGAACGCCTCGACCAGTTCAGTCGTCACCGAGTCGGCGATCTCGATCGCGATATCAGCCATGAATTCGAGACGCTACCGGCTTCCGATAGCGTCCTAGGTCTGATGGAGCACGTGCGCTGGCATGCACAACCGACTTTGCGATCCCCGACGATCGTGGCTGCGTTCACGGGTTGGAACGACGCCGCCGATGCCGCCTCCGGCGCGGTGCGGGCGATGATCGAGGGTTGGGACGCCAAGGTGTTGGCGTCGATCGACCCGGAGGAGTTCACCGACTTCGCCACGACGCGGCCCCATGTCCGCTTGAGCGGACAGGGTGCCCGCGAGATCGTCTGGCCGCAGACGGCGATGTGGTACGTGTCGACGCCGGGAGCTGACGTCGTCCTGCTGCTCGGGCCCGAACCGGCATTGCGTTGGCGGCTGTTCACCGAGCAGATCGTCGGTGTCGCCCAGCAGATCGGCGCCAGCATGCTGATCACGCTCGGCGCACTGCTCGCCGACGTCAGCCACCGCCGTCCCGCCCAGGTCATCGGCTCGGCAACCGACGACGACCTGCTCGAACGGTTCGACCTGCAACGCTCGAAGTACGAGGGCCCGACCGGAATCGTCGGTGTCCTGCAGCATGCGGCCACCGAGTCAGACCTCAAGTCAGTTGGCCTGTGGGCGGCGACCCCGGCGTATGCCGCCCAGGTCACCTCACCGAAAGCAGCACTGGCATTGGTGCAGCGGGCGACGACGATGATCGGAACACCAGGTCCGATCGCAGCTCTTGCCGGCGAGATCCCCGGTTACGAGAGCCAGATCGACGAGTTCGTCAGCGCTGATGCCGACCTGTCGGCGTATGTCCGCCGGCTCGAGGACGCATCCGATGGTGATGACGACGACACCGATGCAACGCCACCGGCGATGGCTGCGCCGACGGGCGACGAACTCATCCAGGAACTGGAACAGTTTCTTCGCGATCAAGACCAGGGCTGACACCAGCGAAACCGAAAGCGCTCGCCCAGATCAAGGCGATCGTCGACACGGCAGCGTCCTCGTCGACGACGTGTCCGAGCAGGTAACAGCCGCGAGCGAAGTCGTCGACCATGCCACCAAGCGCGTATGCCGCCAACTCGGAACTGGCCGGTCGACCATCGGGATGCGTCAGCGGATGCGCTTCGATGATCGCTCGGAGGCGGGCGCTGAAGCGGGCGCGGATGCGCAGGCACTCGTCGGCGAACTCCCCGCCTGCCGATGCCGCTTGATCGAGGATGCGGATCATCGGCACCCGGTCACGGTAGGTGTGCATGAACTGCCGGATGCCTGCTTCGAGCGTGAGCAGTGGTGTTGCCTGCCGGGCGACTTCGGCAGTCGACGCCTCGAAGAAGTCGTCTGCCAACGCTGAGACAAGCACCCGCATGACCTCACTCTTGGAGTCAAAATACGTGTAAAAGGTTCCGTGTGAGACTCCCGCTGCTCTGACGATGTCGGCGACATGCGTTTCGAAATAGCCGAGCCTGATGAGCGTCGTGCGCGCCGCTTCGAGCAGCTCGCCATGTCGCCGTTTGCTCTTCGGCGTTGCCATCGCCCTCATCGACGTCACAGCCATTGTCTTTGACACTAGCCAACAACCGCCGAATTTCTGGACTCGAACGTGTCGAACGTCACTTCACCAAAAAGTGTGTGATCGGGACGGAGTTCGAATCACGCCCCGGAAACCGCCAGCAGCCGTCGGACCCGATCAACTACCGCTGTACGACTTCGACTTGACGACCTTGTGTCCCTTGTACACGGCGACGACGTAGACGGTGTGCGTATGGCCGTCGCAGATTCGTCCGAAGGAGGCACTCCCGCTCGCCGGCAAACCCTGGGTGAAGGGTCCGTCGACGTTGTCGAGCGCGTCGTAGATCATGTCGTACGCGCCGGTGACCTTCCACGTGACAGTGATCATGCCGGTATCAGGCGGCGGCGTGAAGCTGACTCCAGGAGCGACCGTCGTCGGACATGGATCGACGGTTGCGGAGAAACTGGCGAACACCGGACCGGCAGGCGATGTCGGGGCTGGGGTCTTCGGCGCTGTCTTCGGCGCTGTCTTCGGTGATGTCGACGAGCTCGCCGGGGTTGACGTCGAGCTACTCGCCGTTGTCGCCGTTGTCGCCGATGCGGTACTCGCCGTCGTCGTCGCTCCCGTTGTTTCTACGGTGCTCGCAGGCGGTGTCACGGCCGACGTCGCCGCCGACGTCGAGGCGGTCGTACTGCCAGGCGGCGACACGGTGGTTGCGTTTGTCGCCGTCGACGACACGTTGCTACTGCATGCCGCCAATCCCAGCGCCAGGCAACCCAACAGGGCGATGGCCCGAATATTTGTCATACGCTCACCTCCTGAGGCACCTTGATTCTGTCATGTCAGCAGCGGACACGGCTGATCAATCAGCTGCGTGTCCGCCCCGCCAGATCGGATCGCGTGGGGCGTCGAACGTCGTTTCGATCTTAGCCCCACGAATCGCCGCAAAAGCGGTCTCGCGCCACCACCCGGCGCCGGCGGTGTGAGTTGGAAGAGCGTTTTCGGCGAACCAGCCGGCACCGGCAGTTTCGAGCGGATGCGGATTGATCTCGCCGCCCACGGCGACGCAGTGGAAGAGGATCATGTACATACCGAAGCGCGTGAAGCCCATTCTCTGACCGTCGATCACCGAGATGACCTGCACCGCCTCGCAGATGATGCCGGTCTCTTCCTCAACCTCTTTGAGGGCAACTTCCGACGGCGAGTAGCCGATGTCCGCCCACCCTGTCGGGTACAGCCAGATGCCGGAGTCTGCCCGCTTGACCAGCAGGATCTCGCCCTCGTCGTTGCCAACGATCGCCCCGATCGCCACTTTCGGCGTCACGTAACCGGGAACTCCCTCACCGATACTCTCCATCCACTCCTGTACGAAATGGTCCTGTTCCCGCCTGATCTCCAAGGCATCGTCGGCGGCCGCCTTGATGTCGGCTGCGACTTTGAGCACTTCCTCGTAGCGCTCACGTTCGTACAGGCTCTGCGTGAATCCCATGCCCGTACGGGCGATGCCGGCGAGCGCTTCACTCCATCGCGCCAGGTCGCGGGTGAAGTCCGTCGAAGCAAATGACTCAGAGGCGACAACCGTGTCGAGGAGCTGATCAGGGTCGTCGGCCATGCAACGACCTTAGCCAACCGATGCGGGCTTCCGGCTTTGAACAACCGCCTGGACCACCGACGCAGGCACCAGATATCGCAGCATCTGCAACCTTTCGTACCTGCGTCGAGCATTCAGGTCAGGAGCCGCTGGTCAGGAGATGACGAACCCGAGCAACCCGACCGACACCTTGTCGCCAACCGACGTGAACGTCGTGGTGAAAGCCCCGCTCGCAGAGGTCACCTCGACAGGCGCGAACTGATCGACGTCGATCCCGAATCCGTTGGAGTACACCGGGTCGGTCGCACCGAGTAACGAACTGTTGAAGGCGTTACCGAGAGGATTCACGGCGTTGGTCAGCGCAATATCACCGATTTTTACCGAGTCACCGAGGCGTCCGAGATCGCCCTCATTGGCGAAGTACGCAAGCGAAACCTGATACGGCGACGAAGAAGCAATCCCGCCGATCGAAATCGATGCAGCGGACCCTCCATCGGATGTCGAGGATGCGTCGAGGGTCGAGTATTGATCGAGCAAGACAACGGTTGACGACGTCGGCGCTGTCGGATCGGCGTAGACCACGAACAAGCTCCACCCTCCGACACCTGGCGGGTCGGGCAAAGCAAGCGAATTTGTGTCGATGGAGATATCGGCGACGGTATACGTGCCTGCTCCACCAGCCCGCACCAGCGCTGTGACGTCGGCCACCGATTCGTAGATACCGTCGCTCGAGTGATCGTGAGGGACGAACGACACGATCGTCGGCAATGGCGTCGACTGACGAAGGTCTGTTACGTGGGTGAACTCTGCGAGAACCGGCGCAGCGCTGGCATACGTTTTGTGTTCCGTTTCGGGCGTCACCAGCTTGACGGCCCCAGGTGTGGCCGCGTCACCACTCCAGGCAAGATACGCCCTGAGTACCGAGCGTCCGCTTGCGAGGTCGAGCATGGCCGACGATGAATTGTTACCTGTATGCAGGACGTCTTTCATCTGGAGGCTGTTCGACTGGCGGTTATTGCTTTCTCCACCACTCATCCGAGCATTTTCGCACGCGGGACCGTCGTTCCTTTCGGAGGTCGCCGCGACGCTGCAGGTGACGGAGGAGTTGCCGACTACCGCAAGACCTGCTCCAGGGACCCTTGCGAAGAACAGCGGGTTTCCTCCGGAAGGGAACACCGAACCCTGCGAGACGATGTCGATGCTCTTGGATCCGCTCGCAGTCGCCTGAAAATCGCCGGACTGCACGATCGCCGAGAGTGGCAGCGACCCATCAGCAGCATCGGCGGCCACCTGCAGTTCCAGCATCACCTGGGTCGATGCATTCCCTCCGACAGCAGGAGGGGTGCAAACGAGATGAGTCGGGTCGGATGGCGCA
>JAYTOR010000031.1:0-10912 GCA_043747685.1 Actinomycetota bacterium
AGAGTTGATGTATCAACCACTCCAGTTGATACTCGGACCGAGGAGCACACCGCTGCTGCGTGAACCGATCGTGCACTACGGCCCGTTCCTGATGAACACCCGCCAGCAGATCCTCGACGCCGTCGACGATTTCAACAGCGGCAGGATGGGCACGATCCCGGCGGTCGAATACAGCAACTGACTCCCCCACCCGAGTGTCGACGCGCCCGCAGGCGTCGCCGCGACACTCGGGTGCTGCGACGACACTCGGGTCACTGTTCCTCCACATGATGCGCCGGTCGGCTGGTCGCGTAGCGTGCGTCCATGCCTTTCCAAACCGAGATCACCGTCACCGGCCCGATGCGCTCCCCCCGGCAGATGCTCCATGACCAGGTGACGGACGGACATGCGAGCGTGCACGACGGCGATGCTGCGGCGTCGCTCGGGTTGCAGGGCGCTCCGATCGAGGGGCCGACGCATTTCAGCCAATTCGATCCGCTTGCCTTCACACTGTGGGGACCTGCATGGTTCGGGAACGGCTGCATCAGCTCCCATTTCCAGACGATGGTGGTCGAGGGCGAACAGGTGCAGGCGACGATGACGACGACCGGTCCGGCGTCGGCGCGTATCGGCGCCGTCAAAGATGACGGCCGTCCGGTGCTCGTCGGGACGGCGTCCGTCGGGCCGGAGCACGCAGTGAGCGAACTGGAAGCTCGCCGGGCGGCGATGGGCGATCCCGGCGAGTTGTTCATCGTCGATCGCCTGGAAATCGGCATGACCCATGACGGCGGCATCGTGTCGATCGATCACGAGACCGGGAACGGGCCGCTGTATCCGTTCTCGCTCGACCAGAAGACGGCGCTGATCACCGAGCCGCACCCGTGGTACACAGCGGAGGGCGGCTCGAGTTCGCCATGGGGACGGGCGATCGTCCCGTTCGAGATGGCGAGCGTAATGTCGAACAAGTCCCCCGGCATCTTCCCGGTTCGGCGTCCGTCGCTCGGGCTGTTCCTCGACCTGCAGGTACGCATGCACGGCACGCCGCTGTTCGTCGGCCACGGCTACCACGTGATGCACGAAGTCGTCGGGGTCGGGCAGAGCCGCAAGACCGAGTCGTTCTGGACGAGTTCGACGCTCACGGACATCGACACCGGAGCGCTGACCGCCACCGTCCTCCTCCACCAGGGCGTCTTCAAAGCTTCATATCCCGGCTACCCGTCGTCGGCCTGACCGCCACCTGTGCTCGTGAGCAACTCCGGAGCGCCGACGACCCCTCCGAGCGATGGAGCACTTCTGCGTCGTGGCGTCCACCTGCTGACCCATCGCTCGACCACGACCGGGCGCTTTCCCCGTGGGACCGTGCGTCCGTGAAACCATGTCTGATGCGCGTGGTGTCGGTCAGTGCACCTGGTGAACGCTAGTGCGAGTGGCTGTGCGCGTGCGGGCGATCATCGGGGTGATCGTGGCCGAGGGTGCCGAAACTGGCTGCTCTGCGGCCGGTGGTGATGGCGATGGCGACCAGGTAGCAGGCCGAGGCGACGGCGACGATGCCGAAACTCGGAGGGACCTTCGGAGCTGCGTACGACAGCGACAGGCCGGCCCACATCGACCCGACAGCGATCCCCGCCGCCAGCCACATCGCCGTGAACGGGCGACTGGTGAGGCGCTGCGCAGCCCCGGCCGGCGCCGCCAGCAGACCAAGGAGCAACAGTGCTCCGACGGCCTGTGTGGCGACCGCTGCGGTGACGCCGACGACGCCGAGGAAGCCGAATCCGAGGAGTCGCACGGGAACGCCGCTCGATCCGGCCACCGCTTCATCGATACTGGCGAACAGCAATGGCCTGCTGATCGCCAGGATCAGCGTTGCGACTCCGATCGACACGACCACGCTGGCGGTCGTCTGTCCACGTGAGAGGCCGAAGATCGAACCGAACAGCACCCGCACGCCCGCTGTCCCGTCCGATGCACTCGACGAGCGCGTGTAGATCGTCAGGAACAGCGCCCCGAGGCCGAGTACCCAGGCGAATACGCTGCCGACGACGGCGTCGTCGGCCCTGCCTCTCGATCCCAGCGCGGCCATCAACAACCCGAAGACGATGCACGATCCGTACAGGCCGACGCGCAGTTCCGCACCGACGGCCAACGCTCCGAGCGCGCCGGTGAAGGCGACGTGGGACAGTGCCTCCCCGGTAAAGACCTGGCGACGGAGGACGACGAAATAGCCGACGAGACCTGATGCCAGCGAGATCGCCGTACCGGCAAGGAACGCCCGGCGGAGAAACGAATGCCCGAACATGTGGACGATGCCGGCAACAGGATTCGCTGTCGAGAACATCGACGAGAACATCGTCAGGGATGTCCGCACAGAATTCACGCAGCCATCCCCTGGCTCGTGAATCCGCTTCGACCGCGCCGCTGTATCCGTACTTTCGCCGACTGCGCGACCGTCACGACGACGAACACACCCAGACCGATGGTGGTGACGAAGAAGCCGATCGGGTACACCGAGAAATAGGCGGCGGCAAGTGCAACCCACGTGATCGCCAGAGCGAGGACGATCGTCAGCACGAAACTCGACCCTGGGCGCGACGTCAGTCGTTGGGCGCTCGCAGCAGGCAACACCAGCAGGGCGAACACGAGCAACGATCCGGTGATCTGGCTCACTTCCGCCGCTGCGCACCCGAGCAATACGAGAAATACCACCGAGAGCAGCCGCACGGGAACACCGCTCGCCTGGGCGACGTCGGCGTCGATCGTCGCGAAGAACAGCGGTCGTCCGATCGCCGCAAGCACCAGCAACACCGCTGCACCGACGATGATCAGGGTGGTCACCTGATCATCGGTGATGCCGAGGAAGGTACCGAAGAGCAGACCGTTGAGGCTGTTGAGAAAGCCGCCGTAGAGACTGACGAACAGCACACCACTCGCCAATGCCAGCGCCTGCACCGTGCCGATCACCGCAGAATCCTCGCCGCCGCCGCTCGCTGAGCGCGGCACCAGTGCGATGACGAGGGCGGCGGAGATACTGGCGACGAACGTTCCGGCCGTTGCGCTGACGCCGAGCCACACGGCGCCGGCGGCACCGGGAAAAGAGACGACAGCAAGTGCGTGGCCGGCGAAACTCTGGCGGCGTAACACTGTGAACCAGCCCATCGCCCCGGCGACGACGGCGACGATCGTTCCTGCTCTGAAGGCGTTGACCATGAAATGCAGTTCGAACAACTGGCGCATATCATCGGCCAGGTTCCAGCCCAATCCATTGTGCACCGTTGCCGCCACGACTGCGATCACGGAAGCGGCCGCCCGGAGTGCCTGTCCGAATGGTGCGACGGCGCTTCCGGGTCGCCGACGACGACGAGACGTCCGTCAGAAGCGCGCAGCACCTCGATCGGCGTGTCGTAGAGGCGACTGAGCGTTTCGGAGTTGATCACCTGCTCGACTGTTCCCGACACGGCACCACCCTGGCCGATGTAAATGACCCGGTCGAGGTACGACATGATCGGGTTGACGTCGTGTGCGACCATGGCCACAGCGACGCCCTCGTCGCGCGAGATCCTCGAGATCAGCGCAGCGACCGCAGCCTGGTTCGGAAGATCGAGACTGTCGAGCGGCTCGTCGAGGAGCAGCAGTTTCGGGCGGCGCACCAACGCCTGGGCGATCAGCAGACGTTGCTGCTCACCACCCGAGACCTCACCGATCGGACGCTCGGCGTATTGGCCGGCGCCGACCATCTCGATGACCTCTTCGATGCGTTCCTGCTGCGCACGGCTCTGTGCTGACCAGCGCCTGGCGAACGGCAACGGTGTGCCCCAGCGGTCACCGTCCGCTCCGAGTCGGACGACGTCGATCCCCCGGACACGCAGCCCCTGGTCGAAACTGCGCCGCTGCGGGAGATAGCCCAAATCGCGGCCTGCCTGCCCTGGCTCGGCCCCGAGCACAGTGGCTGTTCCCGCAGACAGCGGAACGAGGCCGAGGGCCACCTTGATCAGCGTCGACTTGCCGACGCCATTCGGCCCGAGGATGGCGACGAACTCGCCCGGCATCACCGAAACGTTCACATCGGACCAGACCGTGCGGTGTCCGAACCGGACGGCCGCCTGGGAGAACTCGAGCATCGGCCGAACATCCGGCGATGGAGGCGATGGGTCCTGACGCCTGACGGTGTGCAGGATGCCCTCGACTGACTGCTGTTCGAAGTCGTCGGCACTCATCGCCAACAGTCTGGCGCTCATTTACCGGGAGCAGCCTGGTCGAGCGCTGCTTCGATCCCTTTCAGTTGCGCCGTCTGCCATTGCTGATAGCTCGCCGTTGCCGGCGTCAGCGTTTCAGTGATCGTCGCTACGGGAATCTTCTGCGCGTTGACGGCGTCGAGCTGCGCCTGCACATCAGGCGTGACGTTCTGGCTGTTGTAGACGTAGATCTTGATGGCGTGGGACTTGATCTGCTGATCGATCGTCGCCTTGTCACCGGCTGAAACATCGCTGCCCTGGCTGATCGCTTTCAGGAAGCTGCTCGGCGTGATCAGGTCGACGCCGATGGCGGGCGCGAGCATCGCAACGATCGACTCGGAGGCACCGACGGGCGTGCCGGAATACTTTGCCTTGATATCGGCAATCGTGGCGTTGTAGTCCTTCAGCGCAACGGTGTTGAACGCGACCTTCTGGGCATCGAAGTAGCCGCTGTCCGCCGGGTCGACCCGGCGCAACTGCTCGACGATCTGGTCGACGACGGTCTGCACGTCGGCCGGGTTGTACCACCGGTGCGGGTTGGTGCCATCAGCGGCACCGACGAGCTTGCCGACATCGATCACCGCCGCCTTACTGTTGTCGGCAGCGACGAGCTTTGCGACCCACGGGTCGTAGCCGACGCCGTTCGCAATGACGATTTGAGCCCGAGACATCGTCCTGGCATCGGCGGGCGTCGGCTCGTAGTCGTGTGGATCGGCGTCCGGGCTGATGATGATGCTGATGACGCGTGCGTGATCACCGCCGAGCTGGCTGGCGATGCTGCCCCAGAAATTCTCTCCGGCAACGATCTCGACAACAGCGCTACTCGTTCCGTTGCCGGACGTCATGGATGGCGAGGTCGTCGACGAAGTTCCACAGGCCACCACCACCACCACACCGGCTGCGAGTACTACGACCGAACGGCGACCTGACCGAATTGGCTTGACGATGCTGTCGAACATGCTCAGGACGATAGTTGGGAATGATTCTCTTTTCAAATCACAATGAGAACTATTCTTGACCTGGTTCGAGGGAATCGGCTGATTCTCAGCTATTCTCAATTTCTGTGCCGGACATCGATCAAATCGCGCTGGCCCGCCTGCGCGCCGACGGACAACGGCTGACAAGTGGACGGCAGTTGATTCTCAAAGCACTCGCCGAACTCGACGAGCCGGTCACAATTCCCGCACTGCTGCAACGCCAGCCGAGCCTCGCCCAGAGTTCGGTCTACCGAAACCTGGCGATACTCGAACAGGCCGGGCTCGTCAGCCGTATCGCCATGGGCGACGAGCACGCGCACTTCGAACTGGCAGAGGAATTGACGAACCACCACCACCACCACCTCGTCTGCAGCGCATGCGGCCGGGTGCGTGACGTCACGCTCGCACCGAGGACCGAACGGGCGCTGGACAAAGCCTTGGCGCAGGCCGCAGAAGAAGCGGATTTCGAACTGCGCCACCACCGCCTCGACCTCGTCGGTCACTGCGGCGATTGCGTACGCGGCTGAGGCAGCCGCGCACGCTCGCCCGGCAGCCAGGCCTGACTACCTGGCGCCATCCTCTTCCCTCATACGAGGCTACTTCGCAGTGCTGCGCACTCCGTAGCGCTTGTTGAAACGATCCACTCGGCCGGCACTGTCGTTGATCCGCATCTGCCCGATGTAGAAGGGATGGGTGAGGTTCGACACCTCGACGCTGTACACCGGATACGTGACTCCGTCCAGTTCGGCTGTCCGGTTCGTCGCCACCGTGGACGATGTCAGCCAGCGCTCGCCGACGGAAACGTCCTCGAACAACACCGGACGGTACGTGGGGTGAATACTTGTTTTCATACCACCATTATATAGGAACGATTATCATTCCTGCTATTAGCCTGAGCATTCGTCGGCTCCTTCCGTAGACCGGAAGCATCCGGTGTGCGAGGATCACGACGTGTTTCCGCACGCTGTGACCGAGCCGTTCGACAGCGGGATGCTCGACGTGGGTGACGGCCATCGTCTGTACTGGGAGGCCGCCGGGAATCCGAACGGCAAGCCAGCGGTACTCTTGCACGGCGGGCCCGGCAGCGGGCTGTCGCCGAACACGAGGAAGCATTTCGACCCGGATCGGTACCTCATCGTTCAGTTCGATCAGCGGCAGTGCGGTCGCAGCACTCCGCATGCCGCTGAACCGGTCGTCGACCTCTCGACGAACACAACGGCTCATCTGATCGCCGACATCGAACTGCTGCGGCGGTACATCGGCGTCGAACGCTGGATGGTCTGGGGAGGATCGTGGGGCACGATCCTCGGCCTTGCGTATGCCGAAGCGCATCCGGATCGCGTGACCGAGATGATCCTCGCCGGCGTCGTGACATCGTCGCGTGCGGGAGTCGACTGGGTCACCAGGTCGATGGGACGCGTCTTCCCGGAGGCCTGGGAACGTTTTCGCAACGGCGTCCCGATGATCGACCGCAACGGCAATCTTCCAGCCGCCTATGCACGCCTCGTGCAGCACCCCGATCCTGAGATCCATGCGCCGGCTGCCGCTGCGTGGTGCGCATGGGAGGACGTACACGTCGCCACGACTGCTGACCACGAACCAAACCCTCGCTACCTGGATGCGCGCTTCAGGCTGGGCTTCAGCCGACTGGTGACGCACTACTGGAGCAACGCCCATTTCCTCGACGATGACGCACTGTTCCGTGACGCTCACCGCCTGGTGGACATACCGATGCAGATGGTGAACGGGCGGATGGACATCAGTGGCCCGCCTGACATCCCGTGGCGGCTCGCCGCGTTACTCCCGAAGGCGGACCTCATCATCCTTCGCGACGAAGGACATGGCGGCGGCAGTTCGATGTCCGCGGTCATCGCCGAAGCCGCAGAGCGCTTTGCCGGTGCTGCATCCGCCTGAGGTGGTCCCCTCGCAGCAAAAACTCACGCCCACCGATCCGCACCGGACGACCCCGCAGGAGTTTTTCGTCGAAGTCGCCGGAACCGGCTGCGATGGCGGCACCGTAACGTCGAGGACACTCGGTTCGATCAGATGAAGGCGCTGCGGTCCAGTTGCATCGTCATCGCCGGGAGCGGCGTCGGGTCCGCTGGTCCAGGCTGGGGCGGCACGGGTGGCTGCGGCTCGACCGGGGTCGGATCCGGCGGAACGGGCTGCGGGTCGAACGGCTGGGGCGGATCGAACGGTTGTGGTTGCAGCGGCTGTGGAGGGTCAAACGGCCGGGGGTCTGCAGGCAGTGGCTGCGGCGGATCCAGCGGCTGCGGACCGACGGGCGGCGACTGCGGCGGGTCGAATGGCTGCGGGGCAGGTGGGACGACCTCGCCGGACGGGCTCGAACTGATCGGATCGGACATATACATGCCGTACCCGATCAATGCCTGACACAACCCATCCCGGGCGCTGCCCGCCGCCATTCGACCCGAAACGACGTGAGTCAGTAGCGGGCGATCGCCGCCGTCGCCGCCTGCATGTAGCCGCCGCCGAATTTGATGGCGTGGACGACGAGCGGTGCGATCTGGTGCAGTGAGACTCGGTCCTGCCAGCCCACAGCGAGAGGATGATGGTCCTCGTACGAATGAAAGACGTCGGCCGGGAATCCACCGAACAACCGCATCATCGCCAGGTCGAATTCGATGTGCCCGCCGTGTGCCGCCGGATCGATCAGCCAACTTCGCCCGGCCGTGTCGACCACCCGGTTGCCTGCCCACAGATCGCCGTGCAAACGGGCGGGCGACGAGCCGTCGTCGAAGCGGTCCAATGTCGCTGAAAGACGCTCCAGCGCAGCGACGGTCGGTGGTTCCAGCGCCCGGCGGTCGGCAGCCAACCGCGCCAATGGCATCAGTCGGCACGCGGCGTAAAACTCCGACCACGTGTCCTGAGGATCGTTCGGCAGCGCCAGCCCGCCCGTTGTCCGACGGTCTTCGCGCCCGAACGAAGGTGCACCGCAATCGTGCAACATCGCAAGCGCGCTCCCGAACCCGGCCTCTGTCGCCCCCGTCGACCGTCCATGCTCGATCCATTCGAGTACGAGGTGAGCAGGAATCATGTCGTCGTCACCACCGCTGCCGCCGCTATCGGTGTCACCATCACAAGCGGTGCCGCCATCACGAAGACGGCCGTCATCACCGTCGGAGACCGCAATCACCTCGGGAATCGGCACTGCGCCTGCAGCGCGCAGCCACCTGAGGCTTGCCGCTTCGGTGGTGAAGAATCCGGGCGGAGGTGACGGATGCGTCTTGGCGAACAGCCGTCGACCGCCGTTGAGGTCGACCCGGTACGCCGCTGCCGTATCGCCCCCGTGGACGATCGCCATCGCCACGACCGAACTGGCGGTCGCCCGCTCCACAGCGCGACGCAGACCGCTCTCCAACGACGAACGCTGCGTCACCGGGACACCACTGGCGTCGACGTTCCCAACAGGGTGCGGAAATTCAGCAGTCCGCCCGCCAGGGCACCTCGACCACCTGGCCTGGGCGCGACGACGGCCGAGCGAGCTACCTGTTCGAGCACGCTGTCAGCCGAGGGGGATCTTGCGGAAGTCCCAGCTGACGACCTTGTCGGGCTCGAGACGCAACCAGGCATGACGCTTGTCGTGGCCGAATGCGCCGCCCATGTACTTCTGCCCCATCAGTCGCTCCGGCTCTTCCAACTCGGCCACGGCCTCGCCGGTCCGTGGTACCTCGCCGACGACGACGACCTTGCCGTTGAGTTCCGCTCCCTGCAATTCGCCGTAGCCGTGGCCGGCGTCGACGAGCACACTGATGCGCGGGTCGCGCATCAGGTTGACCCAGCGCTGGCTCTTGACGATCGAGGTCAACCAGATCGACTTCCCGTCCCACACGAACCACAACGCAGACGTGTGCGGCGAGCCGTCGCCGTTGATCGTCGCGACCCGACACATCCGCTCGGCGCCGAGGAATGCGTCGAGCTCCTCCGGGGACATCGCGATCCGTTTGCCACGTCGCTGCTCAGTCACTGCGTACCAACTTCCGACTCATCCGACGCTCCCGTCGCGTTGCCACGACAGTAGTCACGCTCCCTGCCCGAGCTCTGACGCAGGCACCGGATGTTGCAGCCACTGCAACATCCGTGCCTGCGTCCCGATCAGGTGCCGGTGAATTTCGGCGGGCGGCGTTCCCTGGTCGAGGCAGTGCCCTCCGTGAAGTCGTTCGTCGCCCAGTGCTTCTCCTGCTCGGACTTCTCGCGGTCCGTTGCCGCGCGCAGACGTTCGACCAACCCGTCGCGCATCGTCTGGCGGATGCTACGCACGGCGATCGGTGCAGACGTGGCGATATCGAAGGCGAAGCCCCGCGCCGCCGCATCAAGATCGTCGAGCGAGACGAGGCGGTCGAACAAGCCGATCTCGAAGCACCGTGCGCCGTCGATGCGGTTGCCGATCAGCAGCATCTCCAAGGCCTGCTGCTGACCGACCAATGCTGGCAGCGTCACCGTCAGTCCGAAGCCCTGATGGAAGCCGAGCCTGGCGAAATTGGCGCTCATTCGCGCTTCTGGGACGCCGACACGGAAGTCCGCCGAGAGCGCGACACCCAGGCCCCCACCGATCGCTCCACCCTGGATCGCGGCGACGACTGGCGTTGCAGCGGCGAACATCCTGATCGCTTCGTCGTACAGGTGTGGGCCGGTCTGACCGCCGTCGGCCGGCGTCGGGCGGGTGCCGCCGAAGTGAGCGCCGGCACAGAAGTGCTTGCCGTTCGATCGCAGCACGATCGCCCGGCACCGGGGATCGTCGTCGAGCATCTCGTACGCATCGGCCAAGGAGCCGATGAGCGTCAGGTCGAAGTAGTTCTCCGGCGGGCGGTCGATCGTGACGGTGGCGACGAAGTCATCACCGACGACGACACGCACGTCACCGAGCCGAATCTCGTCGAACATCACTCAGCCTCCAACGCTCGAAGGAAGTGAACGGGCGGCAGCGTTGAATTCGGCGGGGTGCGAGACGTTGGGCGCATGTCCGGCACCCTCGATCATCACCAGCCGCGCTCCAGGGATCTTCGACGCCATGTACTGCGAACCACCGATGAACGGGGTGTCCAGCGATCCGACGATCACCAACGTCGGCGTCGAAATCGTCGGCAGCAGATCGATCACCTGCGAATCGTGCTGTGTCAGGATGCCGCGGGCCGCCTTCGCCAGCCCGGAGGCGCCGTGTCGGTGGACATCGGCGGAGAGTTCCTCACTGGTCTGCATCGCATCGAGCCCGTTCCGTTCGAAATTCTTCGCGAATCGCTCGGCCATCTCGTTCCACCCGGCGCGCGCCTCGGCCTTGCGGTAGCCGGGTCCGGTGTCGATCAGCATCAGGCCGCTGACCCGATCCGGGTGCGCTGCATAGAACGACAACGACAGGAATCCTCCGAGCGAATGTCCACCGATCACCGCCTGCTCCGCGCCGATGTGGTCGAGGATCGCCAACATGTCGCCGACCGCCAACGCCGCGCTATACGCCGCCTGATCTTGGGGGGCATCGGTGGATCCGTGGCCACGCATGTCCCACGTCACGACCGTGAAGGCATCGGACAGCACTGCGGCATTGTCGGCGAACATATGCGACGACGCCGAGAACCCGTGTGTCAACAGCAGCACCGGTCCGTTGCCGACAGCGCGATACGCAATCTGCACGCCCTCGACGTCGAGTATCTCCATCATCTTCTCCTGTTCAGCGTTCGGCCGGGCGAACGGAATTGCGGTCCACCAGTG
>JAYTOR010000032.1:0-19747 GCA_043747685.1 Actinomycetota bacterium
ATTCGTCCGGTTCCCCCAACGACGTCGCCGTCCGCCGATCTCGCCGATCTGGCGGTCGACTCATCAGACGAATCGCCGTTGACGTACGAGTCGGTCCAGGCGGCCTTCGACTCCTCACCGCCAGCCCAGGAACCGAACCACCCCGTCAGCTGAGACCCCCGCAGTCCCGACAGCGTCTGTGCACTCGAGCCATGCGTGATGGGTGAAGTGCACAAACGTCAGTTGAAGACCCGAGTTATTCCCAGCGGAACAGGCGGGCGGCCAGCGGCGGTGCGACGACTGCCCAGACCGCCAGCACGATCCACGAGCCTCCAGGTGTCGACTGGCCGCTGAGCGCATGATGGAGGACATCGGCGAGCGCACCCGATGGCAGCAGATGGGCGATGGCCCGCAGCACAGTCGGCAGCTTGGAGAAGGAGATCACCATGCCGCCGAGCAACAGCAGTACGAGGTACAGACCGTTCTGGGCAGCAAGGTTGATCTCCGCCCTCAGCCGGCCGGCGAGCACGAGGCCGACGCCGGCGAAGGCGATGGTGCCGACGACAACGCCACCGACGGCGAGCAGCCAGTTGGCGCCATGCGGGCGCCAGCCAAGAGCGTAGGCGACGGGGATGAGGATGGCGAACTGCACGACCTCGGTGACCACGACCGCAGCAGTCTTGGCGGCAACGAGACGTGGGCGCCCCAACGGCGTCGCTCCGAGCCGCTTGAGCACCTTGTACGAACGCTCGAAACCGGTGGCGATGCCGAGTGCGACCATCGCCGACGACATCACCGCGAGCGCGAGGATGCCGGGTGCGAGAAAGTCGATCGGATGCTTCGTTCCCGTCGGCAGTACATCGACCTTGCTGAAGAAACACAGCAGGATCAGCGGGATGCCGAGTGTCAGCAGCAGTTGCTCGCCATTGCGCAACATCACCTGCAACTCCGAACGCAACTGGGCGACGAACGGCTTCATGGCGTTCCCGCCGTCGTCAATCGGCCGAGGCGGACTGCCGTCGAGTGGTTCACGGCTTGGCAGCCGTCAGCCGCAGGAACACCTCTTCGAGCCTGGCAGGGCCCGCGCGCAGGTCGAGCGACTCGATGTGCTGTTCGGACAGCCAAGCGGTCAGTCGAGCGATCAACGCGCCGTCCGACGCTCCACCTACGACATACTCCGTATTCTCAGGCGTCGAAGACGTGACCTCGCGGACTGTTCGGTCGAGATGGATCGACAGATCGACGGCGTTGAGCGGACGGGCAACCTGGAAGCGAATCGACTGTTCGGTGCCGCGAACCTCGGTGAGGGTGCCGTCGGCGAGCACCTTGCCCCTGTTGAAGATGACGACACGGTCGGCGATCCGCTCGGCTTCGTCCAGCTCGTGTGTCGCCAGCACGACGCAACAGCCGTCGTTCGCCAAGCCACGCACGAGCGTGCGAATGATCGCCCTGCCACCGACATCGACACCGGACGTCGCCTCGTCGAGGAAGATGATCTCCGGCTTACCCGACAGCGCCAACGCGAGCGACAGGCGCTGCTTCTCGCCGCCGGAGAGTCGTCGCCATGTTGCGTTGCGCCGCTCGGTGAGCCCGACCTGTTCGAGCAACTCGTCCGGCACCGCCCGATCGCCGTTGATCGAGCAGAACAGTGTGGCGACGTCGATGACACGGGCGCTCGGGTAGACGCCGCCTTCCTGCAGCATCACGCCCATCTGCTCGGCCAGCTTTCGCTGATCAGCTGCTGGATCCATTCCCAGCACCCGCACCGATCCGGTTGTCGGGGAGCGGTAGCCCTCGCACGCCTCGATCGTCGACGTCTTCCCAGCACCGTTCGGGCCCAGTACCGCAGTGATCACGCCATGATCGGCCCCGAAAGACACACCGTCGACGGCCACCAGATCGCCGTAGCGCATCACCAAGTCACAAACCTCGACCGCACGCACGCCAACCAGGCTACGTCCCGACCTCCCCAACCCGAAACTGAGTCCACTGGTGCACCGCCGGCGGTGCAAAACGGTCCACAGAAGTCTCGATCGCACAATTCGGAGGGGCCCGCCAGCGCACCCTTCGGTAGCCTGCGTGGGTGATCGATATCCGACTCCTCCGCAACGATCCCGAAGCGGTTCGAGCTGCCATGGCGCGCCGTGGCAAGCCAGAACTACTCGACCAGTTGACTGCGGCGGCGTCCTTCGATTCCCAGCTCAGGGAGATCGCCCTCGAGCGAGATGCCAACCGCAACAAGATCAACGAACTGTCGAAACAGGTCGGCCAACTCCGCCGAGCAGGCAGCACGCTCGAGGCCGAGGCAACGATGGCCGAGAGTCGCGAACGTGGCGACGCCGAGAAGCGACTCGCCGGTCAAGCCGATGAGATGCAGACTCGTTTGCACGATCTGTTGCTGCGCATCCCGAATGTTCCGCACCCCGACGCGCCGAATGGTGCAGGTGAGGATGACAATCCGGTCGTCAAGGGCCCGATCGCCATGCCGATCGAATTCGCCGACTACCAGCAGGTCCCGCACTGGGAGACAGGGCCGGCGCTCGGCATCCTCGACAACGAGCGTGCCGTCAAGATCAGCGGTTCGATGTTCACGATGATGCGTGGCCTCGGGGCGACGATGAGCAGGGCGTTGTGCCAGTTCGCGCTCGACATGAACGCCGACGAATTCGAGGAGATCCGCCCGCCGTCGCTCGTTACCACGGCGACGTTGACGGCGACCGGCCAGCTCCCGAAGTTCGCCGACGACGCCTATGCGATCGAACGTGACGACCTGTGGTGTATCCCGACCGCTGAAGTCCCGCTGACCTCGCTCGCCGCTGGCGAGATCCTTGAAGAAGCTGACCTGCCGATGAAGTTCATGGCCTTCTCGCCGTGCTATCGGCGAGAGGCCGGTTCGGCCGGACGTGACACCCGCGGCATGTTGCGGACTCACGAATTCGACAAGGTCGAGATCCTCAGCTACGCGACGGCCGAGCAGGCACCGGCACTGTTGCAGATGATGGTCGGTCGCGCCGAGGCGCTGCTCGCCAAGCTCGAACTGCCGTATCGCATCATCGAGGTCTGTACCGGTGACATGGGCCAGAGTCACCATCGCAGCTTCGACCTCGAAGTCTTCGCGCCGGGTTCTGACCGCTGGCTGGAAGTCAGCTCGGTCAGCTGGTTCAGTGACTACCAGGGTCGCCGGGCAGACATGCGG
This sequence comes from Actinomycetota bacterium, assembly GCA_043747685.1. Lineage (GTDB taxonomy): Bacteria > Actinomycetota > Acidimicrobiia > Acidimicrobiales > Ilumatobacteraceae > JANXUF01. Next base: position 3,176 of record JAYTOR010000032.1, read on the forward strand.
TATCGGCCAACGGGGGAGAAGGGCACCAAGATCGCCCACACGCTCAACGGTTCGGCGCTTGCGGTGCCTCGCGTCTGGGCTGCCATCGTCGAGAATTGTCGCCAAGCGGACGGGTCTGTGCGGATACCAGACGCGCTGCTGCCGTACATGCGTGGCGCCACCGAAATCCGCCCGAAACAAGTGAATAGCCGAAATGAGTGAATAACCGAGATGAGCGAACCGTCCGAAATGAGTGATCCGGCCCCCACCCCGACAGCGCACGGAGACCTTGCCGCCAGGCGAACGCAGTACGAGACCGCAGGGCTCGATATCGGTGACGTCGTTGCCGACCCGATCGAGCAGTGGTGGGCATGGTTCAACGAGGCCGTCGCTGCCGGCTGTACCGAACCAGAGGCATTCATCGTCTCGACGGTCGATCAGGACGGCCCAGACTCGCGGTGTGTGCTGGCGAGAGGGGTGGACGAGCGCGGGTTCGCGTTCTACACCAATTACGAGTCAGCCAAGAGCCTGCAGATCGACGGGAGTGGTCGCGCGGCGATGCTGTTTCCCTGGTTGCAACTGCACCGCCAGGTCCGCGTCCGTGGCAGCGTCGAACGTGTCACGGATGCAGAAAGCGACGCCTATTTTGTCAACCGCCCCCGTGGCAGCCAGACCGGCGCGTGGGCGTCGCCGCAATCGCAGGTGATCGCCGACCGAGCAGAACTGGAACAGCGCGTCGCTGCGTTCGAAGCAACGTTCGAAGGCACTGACATTGCTCGCCCCGTGTTTTGGGGTGGATGGCGGATCGTCCCGGACGCCATCGAGTTCTGGCAGGGTCGCCCGAGCCGTCTCCACGACCGGCTCCGTTACCGCCGCTCGGACAGCGCCGCGACGTGGATCATCGAGCGCCTCGCTCCGTAGTAGCACTCGATGGAGCGGCTGTCGGAGCCGACGCTGGAGCTCCAGATCGCATCTGGCGCGGGAGCAGGCTCCAGCGTCGGCACTACTCCGCTACTGCTGGCGGGCAAGAAGCTTCCAGTTCGGCCGGACGAAGTGGCAGGTGTAACCACTCGGGTAGTGCTGCAGGTAGTCCTGGTGCTCAGGCTCTGCCTGCCAGAACGGGCCCGCCTGGGCGACTTGCGTCACGACTTTGCCGGGCCATAATCCTGAAGCGCCGACGTCGGCGATCGTGTCTTCGGCGACGACCTTCTGTTCGTTATTCACGTAGAAGATCGCCGACCGGTAGCCGAGGCCGCGGTCGTTGCCCTGGCGGTTTTTCGTCGATGGGTCGTGGACCTGGAAGAAGAACTCGAGCAGGTCCCGGTACGACGTGACCGTCGGATCGAAGACGATCTCGATCGCCTCGGCATGGGTGCCGTGATGGCGGTATGTTGCGTTCGCTACGTCGCCTCCGGAGTAGCCGACGCGTGTGCTGATGATGCCGGGGAGCTGACGGATGAGGTCCTGCATGCCCCAGAAGCAGCCGCCGGCCAAAATCGCCGTTTCGGTCGACTCGCTCATGACCATTTCCTGCGGCGTCGTGACTGGGTGATCGCCCGTGGTTTCGTGTGATCGTCTGAATAGGTTCATGCGACTGATCCTCTTTTCGAGAGTGTGTTGTTCCAGTCGGTCGAGAAGCATCGATCGTTACGTGCTTTACAGTGAAACGCAAGACGGGGATTTCACCGTTCCCCGAAGTCCGTGAAAGGGATGCCAAAGCATGTCGATCGAAGTTGGCGTCGGCCGGCCACTGGCACCCTTGCCGCTCGCCGAGCTCGAAATGACCCTGGCACCGTTCGGTCATTCGCGGATGTTGCCACGAGGTGCCTATGTCGATCAGGCGGTGCTCGATTGGGAGCGCAACCACCTGTTCGATGGCGGTTGGGTGTGCGCCGGTCGAGTGGAGGAGATACCGGAGCCAAGCACGCAGAAGGCGGTCGCTCTCGGTGCCACAAGCGTGCTGCTGAGCCGCGATGCCGTTGGGCAGCTCTTTGCGTTTGCAAATATCTGCCGCCATCGCGGCCACGAACTGTTGCCATGTGGTGCGTCCGCGAGGCGCAACTCCATCATCTGCCCCTACCACGCATGGGGATACGCACTCGACGGGACGCTGCGCAACACTCCTCATGTCGGTGAGATGGCGAACATCGTCCCGGACGAACTCGGGTTGATCCGGTTGGCCGTCACCGAGTGGGCCGGTTGGGTGTTCGTGAACGTCGATCGTCAGGCAGGGTCATTTGCTGACTATCTCGGCGGGTTTGCGGACATCGCCGCCAATTGGCAGTGCGAGCGGCTCGTCGTCGGTGCAACGCACCACTATGAGCTGCAGGCCAACTGGAAGGTGGCCGTCGAGAACTATCACGAGTGCTACCACTGCCCGTTGATCCATCCTGAGTTGTGTCGCGTGTCGCCGCACGACAGTGGCGACAACGTCGACGACCTACCGGGGGCGTTCATCGGCGGGTCGATGATCCTCGCCGAACACGCAGAGACGATGAGCCTCGACGGACATTCTGGTGGCATCACCTTTCCGTCGCTCACCGACGAACAGCGTCGCCAGGTGCTGTACATCAATGTCTTCCCGAACATGTTGATCAGTCTCCATCCCGACTTCGTGATGACCCATCGGATCCGGCCGGTGACGCCGACGACGTCCGCCGTCGAATGCCAGTGGCTCTTCGACCCGGTAGCCGTCGCCAGGCCAGATTTCGATCCGTCGTTCGCCGTCGACTTCTGGGACCTGACGAACCGTCAGGACTGGATGGCGGTCGAGAGTGTGCAGCGTGGGTTGAATTCACCGCAGTTCGTGCCGGGGGTCTTCGCCCACCACGAGGACGCCGTCTACCACTTTGCGACGATGATCGCCTCGGCCTATTCCGGCCGGCCGCTCGCACGCAGCTCGATCGCGCCCAGCGCGGTGAGGTCTCGCTGACTATCGGGTCGTTGGCCAGGCGTTGACGGCGTCGACGAGCGCATCGATCAGGCTGGCGGTGTGCGGGACGAGACCTGGACCTTTCCAGTCGGCCCAGATCGGGCTCGAGCCGCGGATCCTCGGTGGCAGCTCCAACTGCACGCCGGCGTTGGCGACGACGTTGACCGGGTTGTTGACGTGCAGGCCGCGCAGTTCCAGCGGGATGTCGTCGATGTCGGTGATCGACTCGTAACCCGGCAGCGCAGAGCGGAGATGGGTCGCCATGTGTTCGGCAAGCGCCCGGTTCTGTCCTCCCAGCAGCAGCTTCGTCCAGAATTTGTCACGCCCGTAGCCGTGAACGGTGATGACGGTGTCGACGTGGGCGACGAACTCGGCGAGAACAGGCGAGTCGTCCGGCGTGAAGCAGGTCGATGGGATGTGGCGCTGATGGTCGTGCGGCATGTGCACGCCGTAGTACGACGCATCGCAGCGTTCGGCGGCGGCACGGGCGATGACGTCCGTCATCGCTTCGAGCGCGCCGCCGTGGAAGGCCATGAACCCGAATGTCCCGCGCAATTCGAGGATCTCCTCGACGCCCGGAAATTCGAGCAGTTCGGCGAAGGGTCCCATTCACTCCATTCTGACGTCGTTCGACTGGAACCGGCAGCGCGCCAGTCGACGACGGGCACGAAGTCACACAGATCGCCGAATCTGACGGACGGCGTCAGCCGCTACGGCGCAGCAGGCGTGCGCCGATCGCGCCTGACGAGGACGAAGACGATGGCAGCGACGGTGACGCCGCCGAGGGCGATCAGCAGCGCCGACGTGCCGAATCCGTTCACCCAGCCCTGGAGCCGGACCTGGATTGCCTCGACCCTGTCGACGGCGCGGTTCGGTTTCAGCGTCAGCGCGTAGCGCCCGTACAGAATCAGGTACAGCCCGGCGGCGATCAGGAAGATGGCCCCCACCAGGTCGATGTAGCGCATGCCCCTGCGAAGCAGATCGAGCAGACCGGTTCTGGCGACGGCCAATGACACGGTCAGAGCGGTCAGCATCAGCCCCATGCCGAGGCCGTATGCGCCAATGGTGATGACTCCGGAGGCGATGCCGTGTTGCGAAATCGACAGCAGTGCCGGTGTGAACAGCGGCAGTGCGCAGCCGATCGAGGCAACGGCGTAGGAGATGCCGTAGAGGAACATCGAACCGACCGAGCCGTCCGTGCCGCCCCTGTTGAATTTCGGGAGCCGCAAGGATGGCCGCCAACCGAACAGCATGGCGATGCCGACCATCGTCATCAAGACGCCGATGACGATGCTCAGCCACCCGGCGTGGTCTGAAAACCATGTGAAACCGGCTTGGAAGAGTGCGCCGATGAGGATGAAGACGGCCATGAATCCTGCGGCGACGGCGACGCTGACCTGCAGGGCGCGGGCAATGCTGGCGCGTTGGGTGCCCGGCCTGTTGCCCTCGACCCCGAGAAAGAACATCAGGTAGGTCGGCAGCAGCGCGAATCCGCACGGATTCATCGTCGCCAATGCTCCGCGGAGGAAGTTCAGCGAGAAATCGCCCTGCAGCGCGATCATGCCGGCAGGAGTTCCTTGTGGATACGCGCCAGTAGCGTGCCCTCGGTCATCGCTCCGGACTGGATCGAGGTGATGTGGCCATCGGCGGCAACGAACAGTGTTGTCGGCGCGACGCTGAGCTTGAGGACGTTCACCGCCGTCTGTCCCGGATCGGTGTACAGCTCGTAGTGCACGCCGAGGGAATCAGCGAACTTCTTGACGTCCGCAGGTGATCCCTGCGTGGAGAGGCCGACAAAGCGAACCGTTTGTCCGACCTGCGCCTGCGCTTTGACGAACTCCGGCATCTCCGCCTTGCAGGGGGGGCACGTTGGGTACCAGAGGTTGATGACTATCGGGCTGCCGATGAGGCTGCGAAGGCTGACCTTGTCACCGTTGAGATTGGCGATCGTGAGGTTCGGCAGCTGCGTGTTGTCGAGGTCCGGGTTCGTCCCGATCGTCGGGTCCTGCACGGTGACGCCGACGCCCGGCAGTGTCGATACGGCGTCGCTGCTCGATGAACCGTAATCACGTGTAGTCAGCCATCCGATGAGCACCGAGAGAACGAGCACAGATCCGAAGATCACCGATCGTGTGCGCCACGAGATCACACGGTCGGCCACGACCCCAACGCTACCGAATCGGCTGCGGAGTTGTCCGGCGGCCGTCGCTTGAGGCGATAGCGGCCCGAGGGACAGAGGCCTCAGGCGACATAGTAGGAGTCCGGCACCTCGTCGACCACCAGTTCCGGGCGGGCGATTTTGGGCGGACGACCACGGGGGCGCTTGTTGACGACGACGTGCCCGTTGGAGACGAGCTCGCCTCCCCAGACGCCCCACGGCTCGAGACGTTCGATGGCCCCTTCGAGGCATACTTCGGTGAGGCTGCACTTGCCGCAGATCGCCTTGGCGCGAGCGATCGACATTGCCTCGTCGCTGAAGAAGAGGTGCGTCAGGGTGCCGTTGCCGTCCCGGCAGCGGGCGCGTGTCCACGGGTTGGCAGTACTGATCAGCGGCTTGGCTTGGTAGTCGTCGTGGTACTCGGTGATTTGCAGGGCGAACATGGCAGGTGTTCCTCGTCGTTTCAGCGTTCGGTTGTTCGTGTCGTCTTCGATGTGGGTGTCGTACTGTCCTGTGGTCTTCTCGAGTGGTCGGAACGTGTGTCGAAAATCAAAAAGGCCGCCGGGACGAAGTCCCGACGGCCTGGTGGCGAGGCTTGACTTTGCTAAGTCAGCGCTCTGGAGAGCCGTCGGGTGGGTCGCTTCGTATTGGCCTCGACGGTCGGGAAACCATCGGTGCCAACCGCGCCTGCAGCGAGCCATGCATATCCGTGATCAATGACACACGGGCGCGGAAAGCTGTCGACCGAGGTGGACAGCTGCTGAGCGGTGGTCATCGGTGTCATCAGAATGCTGTCCCTTCTCGTACTGCGCACAGATGTGCTGCGTGCACTAGAGAACCACGTCGCACCCCTCGGCGTCAATTGATTATTCAGTTTTCTTTCAAGTCAGCCGAATCATCGGCGACGATGACACGGCGGGGTTGGCAACGGGTCGGTTCGAGACGCCGGAGTACAGTCGGTGGCGTGACCAGCGGGCTGACGGAGAACGCCGCGACGTCGTCGACGCCGGGTCGCGTGTTCACCAGCTCGCGACGTGTACGCCTCGGCGATGTATCGCCTGGCGGCCGACTGCGCCTCGATGCGATCCTGCGTTACCTCCAAGATGTCGGAGACGACGACACGATCGATGCCGGCCTGGTCGATGCCGTCGGCTGGGTGGTGCGTCGAACCGTGCTGTCCGTCACCCGGTTCCCGATCTATCAGGAGCTGTTGGCCATTGCCACGTGGTGTTCTGGTCTCGGCGGACGGTGGGCAGAGCGCTCGACCAGCCTCGTCGGTGAACACGGCGGACTTGTCGACTCGGCAACGATCTGGGTGCACGTCGATCCGCAGACTTTGAGGGCAATTCCGCTGCCGGCCTCGTTTGCGCGTATCTACGGCCCGTCGGCTGCTGGTCGCAAGGTCAGTGCGAAACTTTCTCACGGCGGTGTCCCTGTTGGCGCAATGTCGATCGATTGGGCGCTGCGCTTCGCCGACTACGACGTGATGGGCCATGTCAACAATGCCGTCGTCGCCGAACTGGTCGAGGAACAACTGTCACGCCTGCGCCTGTTACGGGCACCGATGACCGCCACCTTCGAGTACCGCGCCGAGGTCCCCCCGATGGCATCCGTCCGTGCGACGGTCCTCGACCGTGTCGCCGTGGCGGACCGTGGTGGTTGCGGGTTGTGGCTGAGCGACGCTGAAGGGAAGATCCTTGCCAGTGCCGATGTATCGAACAACGCTCCGACCAGCCATGATGTGCAGACGTGACGGAGACCGTGACCCCTGACGACATCGAAGCCGCCTACCGACGCATCGGCGGCTACATCCGGCGGACTCCCGTGATGGCGATTGCCGGAGGTGATGTCGGATCGCCGGTCGATCTGACGCTCAAGCTGGAATTGCTGCAACATGCCGGCTCGTTCAAGCCCCGTGGCGCATTCAACCGAGTGCTGACCGCCGGGCTGCTACCGGATTCGGGCCTCATCGCCGCCAGTGGAGGTAACCACGGCGCCGCTGTCGCCTATGTCGCCATGACGCTCGGAGTCAGCGCCGAGATCTTCGTCCCATCGACCAGTCCGGACATCAAGCGCCGCAACATCGAACGTTTCGGTGCCACCGTCAACATCGTCGAGGGGATCTACGACGATGCGCAGCGTGAAGCGAACCTCCGTCAGGCATGCAGCGCTGCGCTGATGGTGCATCCCTTCGATCACCCGGCGACCATCGCCGGTCAGGGCACGATGTCGCTCGAACTCGAACAGCAACTCGGCTCCGACGGTTTCGAGACGCTCATCGTTGCGAGCGGTGGCGGCGGGTTCACAGCGGGCCAGGCGGCGTGGTTCAGGGATCGCCGCAAGATCGTCAGTGTCGAGCCGGAAACCTCACAGTGCCTTCGCCAGGCATTGCTCGCCGGCAAACCCGTCAGCGTCGAGGTCAGTGGTGTCGCCGCCGACGCGCTCGGGGCTCGACAGATCGGCGAGACACCCTGGAACATCGTCAAGGAGTTCGTCGATCTCGCAGTCGTCGTGCCGGACGAGGAGATCCGAGCTGCGCAACGCTTTCTTTGGAACGCACGGCGGCTCGTCGTCGAGCCAGGCGGCGCGGCTGCCCTGGCAGCGATCCGCTGTGGTGCCTATGTGCCGGAACCCCGGGAGCGAGTCGTTGTGGTCGTCTGCGGAGCGAACTGCGAACCGGACACGGTCACCGCCTGACCGACGAGGGTCAGCCTCCCCGGTCAAACGCCTGACCGACGAACGCACGATTCTCGGGGTCGACCGTGGCGTCACGGTCACGGCCTCACCGAGATGCCGGTCAGGACGTGACCGCGCCGGGCCGTAGCTGCATGTCTGCACTTCCGCATGTCTGCTCTGAGGCGTGACCTGGCGGGTTGTCGACCCGCGGAGTTCTTCATTGCGGTTGGTGGCAGCATGATCGTCGTGCATCGCACATCTCGGGCTCTCTTTCTCATTTCCGCGCTCATCGTCGGGTCGATGGCGTTGACGGGTTGCTCGACAAGCAGCGCTTCGTCAACCTCCCCTGCGGCTCGACCGGCCGCAGTGTCGACGATCGCCGCCAGTACGGCGGTCTCGTCGATTTTGACGACTGCGCCTGCGCCGACGGCGGGCCGCTCGTCGGTTGCGTCGACCGCCGTCTCATCCGCCGTCATCTCGTCCGTGGTCCCCTCGAGCAGTTCGATGGCAGTGTCGACGACTGCGACCACCACGACCACCGCGATGACTGCGACCACTACGACGACTGCGGCCACGAGTGGCTCGACGAGCGGCCTGCCGACGTTGGCGAGTGCGAGCAGTTCAGGGTCGGCCGCCTCGGGATCGGCATCGGGAGCGCCGCAGGGTTCGCCGCAGACTTCAGTGCCGAAGACCCCTTCGGCGACGCTTATACAGGTCGGGAGTCCTGGCGCAACCGCAAGGTTCTCAGCGACGACCAACTGGACGTCGTTCGACCATGCTTTGGTCCACGGCCTACTGAATCGGGGGGCGATCACCGTGTCGGTCGCTGTCGCCGATCACGGCACCATCGTGCATACGGCTGCCGCTGGACCGATCGACCAGGACACCGGCGTCGCTGCGACATCGGCTGCGCGCTTCCGGATCGCCAGCAACTCCAAGATGCTGACCGGCACGGTGGTCATGGAACTCGTCGAGCAGAACAAGTTGCGGCTCGACGAAAACGTACTGCCGCTCGTCGCCAAGCAACTCGGCGTACGACTCGGCGATCCACGGATGGCGTCGATCACCCTGAAACAACTGCTCAGTCATACGAGCGGCTTCGGGGTCTTCAGGCCGCAGTTCTTCGACGGCGCTGCGTCGAGCTGCGCAGATGCTGCACGGCAGGGACTCGGGCGGGCGCTGCTGCACGACCCTGGTGCCAACTACCAGTACAGCAACATGAACTTCTGCATCCTCGGACAGCTGATCGAATTGGTCACGGGGCTGTCGTATGCACAGGCCATCCAGGATCGACTGCTGAAGCCGCTCGGTATCACCGATATGCGCATCGCGGGGACCTACGACGTGCGGCCAGGGGACGTCCACCATCCATCGCGACCAGGGCGTGACTTCATGGAAGCACTCGGACCGGCGGGCGCGTGGATCGGCACGGCGAGCGATCTCGTGCGCATCGTCGACGCGCTCGACGACACAGTGCCAGGTTTTCATCCGTTGCAACCGGCAACGGTCGTGCTGATGCGTACGGCGCTGCCGATCGCCTATCTCAGGCCGGGCGACGCCTACGGCCTGGCGTTACGGCTCTGGTCCGACGGCACATGGGGGCACACCGGCACGGTCGAGGCCGCACATTCGATGGTCATCGATCGCCCCGACGGCATCACCTGGGCAGTCCTGATCAACGGCGAAGTCCCTTCCGATACCGACAAGATCCGCACATTCGTCGACGCCGCGTTCGCAACGATGAACGTGCCGCCGCCAGTCGCCGATCCGACGATCTACACCGTCCCGGCGCCGACCGTGCCGCCGAGTGCCGCAACGTCGACGACACCAGCCAACGAAGGCTGATGCTGCACCCGTCTCACCCGAGGATGCTGAGCGGAGGCATCAGCACAACGATCGGCCTTGACCGTTGGGTGAGAGAATGGTGTGGAACCCTGCTAGCGAACGATGTAGTGCAGCAGTCCGTCGACGCGTTCGACGTCGGCCTCGCCGAGAAGTCGGAGGTGTTCGAGATGGGCGTAGGTCTCGCTGTCAGCCATTGGACCCTGGGCTCGTGGCGAGAACAGATGCGTCGACATCTCCATCACCGAAGCCGGTCGGCCAAGTGCGTAGGAGGCATCCCGAAGTACGCCGAGCCGCTCGACATGGTGCCGTTTGATCGCTTCTGCACGCCCGGCGATGTCGCTGAAGACGTCGCCATGTGCCGGCAGCACGACGGTCGTCTGATCGCCGTAGGTGGCAACCTTGTCGAGCGAATCGAAGAACTCCTTGAGTGGGTCGGCAGGCCCGCGGGTGTCGCCGATATGCGGGGTGATCGTCGGCAGTACATGATCGCCGCTGAACATCACGCCGTGCTCCGGATCGAACAGGCACAGGCAGTCGGCCGTATGTCCAGGCGTGTGGATCGCGACCCAATCGCGGCGGGCGAGGGAAATGACATCTGCCTCATCGAGGCGCTCGGTCGGGCGCATGAACATCGGGCTGTGCGCCATCGTGCGCATCTCCAACATCCGCTCGGCAGGTGGCGCAGGGCTCTCGCCGCCCCACGGCGTCGCCGCGCCGGCCCACGTTCCCTCGGAATCAGGCTCAGGGAAGCGGTCCTCGATGTCGCGATCGTCGCCGTCGTCGCTCTGGAGCCAGCGGACGGCGAACTTGCGATGACTGACGATGCGCGCTCCGGTCTCGGCACGCAGCTGGCTGGCACCGCCGAAATGATCCGGATGGCTGTGGGTGACGATGACCGTGTGGATTCTCGCCAGCGGAATGCCGGCGGCACCCAACCGGGTCGTGAGGTTCTTCCACGATTCTGGGCCCGGCAAACCCGGATCGATCAGCGCAAAACCGTTGGCGTCCTCCATCGCGTAACAATTGACGTGGCCGAGCCCAGGCATGTCGATGACGAGTTGCATCCGCACGACGCCGGGCGCAACCTCGTCGATCTCCTCGCGAGCGGGGAGCTGTTCTTGTTTCGGAGGCCGAACGAGTGCCGTCATCCGCTCGACCGTACCGAACGTCGTCCGGAACGCTCGGGTTGAAGTCACCGGCTGGTTACGGACGAGCCGGGTGCGTTTGTCACATCGGTGCAGGATGGATATTCGGAATGAACGCCCGTTCGCGGTAGTACCTCAACTCTTCGACACTGGCGCGTATGTCATCGAGCGCCCGGTGAGCTCCGGCCTTGTGGGGTCGCTTGGAGGTGATTTCGGGGTACCAGCGTTTGACGAGTTCCTTGACGCTGGACACGTCGATCGAGCGATAGTGCAACCAGTCCTCGATGTCCGGTAGGTAGGCGGTGAGGAAGCGGCGGTCCATCCCGATCGAGTTGCCGCAGAGCGGCGTCGACTTGGCCGTCGGCACGAACGACTTGATGAACTCGAGCGTCGCCTGGCCGGCAGCTTCGAGTGTGATCGTCGATGCGGAGATCGCTGGGAGCAGACCCGAACGGGTGTGCATGTCGAAGACGAACGGGTCCATGATCGCCAACGCCTCTGCCGATTGATGTACGACGAGATCGGGTCCCTCGGCGACGATCTGCAGCTCGTCATCGGTGACGAGCGTGGCGATCTCGACGATCACGTCCTTCGCTGGGTCGAGTCCTGTCATTTCGAGGTCCATCCACACGAGCACGGCTGCACAACATACGCCCTGCAAAGCCGGAAATGCGCCACCTGGTCCCTGCGGCTGGCGTGGTTCGGCAGAATTTGCGTTGCGACCGATCGCTCGTAGCGGGCACCAACAATCGCAGTGGATGCGATATCGGGTGCCTGAAGTTCAGCGGTGTCGCGCCGGGCGACGGTCTTCCGTTGCTGCCGAGGTGCAATAGCCTGCACCGATGCTCGATATCAGCATCGTCCAGCTCGACCTCGAACTTGCGATTCCGACGTATGCGCGGTCTGGTGATGCAGGTGTCGACCTCGTCGCCCGTGTCGGTGCTGCTGTTCAGCCTGGCGGTGGACGGATGCTCGTCCCGACGGGTATCGCCATCGCCATCCCGGCAGGGTACGCAGCTTTCGTCGTGCCTCGCAGTGGTTTGGCATTGCACCATGGCATCACGGTCGTCAACGCCCCAGGGCTCATCGATTGCGCGTACCGGGACGAGATCAAGGTCATCGTGCTCAATACCGATCCCGTGTTGGCGTACCATATCCACCGCGGTGATCGCATCGCCCAACTCGTCATCCAGCGCGTCGAGGAGATCAATTGGCAGCAGGTCGATTCGTTCGACGACGAGGGGCGCGGCGGAGGCTTCGGCCACAGCGGCCGCTGACATCGCTGACGGGGCGCTTACGGGTTGCTGTCATCTGCGAGACCGAGGAAGGCTGCGTGTCTGACGAGACCGTCGTTCGTCCATTCTGCGATTTCGATACGAGCGCGCAGTTCCGGCGTGATCCAGGTTGCACCCTTGCGGTATTCGTTCGGAGGAAGCGGGGTGAATGGGCAGTGCTTCGTCGCCAGCGCCGACATCGACGTGAAGAGCGAGTCGATCGTCAACTGGCTGAAACCGGTGCCGACACCCCCCGCAAATCGGAGCGTGCCATCGGGTTCCACCACGCCGACCAACAGCGCCCCGAACGTCGCCGAACGCGAACCGCTTCCGGTGGTGAATCCGCCGATGACGACCGTCTCCTTTCGTCGGTTCTTGACCTTGCGCCACGCTTTCGATCGCTTGCCGGGAACGTAGATCGAGTTGATCCGTTTGGCCATCACGCCTTCGAGCCCGCCGGTCATCGTCGCCTCGAGCAACGTGGCGCCTCCGCCGATGCGATGCGTCGGAACGAGAAAGTTCGAACCGGCCTCGACAACGCCTTCGAGCAGATTGCGGCGCTGTAGGTAATCCAATCCGATGGTGTCGTGTCCGTCGATGTGCAGGATGTCGAAGGGGTAGAAGACGGCTTCGGTCTGATGGCGTTGGATCCCTTCGAAACTCGGTCTGGCCTGCTCGTCGAGCACCACCAACTCGCCGTCGAGGATCGCCGCTGCGGCATTCGTCGACGCCGGCAGACCGCCGATCTCCGGATACTTCGACGTCACGTCGATCCCGTTCGAACTTTGCAGCCGAAGCCGTGCGCCGTTGACAAAGGCGATCGTCCGGTACCCGTCCCACTTGATCTCGTAGGCCCACTCGTCATCGTCGCTGTCCGGCGGCAACTGGGCGAGGACCGCCTTCATCGGCTCGACAGGAAAGCTCAGCCCCGGCATGGCTGTTCAGCCGGGGGCGAGATGGCGCAGTGCGACACCGGCGTGCACCGCGATACCGGACCGCATACAGTCCTCGTCGAAGTACACGCGGTTCGAATGATTCGGCGCCGCCTTGTCCAACGCCACGTCGAGTGGTGTCGCTCCGAGGAACATCATCGCTCCGGGAAGGCGTTGCAGGACGTAGCTGAAATCCTCGGCACCCATGACCGGATTCGGCAACCGGAATGCATGGTCTGCGCCGAGGAGTCCACCCGCAGTGTCGAGCGCGAAGTCGGCAAAGTTCGCGTCGTTCTTGGTGACCGGATAGTTGATCCGCAGTTCGACCTCGACCTGCGCATCGTGCGCCGACGCGATCCCCTCGGCAACCCGTCTGACACCGTCGTGGACCTTCTTGCGCGTGGCCTCGCTGACGGCCCGCATCGTGCCTTCGATCGTCGCCGTTTCCGGAATGACGTTCGTCGTCGTGCCGGCGATGATGCGGGCGACCGTCACGACGGCCGGATCGAAGACGTCGATTCGGCGCGTCACCATCAACTGCAGCGCTTGGACGATCTCACAGGCGATCGGGATCGGATCGATCGTCTTCGAAGGATCGGACGCATGACCGCCCTTGCCGGTCACGGTGATCTTCAGTTCGTCGGACGACGCCATGATCGATCCGCCGCGTGTGCTGACGAATCCGGTCGGCAGTGCACTGGTGGTGTGTAGCGCGAACGCAGCGGTGACCGGTGACGGTGTGCCGTCGGCGAGCGCCGGAACGTCGAGCAGGCCTTCGTTGAGCATGTATTCGGCACCGCCGTAGCCCTCCTCCCCGGGTTGGAACATGAACAGCACCCGTCCGGCGATCTCGTCGCGGTGGTTGGCGAGCAGCTTGGCGGCACCAACGAGCATGGCGACGTGGGTGTCGTGACCGCAGGCGTGCATCGTGTTGGTGACGGTGCTCGCAAAATCGAGTCCGGTGTCCTCCGGCATCGGCAGTGCATCGGTGTCTGCGCGCAACAAGATCGTCGGGCCCGGCTTCGAGCCGGTGAACAGCGCACTGACGCCGCTGGTCTGCTGATGGCGGGTGATCGCCAGGTCGACCCCTTCGAGCGATTCCAGCAGTGCGTCGGTCGTGATCGGATTGTGGATGCCGATCTCAGGTCGCTGATGCAACCGGCGGCGCAACGCGACGGCCCCGCTCAACTGATCCTGAGCTTCGGAGACGAGAGTGTCCAACGATTGATTCGAGGTCATAGCTCATGGTAGGCACGTTGCTCATGGGATCTGTTGACGAGCTGGTCGATCACGTCGATGAAGACAACAACGTGATCGAGGTCGTGCCGCGTTCGCGGGTGCGACGGGAGAATCTGTTGCACCGCAGTGTCGGAATCGTGGTGCTCAACAGTGCAGGGGAAATCCTCATCCATCGACGGGCGGAGGACAAGGATGTCTGGCCGGGGCAGTGGGACATGGCGGCCGGCGGGGTCGTGGCGTCTGGCGAGAGCTACGAGGATGCTGCGAGCCGTGAGTTGTCGGAGGAGGTCGGCATCTCCGGAGTACCGCTCGTGTACGTGCGTGACGGCCGCTTCGCCGACGACCGGGTCAACGCGATCGTCCGCTTCTTCCTGGCGAGGTGGGACGGGCCGGTACATTTCGACGACGGCGAGGTCGTCGAGGCGATGTGGGTCACCGTCGAAGAGCTCCGTGCCAGACTCGGCCGCGACACCTTCGTTCCGGACAGCCGGACCGTCGCCAGCCAGTTTCTCGACGGCCTATAGCGGCGAGTTGTAGCAGACGAGTTGTAGCAGACGAGTTCTTTGGCGATTTCCGATTCGCTCCCGGCCATGCACACATCTGTGGTGCCCTCGGGCGACACGAAAGGAATCCACCATGAGCGGAATGTATGGAGCAGACCCAGAACACCTCAGCCAACTCGGCTCGACGTTGCAGCGACAGATCGAAGCGATCGGCCAGGTCACCACGACGGTGTCAGCGGCACTGTCCGGCACGACCTGGGTCGGCCCGGCACGGGAGAGGTTCGAGAGGGACTGGAACGGCACGTTCAAATCTGCGCTCAGCAGGCTCAACGAGGCTTTCGAGGCAGCAGGAACCGATTGTGCCAACCGTTCCCAGGAGTTGGCGCGGGTCATGGGCAGCTGATCGTCACCTCAGCGCGACTTTTATCCGATGTCCCCACCCAAGCAGCAGCGGCCGGACAGGTGACTGCCCGGCCGTTGCGCGGCCTACCATCTCGTTGATGCAGCACGTACGGATCGAGTTCACGATCGAGCCCTTCGTCGACGCCCATCCCGGCGCGCACGTCCTCGCTGCGTGGAACGTGGTCGAGTCGGCGGGTTTCGAGTTGGTCAACGGCCCGTTCAGCTCTGTCGTCGTCGTTGAAAGCGAGGGCGCAGAGGACCTCGTCGCCGAGCTACTCAGGCAATCGTTGGCCGCAGGTGCCAGCCGGGTCGCAGTACAGGTCGAACGGATCGAGCCGTGAGCGCGCAGACGCATCCACTGATCGTCGCCGTCAAGCCGATGGTCGAAGCGCTCGGCGCCTCGCTGGTCGAACCTGCCGATGTCGAGCCGTCGGATGTGCTACTCGAATGGGATGGTGTGGTGGTTGCCGCTGTACGGCTGCCGGTGCTGCACGGCGCACTCGACCGTCTCATCGAGAGCGTCGAGCGAGATCTCGGTGGCCGCCTTGCAGACCTCAATCGCGAGGATCAGCAATTGGCGATCCGCCGTCTCGACGAGCGCGGCGCGTTCATTCTGCGCCGGGCAGTCGAAGACGTGGCCGACGTGATGGGCGTCTCGCGAACGACGCTCTACAACCACCTCAATGCGCTGCATCGATGAGTCCTACCGACGGTCCGGGCCAGATGATCGAAGTCATCGGGCTCGACGCCGACGACACGTTGTGGCATTGTGAGGACGGATTCGAACGGGCGATCGACGAGTTCGTCGACCTGCTGCTGCCGAACGCAGAAGGTTTCGACCGCGAAGCCGTGCGAGCTGCACTGGAGCGCACGGAGCGGGCGAACCTCCCGCTGCTCGGCTATGGAGTCAAGGCGTTCACGATCGCCATGGTCGAAGCGGCTGTGATGCTCGCAGGGGAGCGGCTGTCGCCGCTGGCCGTCGAACAGGTCGTGCAGATCGGCAAGCGGCTTTTCGCCGAGCCGGTGATCCTGATCGAAGGTGTCAGTGACGTCGTGCCGCTGCTCGCTCAGGACTATCGGCTGGTGATGGTCACCAAAGGCGACCTGCTGCACCAGGAACGCAAGATCGTCGACTCGGGTCTGGCGGCACACTTCGACGCCATCGAGGTGATCAGCGAAAAGGACGTGCCGACCTATCGGCGGGTGCTGCGCGAGTTGCGAATCGACCCAGCGAGTTTCGTGATGGTCGGAAATTCGGTGCGCTCCGACGTTCTTCCGGTGCTCGCTCTCGGCGCCAGCGCCGTCCACATTCCCTATGAGATCGTGTGGTCCCACGAGATCGCGATGCACGACGGCTCGGTCCCGGAACTCGCCTCGATCCGTGAACTCCCCGGTTGGCTCGCAACCCGTCGTGGCGTCGGTCGCTCGGCGCACTGTTAGAGCTTTCGTAACCACACATCCGTGATGCGGTGGTCTGCACCCTTTTT
>JAYTOR010000033.1:0-30379 GCA_043747685.1 Actinomycetota bacterium
GCCAGACGGGGTCTGGCGACCGTCGGCCTGCTGCTCGGAGCATCGTCGTGAGCGAGTCGGGTGGCGCTGGCGGATCGAGTGGTCGTCCTCCGGATCGCCGTGTCTCCGATGCAGAACGGGTCCGGCGGTGGCGGATGGTCCTCGGCGGCGGCAGTGCAGCAGAGCCGGATGGAACCGGCGTCCGTCTCGGCGGAGATGACGTGCGCATCGATGCTGCTCTCTCGGCGCTCTACGACATCACTCCGTCCGGTCGGCACGGGCGTGCACGCCAGGGAGGGCTCGGAGCATCGGCACCTGGCGTTGCCAGGTGGCTCGGCGATATTCGTACGTTCTTCCCGAGTTCCGTGGTCCAGGTCATGCAGCGCGATGCCATCGAGCGCCTGCATCTGCAGCAGATGCTGCTCGAGCCGGAGATGTTGGCATCGATCCAACCGGACATCCATCTGGTGGCGACGCTGCTCGAACTCAACTCGATGCTGCCGGACGCGACCAAGGCAACGGCCAGGGCGGTCGTGCGGATCGTCGCCGATCAGATCCACGCACGGCTGGCAGACTCGGTCCGCCAGGCGGTCACGGGTGCAGTGAACCGCTCCGCCCGATCTCGGCGGCCACGGCTCAACGACGTCGATTGGAACCGCACGATCGGTGCCAACCTGCGCCACTACATGCCGGAGCACAAGACGGTGATCCCGGAGAAGTTGATCGGCTACGGGCGTCGGCAGAACTCGATTGCCAGGGACATCATCCTGGCCATCGATCAGAGCGGGTCGATGGCCGAATCGGTCGTCTACGCGAGCGTGCTCGGCTCGGTGCTCGCCAGCCTGCGGACGCTGCGAACGTCGGTCATCGCCTTCGACACGGCAGTCGTCGACCTCACCGAGCAGTTGGACGATCCCGTCGACGTGCTGTTCGGTGTGCAACTCGGCGGCGGAACGGATATCAATGCCGCTGTCGCCTACTGTGAGTCGCTCGTCACCCGGCCGAACGACACGGTGCTGATCCTGTTGTCAGACCTCTTCGAGGGCGGTGTGCGTGATGGGCTCGTCAATCGGATGGCGCACCTCGTGCGCTCGGGCGTCACCTGCATCGCTCTGCTGGCGTTGTCGGACGAGGGAGCCCCTTCGTTCGACCGCGACCATGCCGGTGCGCTTGCAGCGGTCGGTGTCCCTTCGTTCGCCTGCACGCCGGATCAGTTCCCGGATCTGATCGCTGCTGCCATCGATCGAGTCGATATCGAACAGTGGGCGGGTGCTGCCGGAGTGACGACGACGGCACCCGCTGTGAACGGCTGAAACTCGGCCTGTCAAGGTGTTGCCGTTGTCGTACAATGCAACCGAACTCGGGCGAGTCGAGCCAAAGGTGGTCGGATCGAAGGATGACGGGTACAGCGAACACCCCAGTTTTGTTGTCACACAGGGCGACCCAATCGCGGTCATCCGTCATACGCGAACTGCTCAAGCTCACGGAGCAGCCACACATCCTGTCGCTCGCCGGCGGCCTGCCGAATCCTGCCGGTTTTCCGATTCAAGAGATCCGCAAAGCGGCGCAGCGCCTCCTCGACCCGAGTGGCGAAACCGCTGCGAAGGCACTGCAATACGGACCGACAGAAGGCGTCGAGCAGCTTCGTCACTTGGTCGCAGAGCACTTCAACTGTCCGGCAACAGGTGTGATCATCACCACCGGTTCGCAGCAGGCGCTGGACCTCATCGGACGGACACTCATCGATCCCGGTGACGTCGTCGTCGTCGAATCGCCCTCGTACGTCGGTGCGATGCAGGCCTTCAACGGGTGGGATCCGCAACTCGTCGGTATCCCAGGCGATCGTCATGGCCTGCGTACGGATCTGCTCGAGGAACGCCTGCGGCATGGACTTGAACCGAAGTTCGTCTATGTCGTCGCCAACTTCTCCAACCCTTCGGGGGCGACGTTGTCCGACGCCCGTCGCGTCCACCTCGCCGATCTCGCCGACCGCTTCGGGTTCGTCATCGTCGAGGACGATCCCTACGGCGAACTCCGATGGGAGGGCACGGAACCGGCGCCGCTCCGCGCCCGTTCGGAACGCGTCATCAGCCTTGGCACCGCCTCGAAGATCCTCGCCCCGGGTCTACGCGTCGGCTGGGCGGCGATGCCGCAGTGGCTCGTCGACCCTTTCGTCCGCGCCAAACAGGGCGCAGACCTGCATACGTCGACGCTCAATCAGTATCTCGCCTACGAACTCCTCAGCGATGTGTCCGGTCAACGGGCGCGCCTCGGCGCCTCCGTTGCGAGATATCAGCAGCAGGCGATGGCGTTGCATTCTGCGCTGGTCAGTGAACTCGGCTCGGCGATCGACGTCGCGCCTGCCGCCGGCGGCATGTTCCTCTGGGCACGGATGACGGCAGACTTCACCGATACCGAAATCCTGCTGCAGCGGGCCATCGAGCACGGCGTCGCCTTCGTTCCCGGCTCGGCATTCTTCGTCCCGGATCAGGCTTCCATGTCGCGGGACTATCTCCGCCTGTCGTTTGCCACCCTCGATCCCGACAGTCTCGCTGAAGCCGCTCGCCGGCTGAAGGCGGCGGTGGAGTCCTTCGCCTGAGCGCTTCCGCCCGAAACGCCGGACTATTCGGTTGCCGCCTGGTTGTTCTTCCACTTGGCGAGCGCTGCCTGGCTGCGGGCGAGCAGCGCGGCCGGGACGCGTGAGTCGGCGACAGCAACGCCGGCTCCGATCGCGGCGGGGGCAACATCGCCCCCCGCCCCGCCCCCTGGCATCTCGGCCATCAGTTCTTCCGGCGACGGCGGCACTTTGCCCGGTGTCCAGAACGTGTAGAGGCCTTCGATGACGTTCGACAGGCCGGCAGAGTCGTAGCCCTTGTTGAGGTTGACGGTGATGATGTTCGCGTAGACGTGCACGCTGGCGACGCGTCCGGTATCGAATAGTCGCCTGGCGAGTTCTGCCGATGACGTCGACTCGTAGGCATCGACCTTGCTGGCAAAACGCTCGTGACCCATGCCGGTGAGGCTGCGGTTGGCCTCGAAACGCACGACACCGGGCGTCGCTGACTGCTTTTCGACGACGGCTACTGGCTGACCCATGGGTCCGCAGGCTAGCGAATCGACACCTGATCGGTATAACTCCTGCTTCGCTTCGCCACGGATCATTGCCGCTCGGTACGTTCTGGAAATGGCTGACATCACCCTCGAAGCATTCGAGCAACAGGCACGTGAATTCCTCGACGCCAACGCCGAGCGCCGCACCCCGGCCAAGACGTTCGTCTGGGGAGAGGGCAGCGACAACGTCTCGATGTTCGAGGAGCGTTCCGAATCGGCGGAGAAGGAGCAGTTGGTGCTCGCCAAGGCGTGGCGCCAGAAGAAGTTCGATGCCGGTTTCGGCTGGATCAGCGGACCATCCGAGTTCGGCGGCAGCGCACTGCCGGCAGCGTACGAACGCGCCTACGGGGCGATGGAGTCGCGGTATCGGGTGCCCAGCCAGAGCTTCTTCGGCATCGGCCTGGGGATGGTCGCGCCGACGATCCTCGCCCACGCGACCGATACCGCCAAGGACGCCTACCTCAGGGCGATGTGGCGCGCCGACATCGTGGGTTGCCAGTTGTTCTCCGAGCCTGGCGCCGGATCCGATCTGGCGTCGCTGCAGATGAAGGCGCTGCGTGACGGCGACGAGTGGGTGCTCACCGGACAGAAGGTGTGGACGTCCGGCGCGCACTACTCCGACATCGGTGAGGTCATCGCCAGAACCGATCCGAACCTGCCGAAGCACAAGGGTCTGACCGGGTTCATCGTCGACATGCACGCACCCGGTATCGAGATTCGTCCGCTGCGTCAGATGACCGGTGGTGCAAACTTCAACGAGGTCTTCTTCAACGACGTGCGTGTCCCGGACGACCATCGCCTCGGCGACGTCAACAACGGCTGGAACGTTGCACTCACCACCTTGATGAACGAGCGCGCCTCGATCGGTGCTGGCGACTCCGGTGGTTCGGCAGCGAGCGGCATGCTGACCCGCGTCATCGCCATGGTCCGCCACTACGGGTTGGACACCGATCCGATCGTGCGGAACAAACTTGCCGACCTGGTGGTCGGGTACCGAGTCGCCGAGTACAACAACGCCAGGGCGCTCGCCAAGATGCGTGCCGGGCAGTTGCCTGGACCGGAGATGTCGATTTCCAAGATGGCGCTCGTCAACAACCAGCGCAAGCTCAACGAGTTCCTCGTGCTCGCACTCGGGCCGCGCCTGCAGGCCGACACCGGAGAATGGGGAACGTGGGCATGGCACGAACTCGTGCTCGGAGCGCCAGGTCTGCGGATCGCCGGCGGATCTGACGAGGTGATGCGCAACATCGTCGGCGAGCGCGTCCTCGGCCTGCCCAAGGAACCGGGCATCGACAGCAAGTCTCCCTTCAGCGAACTGAAGGTCGGCACGCAGAAGTAGCGGTTATAGCGGTTGTCAAAGGCCGCCGAGCGCAATCCATTGAGCGGCGAGTTGCGGATCGCCGATCGGGTCCACCGGCCCACCGGACCGGCCCCACAGCAGCAGCAGCAGATCGGCCGCTGGACCGCGTAGCGCGACGTCCCCTTTGGCATGGGCTCGTTCGACGACCAGGCGCCCGTCCTCGGCGGAGATCAGCCATTCCCCGGCGACGTCGGTGCAGTGCACATGGAGAGTGCCGCGCGGATAGTCGACACACTCGCCTTGTTCGAGGCGCGGGAGAATGACGTGGAAGTATTCGTCGATCCCGTCACTCGCCAGCACAGGGTCGATCTCCGCCGCCACGCCGATCGCGTTCTGCGCGTCCCACCGGTGCACCAACGTCTCCTGCGACTGGCGTCTCGGCCAGACGCCGGCGACCATCGGGACCGGGAACACGTGCCATGTCGGGGCCTCGGGATCGATGTCCGAGAGCGCGGTCGCCAGCAGTCCGACGCCCTCACGGATCCATGCCGACAGTTCCATTCCCTCAGGAGGGTGCCGCCGAAAGGAGTTGCGCTCCGGTCGGGCGCCGGTGAGTACGGTCTCCGTCGCCCAGCGGTGGATCTCACCGGTGTGCCGAGCGAGGTCGGCGACATCCCAGCCAGGACACGCCGAAACCGGAGCGTTCAATGGGCCGGTGTCGACGGCGGCGGCCAGCGCCTCACCGTCGGAGCGCAGGTGGGCGATGTAGTCGAGTTGCGTCACGCGGCGAACAGTAGCCGCCCGCCGGTAGCGTCGGGATATGAGTTTGGATGCAGCACCGACCTCGCCGTTTGCCGGTTCCGTGATCAGCGACCCGATCCTGGCGATCACCGCAGCAGCGCAGGAAAAACTGATCGAGCTTCGCAGCGATGAAACCGAGCCAGAGAAATTCGGCTTGCGCGTAGAGATCATTTCCGAACCTGGCGAGGCCTTCCGCTACGACCTCAGCTTCGACGAGTTCCGCAAGGCGCTGTTCTCCGACGAGGTCCGCACGATCGACGGTCTGCGGATCATCGTCCCAGGCGAGGATGTCGAATTCCTGTCAGGTGCAACGCTCGACTACGCTGATTCGACGGGTCTCGTGCTGCGCAATCCGAATACGCCGGCGACGCTGCGTCCCGAGGGATTGATCTTCGACGACGAGGTTTCGGCACGAATCGAAACCGTTGTCGCAGCGGAAGTCAATCCGGCGCTCGCCGCCCACGGCGGTTTCGTCACCTACGTCGGTCACGACAACGAAGGCACCGCCTATCTCACGATGGGTGGCGGATGCCACGGGTGTTCGATGAGCAAGATGACAATGCTCGAAGGCGTGCAGACCATGCTCACCGAAGAGATCCCGGAGATCGAACGGGTGCGCGACATCACCGATCACGCCGCCGGCGAGAACCCTTTCTACTCGTAGCCGACCGCCACGAGGCTGACGGTGTTCCCGCGATGGTGACGCGGGTGATAACGCCGCGTGTATCCGGACGTGGCACACTCGCTCTCGACGTATGAGGTGAGGGACATGAGGACAATTCGCACGGTACTGCTGTTCGGCTCGATCGGGCTGCTGCTCGCTGCGTGTTCGAGCAGCCTTGTTTCGAAGGCGACGGACAACACCGGAGTCGCCACCACGCTCGGGGGAACCACGCTGCCGGCGACCACCATCGTCGCCACGACGCTCGGGGGGACGACCCTGCCGGACACGACCGTCGCCGCCACGACGGTGGGTGAAACAACGCCGGCGGCGACCGTTCTGCTGACTCTGGCCCCGACAGATGACTCCACCTCTCCGCCGGTCGCCACGACACCGCCGACGACCGCCAAGACGACCCAGAAGACCTCTGCGAAAACGACCACGACGACCGCAAAGACCACTCCGCCGACGTCACCCTCAGGGCCGGGGTTCGCATCGTTCTCCGTCAGCGCCGAGAACTGCCCTTCGACGACCGTCGCTCCTGGTGTCAGCTTCGTGGTGGTGCCTTCGAAGCCGACGGTGAAGGTCAGCTGGAAGGTCACCGGGCCGTTCGACATGATCTACGACGCGGTGGACAATGTCGAAGGCCCGAATAGCAGCGGCCTGCCGGCGACGGGTTCCGAGACCTTCAGTCGCGACTGCAACGGCTCGCATACGTACTACGTCGTCGCCGTCAACAAGGGCCACAAGACGGTCAAGTCGAAGGTCGTGTCCAGCGGGTGAGTCCGTGGCCCCGGAGAGCGGACTAGCTTCGCTGCGGTGAAGCGGATCTATCTCGACGGCAATTCACTCGGCCCACCGCAAGGCGATGTGCTTGGCCGGATCGCCCGATTCGTCGCCGACGAATGGGACGGCCAGCTCATCGGTGCATGGAACACCCGTGGTTGGTGGGACGCGCCGATCACCGTCGGGGAGCGCATCGCCCCGTTGATCGGTGCAGCGGCCGGCCAGACCGTCGTTGGTGAATCAACGACGATCTGGCTCTACAAGCTGCTGTCGGCGGCGATGCACCTGCGTCCAGGCAGGTTGGAGATCGTCACTGAAACGGGACAGTTCCCGACGGACCGCCATGTGATCGACAGCGTTGCCAGGCAATTCGGTGCCAGTGTCCGCGCCGTGCCCTCGGAGGAAGCGGCGGCGGCGGTCAGTGAGCAGACTGCGGTCGTGTCGCTGTGCCACGTGGACTATCGCGGCGGCCGACGTCACGACATGCGTGCGGTCACCGCTGCGGTGCACGAGGCTGGTGCGGTGATGCTATGGGACCTCTCGCACTCGACCGGGGCGATGGATCTGCAGCTCGACGAGTGCAACGTCGATCTCGCCGTCGGCTGTACATACAAGTATCTCAACGGCGGTCCAGGATCACCAGCGTTCGCCTACGTCGCCGACCGCCACGTCGAGGTGATCGAGCAGCCGGTCTCCGGCTGGGTGGGGCACGCCGACCCGTTCTCGATGGACGAGTACCACCGGCCTGCGCCTTCGATCCGCAAGATGCTCTCCGGAACCCCACCGGTGATCGCCCTGGCAGTCCTCGACCATGCGCTCGACGCATTCGACGGCGTCGATATGGCAGTGCTGCGATCGCACAGTACGGCGCTCACCGAGCGATTCATCGAACGTGCCGATGCCAGACTTCGCCAGCACGGATTCATCGTTGCCACCCCGCGAGCCCCAGCCGGACGCGGGAGTCATGTCTCGCTCGCCCACGACGAGGCCTACGCAATCGTGCAGGCGGCGATCAGCGTCGGTGTCGTCGGCGACTTCCGCGAACCGAACCTCTGCCGTTTCGGTTTCGCACCGCTGTACCTGACGATCGCCGACGTCGAAGAAGCAGTCGATCGACTCGAACAGCTGATGGTCGACGGGACGTACGAGCGCCACGAGTTCCAGGTACGCGCCGCTGTCACCTAGACGTCCGATTGTCATCGCAGCACCCGAGATGCCCTGACACCCGTAGCCGTCGCCACCACACTCCGGTGCGGCCGCCCTTTGTGTCTGACCGCCTGCTGACCAGGTTTCAGAACGGACCGGGGACCTTGGCGTTCGTACTGATGGCGGTGTCGGACAGATACGTCGAAACACCATGACGGTCGGTGAACGTGCCGCCTGCCTCCTCGACGATGATCTTGACTGCCGCGAGGTCGTACGGTTGCAGACCGACTGCGTCGATGGCGACCTCGACGGCCCCCTCGGCGACGAGCATGTGCTGCCAGAAGTCCCCGAATCCGCGTGTTCGCCACGCCTTGGCCTGGTAGTCGACGATCGTCTCGGTCAGCCCGAGATCGTCCCACCCGCTGCTCAGCGTCACCGACACCTGTGACTCTTCGAGTCGGTCGATCGCCGAGACGTGGATCGGTGTCCCCCGGTCGCCGACCGCTGTTGTCCCGACGAACGCGCCGAGGCCACGAGCGGCCCACCAGCGCCGGTCGAAGACCGGGGCGGAGACGACACCGATCACCGACTCACCCTGGTAGGTGAGGCCGATCAGTGTTGCCCATACCGGAATGCCGCGTACGAAGTTGGACGTGCCGTCGATCGGATCGATGATCCATTTCCATGGCGAATCCTGCGGCCCGATCAGCCCGTGTTCTTCGCCGAAGAGCGCATGCGCCGGCCGTTCGGCGAGGACGTGGTCACGAATCACCTGTTCTGCGGTGCGGTCTGCCTCGGTGACCTCGCTGCGATCGCCTTTGTGATCGACGGTGAACGACTTGGCGAGATAGCGGGGAAGCGTCTCGGCATCTGCGAGGTCGGCGAGTCGCACGGCAAACGCCAATTCGGCGCGCAGTTGTTCGGGATCGAGGGTCATCGTGGCTCCAGCGTCCTTGCGTCAGCGGGCGGCGGCGGCACGTATCGCGTTGGAGATGCCGTCAGCGTCGAGGCCGAGCCCGGCGAGAATGCGCTCCGCCTTGCCGGCCGGGACGAACCGTGTCGGGATACCGAGCGATTCGACGTGGACGTCGGCGATCTCGTGGATGCGGTCGGCGATGCTCATCCCGACGCCGCCCTCGCGAACACCGTCCTCGACGGTGATGACATGGTCGTGACGTGCGGCATCAGCGATCATACGGTCGTCGAGCGGTGCACAGCAGCGCACGTCCCAGACGGTGACCGAAAGTCCCTCGGCCTCCAGCGTCTGTGCAGCCTTGACGGCGTTGTTCAGCAGTTTGCCGATGCCGAGGACGCACACCGAACCGTCGCCCTGTCGTACTTGTCTGGCCAGCAGCCCGGTTCCCACGTCGTGCTCGCCGACCTGAGCAGCCGAACCGCGGGCATAGCGGATCGCAACAGGCCCGCTGTCGGCGATGCTGACGGCATCGTGCATCATCTGCTGCAATTCCTGGGCGCTCGACGGAGCAAGCACGGTCATCCCCGGCACTTTCGTCAACAGCGCCATGTCGTAGACGCCATGGTGGCTCGGCCCGTCGTCGCCGGTGATCCCGGCACGGTCGAGGCAGAAGACGACCGGGAGGCGGTGCAGGGCGACGTCGTAGACGACCTGGTCCCACGCACGGTTGAGGAACGTCGAGTAGATCGCCACGAACGGGCGCAGACCGCCCATCGCCATCCCCGCAGCACCGGTGACGGCATGTTGCTCAGCGATCCCGACGTCGAAGAAGCGATCGGGGAAGCGCACCTGGAACGGCAACAGACCAGTCGGGCCCGGCATCGCGGCAGTGATCGCCACGATGCGGCTGTCTGCCTCCGCCTCTTTGATGATCGACTCGGCGAAGACCTGCGTGTACCCGGTCGGCAACGCCTTCGGCGGTCCGGTCAGCGGATCGAACACCGGTGCGTCGTGCAGGTGCTTCTCGTCGTCGTCTTCCGCCGGGGGATAGCCGCGGCCCTTCTGGGTGACGACGTGGACGACGATCGGTCCTTCGTTCGACAATTCGATGGCGTTCCCGAAGGCGGTCTCCAGTGCTTCGATATTGTGACCATCGATCGGGCCCACGTAACGCACACCGAGCGCCTCGAAGAACGCAGGCGGCTGCAGGAACTCGCGCACGGCTGCCTTGAACGCCTCCATGCCGCGCTCTGCAGGAGTGCCGACGACCGGCAGCCCGCGCAGGAAATTCTCGAGGCGGCGCTGCCGGCGCACGTAGGTCGGGTTGAGGCGGATCGTGGTCAGCGTGTGTGTGAGCTTGCTGCCGACTCGGGACGTCAGACCCTCCGGCCCAGCCGACGCCTCACTGATCTCGCGGTTCGGCGTCGACGCTGTCAGATTGGAGATCGTCGGTGCATACGAGCGGCCGTTGTCGTTGAGCACGATGATGACCCGGCGCTTGCTGTGACCGAGATTGTTCAGTGCCTCGTATGCCATACCGCCGGTCATCGAACCGTCACCGATGACGGCGACGATGTGGCGACGCCCGGGATCGGCCCCGGAGTCACGGGCCACCGCCAGGCCGTAGGCGTACGACAGGATCGTCGACGCGTGGCTGTTCTCGACGAAGTCGTGCTTGCTTTCCTCGCGACTCGGATAGCCGGACAGCCCACCGGCCTGACGAAGGCGCTCGAAGCCCTTCTGCCGCCCGGTGACGAGCTTGTGCACGTACGACTGATGGCCGGTGTCCCAGAGGATTGCATCGGTCGGTGAATCGAACACTCGATGCAAGGCCAAGGTCAGTTCGACAGCACCTAAATTCGAGCCGAGGTGGCCTGCGTGCTCGGAGACCGCCTGGACGATGAAGTCACGGATCTCGCCGCATAATTCCTGCAGATCAGTGTCGTTCAGTGACCGCAAATCTGATGGCTGACGGATCGATTCGAGCTCCATGCGAGTTTTTACGCTATCCGTATTTACGGGCCAGACGCTGGTCGTTCCATCGGTCGAACTGCATCCCGCTGAGCCAACCGATTTCGAGGAGCAGCAATCCTCCGATGGCATCGGTGAAGTAGTGGTTGGCGGTGACGACGATGCAGAACAGCGTGGCAAGCGGGTAGAGCAGCAGCAGACCGCGGAGCCACTTGCGCTTGACAATGCGCCAGACGACGATGCAGGTCCATGTCGCCCAGGCGATGTGCAGGCTCGGCATTGCTGCGTATTGGTTGGAGACCTTGGCGCCTGCGCCGGAATCGAACGACCACGGCCCGCCGTACTCCTCGATGGTGTCGTGGAATCCGTAGGCAGGGCGGCCCTGCTGCTGGGCGATTGCCGCACCGCCGTAGCGGCCGGTGTTCTCCAGCAGGCGCGGCGGCATCAGCGGAAAGAGCGAGAACCCGACGATGGCGATCGCCGTGGTGAACGCCAGTGCGTTGCGTGAGTGCGTGAAATGGTTGCGGTCACGGAAGAACATCCAGATGAAAACGCCGATGGTGACAAAGAAGTGCGCCGTCCCGTAGAACGTGTTCCAGAACTGGAAGAAGAGCTTGTCGCCGGCGAACCACGCCTGGATCTGTGCTTCGTGGAAGATGTGCAGGCGCTGCTCGAGGTGAATGACACGGATGGCGTTGTTGAACGCCTTGAGCGGTAGCGATCCCTTGGCGACATGCGCCGATCCGAAGAGGTTGCGGCTGAAGCTGTAGATGACGTAGAAAGCCACGACGATGAGCGCTTCCTTCCACCAGCGCAACACCGGCTGACGGCCGTGGTCGGCGGATACCTCCTGGGGTTCCACCGACTTCACCGACACGACGTCGAAGGTTACGGGAAAGCGGAGCGCAAGCCTCGCCATGCCAGCGGTCGCCTCGTCGACGTGGCCCCGGCATCGCTCGGTTTCGCCCGGCTGATGCGTCGATAGGGTTGACCCATGAGTAGCTCGTTGATTGACCATGACGTCTTGGAGCGGGTGCTGTCGTCGGCCCTGCGCAGCGGTGGCGAGTTCGCCGAGGTCTACGCCGAGGACAAACGCTCCACGTCTGCCGGCTTGGACGACGGCAAGATCGAACAGGTGACATCCGGTCGCGACCGCGGTGCCGGCATCCGCGTCGTCAAGGGTGACACCACCGGATTCGCCCACACCGCAGACCTGTCGGAGGCTGGCTTGCGCGCCGCAGCTGATGCGGCCGGTGCCGCTGCCAGTCAGGGCGGCGGAGGAACCCGCACTGTTGCCCTGACCCGCAAGGCGGACCACCGCGTCGGCGCTGTCACGCACTATCCGGACACGATCACCAAGGCCGCGAAGGTCGACATCCTGCGACGGGTCGACGAAGCAGCCAGGGCCAGCGGGTCCGCCATCGTCCAGGTGTCGGCAGGCTACGGCGACAGCCGCAAGCAGGTACTGATCGCCAACTCCGAGGGCGTCCTCGCCGAGGACGAGCAGGTCCGCACACTATTGCGCATCAGCGCCGTCGCCAACGGTGACGCCGGGATGCAGACCGGTTTCGATTCACTCGGGCACACGATCGGCTTCGAACTGTTCGACCGCTACGACGTCGAGGAAGTGGCCCAGCGCGCGGCACGGCAGGCGCTCACCAAACTCAAGGCTAGGCCCGCACCGTCCGGCTCGATGCCGGTCGTCATCAAGGCCGGCAGCGGTGGGGTGCTGTTCCACGAAGCCTGTGGCCACGGACTCGAAGCCGACCTCGTCGGCAAGGGCAGCTCGGTGTACAAAGGTCGCGTCGGTGAGCGTGTCGCCGCCGATTTCATCACGCTGATCGACGACGGCACGATGCCGGACGAGTGGGGTGCCATCGGCTTCGACGACGAGGGTCATGTCAGTCAGCGCAATGTGCTCATCGAGAACGGCATCCTGACCGACTACATGTGGGACTACCTGCGTGCCCGCAAAGAGGGTCGGCCGCAGTCGGGCAACGGTCGCCGCCAGAGCTACATGCACCTGCCGATGGTCCGCATGACGAACACCTTCGTCACCAACGGCACCGACGATCCCGACGACATCGTCCGTTCGACCGAGAAGGGCGTCTACGTCGCGAAGCTCGGCGGCGGCAGTGTCAACACCGCCAGCGGCGACTTCGTCTTTGGTATGAACGAGGCCTACCTGATCGAGAACGGCGAGATCACCGAGCCGCTTCGAGCCGGGAACCTCATCGGCAACGGCCCGAAGGTGCTGCAGGACATCGACATGCTCGGTAACGACTTCGAGATGGGTAACCCCGGAACCTGCGGCAAAGACGGCCAGGGCGTTCCCGTCGGCGACGGTCAGCCGACACTGCGGGTCAAGTCGCTGACGATCGGCGGGACGGCGTCATGAGCACGTCTCGCGGTGCCCACGCCGTCGACCCGGCACTGATCGAACTCGCCGACAAGATCGTCGCCCAGGCTCAGGCCGGAGAACAGGTCGAGGCATACGTCAGCCGCAGCCAGGAAACGTCTGTGCGCGTCTACGAGGGCGAGGTCGAGCAGTTCACCAGCGCCCAGTCGGAGGGCATCGGCATCCGCGTGATCCGCAACGGTCGCACCGGATTCGCCTACGCCGGCACGCTCGATCCGGCATCGGTCGACGAGGTGTTGTCCGAAGCTCGTGACAACGTCGAGTTTGGTACGCCGGACGAATGGGCGGCACTCGCTACGCCGGACGGCGTGCCCGTGCTGCCGATCGATCTGTGGAACGAGGCGCTCGCCGCCTACGGCACGCAGTCGAAGATCTCCCTCGCTCAGCAACTCGAACGACTGACGCTCGCTGCCGACTCGCGTATTCGCGTCGAGGAAGCGAACTACGCTGATGGCAGCGGCGAAGTAGCTGTCGCCTCGACGACCGGCATCCGGACCAGCGGCAGGGAGAACGGCTGCTATGTCTCGATCGGCACGCTCGCCGACGATGGACCGGAAACCCATACGGGCTTCGGTTTCGCGGTCGGCCGCAACCCCGAAGGTCTCGACCTCGAGACGGCGGCCTTCGAAGCTGCGCAGCGGGCAACCCGCATGCTCGGTTCGACGAAGCCGAAGAGCCGCCGCCTGACGGTCGTGCTCGACCCGTTCGTCACCGCCCAGTTCCTCGGAGTGATCTCGTCGACGCTCAACGGCGAGGCCGTGATCAAAGGCCGCTCGCTGTTCGCCAACCGTCTCGGTGAGACCGTCGCCAACCCGTTCGTGACGCTCGTCGACGACCCGACGAACCCGCTGGCCTACAGCGCGACGGACGTCGACGGCGAAGGCCTGGCGGCCCGTCGCAATGTGCTCATCGAGGGTGGCGTACTGAAGCAGTTCGTGCACTCCAGCTACAGCGGCCGCCGCGCCGGAACGGCGTCGACCGGCAATGCCGTCCGCGGCGGATTCAAGGGCACGCCCGGCTGCGGTTGTCTGGCGCTGCAGTTGCAGCCAGGCTTGCGGTCGCAGGCCGACATCGTCTCCGGGCTCAGCGACGCCGTACTGATCCAGTCGGTCATGGGCCTGCACTCCGGAGTCAACGCCGTGTCCGGCGACTTCTCGACCGGTGCCTCGGGCGTGATGATCCGCAACGGCGCGCTCGCCGAGCCGGTCAAGGAATTCACGATCGCCTCGACGCTGCAGCGCATGCTGCTCGACGTCGCCGAAGTCGGAGGAGACGTCGACTGGCTGCCGATGGGTGCCGCCGGGCTGACCCTCGTCGTCGACGACGTGACGATGTCAGGCGAGTAGGGCGCTCCGCCGGGCTCGGCACGTCACACGTTTTCCGTGGCGACCTACCAACGAACTGTTCTTTCCGCTCTCCGCCGCTCGGGCGGCTCACTTCGTTCGCATGAGCCGCCCGATCTACGGTCTGCGGCACGGGTTCTTGTGGCGGCGGCCGGCAAGCCGGCCTGGCCGCCGGCTGAAGGGGCTACCGCCCCCTCGGACCTCCCGAGTGATGCGCCCTTGTCGAGTGATGCGCCCTTGTCGAGGTAGTCGCTCAGTCGCATTACTTCGCGATCACGAACCCATTCCCCGTCCACGGCAAGGCCGGTGCCGGTGATGAACCGGGCTGCATCCGACGCCAGGAAGACGACGGCGTCTGCCATGTCGGCGACCTCGCCGAGACGCCCGGGCGGCGTCAGTGCAACGACATCGCCGATCGCTGCCTCGACGCTCGGCCACAACCCGAGCGTGACCATGTCGGTCGCCGGTCTGGCGCCCATCTCCGTCGGCACCAGCCCTGGGTAGACACAGTTGACTCGCACGCCTTAGCCCAATTTTCCGGACTCGATCGCCGCCACCCGGGTGAGCCGGTCGACAGCCGACTTGGTTGCCGAGTAGCCGGCGATACCGGGAAAGGGAATGGTGGCGGCGACCGAGGTGGTGCTCACGACCGCCCCACCTTTTCTTGCCGGGCCGCCGGGCCGCATCGCCCGGAAGGCGTGCTTGAGTCCGAGGGCGACACCGACGATGTTGACCTCGTTCATCCTGCGGATGTTTGCAGGATGAAGTCGACCTGGATGTCTCCAATCATCACCGCTGCGCCAGCTCTGGCAAGCGCTGACGCCATGCCGGCACCGAGGCCTTGGGCTCCGCCCGTCACCAGCGCCTGGCGACCACCAGTCAGGTCGTACACACTCGACTCGCTCATCCGTGCTCCTTCATCGGTTGACCCTCAGCGATCCCCAATGGTTCGCCGTGTTCCGATATCGGAGTTGACCTCGATATCGGTGGCCGCCGACGGCATTAGTCCGTTCTGGACGGGTGTCAAGCAACTTGGACATCTGTCCAGGACCATCCATTCGACCGCTCGCGGCCTGCTACCGTCGTGTTGTATCTGCCGTGGGCGAGGGAGCAAGTCGTGGATGCAGTGACGGTCGAACAGCGCGCGGAACGCAGTCGGGACAGGGTGTCGCACCGCCAGATCGACAAGTTCGCAGACCGCAGGGCGCAATTGGCGAACTCGGCACTGCTGACGCTTTCCGAACTCGGATATGCGCGCACGAGTCTTCGTGAAATCGCCCAGAACTCGGAGTTCTCCCATGGCGTCTTGCACTACTACTTCACCGACAAAGTCGACCTCATCATGCACTGCGTCAAGCAGTACAAGGCCGAATGTGTCCGGCGCTACGACGAGATCGTCAGCACCTCGCTGACCTCTGACGACCTCAAGCACGGCTTCGCCGTCGGTTTGGCGACGACGATGTGCGAGGACGCCTCGATGCACCGCCTGTGGTACGACCTGCGCTCGCAGAGCCTGTTCGAGGAGTCGTTCCGTGCAGACGTCGGCGAGATCGACCAGAGTCTCGAGCGGATGATCTGGCGCATCGTCAGTCGTTACGCAGAACTCGCCGATGCATCGCCGACCGTCACCTCGACGGTGGCCTACGCGATGTTCGACGGCATGTTCCAACACGGGTTGGCGAAGTTCATCAGCGGCGACCCAACCGCCAGCCACGAGTTGACATCGAACGTCGAACACGTCCTCGGCTCAGTCGTTTTCCAGAACTGCTGAAACGACCGTCATGAAACCGACACGAGTCACCAAACCGACCCGAGTCACCAAACCGACCCGAGTCACGAAACATCACAGCATCGGCGACGGATCGTGACTCGGAACGGAGTGGGGACTCAGGTTCCAGGAGTCGTGTCGCCAGACGGTGCACCGGTCGTCGTCGAGGCATTCTTTGCGCATGCTGTCGCCTTGACGCCGAGCGCTTCGCCGGCCGGACTCAACTTCGGGCTACCGTTGGGCCCGGCAGCGACGATCAGTTGAGCGTCGGCTTCGGTGAGCTGGGCGACGACGGCCTTGAAGCACGCTTCGTCGAGGGTCACGCCGCTTTTTGCTGCTGAGGCGATGCCGTCGGACACGACCTTCGTCTGTGTCGGCGTCAGGGCACCGGTGGCAGCCGCGCCGGAGCCAGCTGCACCCGTCCCTTCGGTGGTGGTTGCGCTGGCAGAGCTGGTCGTGGCCGCACTGCTGCCGCACGAAGCGGCTGCCAGCATGAGTCCGATCGCGAACGTACCTGTCATCAATTTTTTCATGGCAAACTTCTCTCTGGCTTTCGCCGCCGTGCGAGTTTCGCGGCTACAACTTGGAGCGAGCCCTGACTGTTGCCCGGAGGTTCGAGGTTGTAACACGTCACCGTGTCGCCCGGTCGGACGACTGCGGCTATCCATGATGTCAGCATTCCGGAGGATCTCCACGCCGCCATCTGTCACACGCAGGCCGACGGCGCCAGGTCGCGACGGCGGAAGTGCCTCCGAGACGGTGCGCAGGCGCAGCCCGAGTGACCGTGCCTTCGACGTGTCGAGGATCAAGATGCCAGGCCGATCGAGTCCGCTCTCGGCGAGGCTGCTGAAACGGAGGCGGTGCTCGTCGAGGCCGAGTTTGCGGGCGATAGCGCTGGCGAACTGCGCTCGGGTCAGTGCCTGTGATCCTGCGAGGTGCAGCACCCCGGTAACGCCATGATCATCGGCGAGTCGGCATATCGCCGCGGCGATGTCACCCGCATGCGCCGGGCAGCGCGATTCGTCGGTGAAGAAGGCCATCGGATGCGTTCCGGCGATCGCCCGTTGGACGTCCGTCTGGCAGTAACCGAGCCGATCCGTCCCGTACATCAATGATGGTCTGACGATCAGCGCCAGTGGACAGGCGGCAAGGACACGTGCGTCGGCCTCCGCCTTCCATCTCCCGTAGTCGGTGGTCGCGTCGGCGCGATCGGACTCGACGTACGGGCCGGAGCATTTGCAAAAAACCATGTCGGTCGACACATGGATCAACCTTGCACCGACCTGCGCAGCGGCAACGGCCATCGACTCGCTGGCGGTGTCGACGCTCCACCGCCGCCGTCGCGGTCACGTGCATTCCGTGATGGCGGAATCGGCGTGACCGCGAGACGTCGTGGGTTGTGTCGGGAGACCGTGAACGCATTGGCGGCGCTGGTCCGTCGGTATCGTGGCGGGGTGCCAGCCGCCGACCCTGTTGCGATCGCCAGGCATCCGCACCTTGCGCCGCAGTTGCGATCCGGCTGGGTGCGCGTCGACCTGCACAGTCACACGATGTGGAGCGGGGACTCGACGACGACGCCCGACGAGATCGAACGCGCCGTCGTCGAATCGGGCCTCGACGTCGTGTGCATCACCGACCATCACGCCATCGCCGGCGCAGAGCAACTGGCGCGGAGGTTGCCGTGTCGCGTGATCGTCGGCGAGGAGATGCGCACGCACGCCGGCGAGATCATCGGCCTGTTCATGACCGAGCGCGTGCCGTTCGGACTCCCCGCAGTCCAGACGGCGCAGACCATTCGCGCCCAGGGGGCGATCGTCTATGTGCCGCATCCGTTCGATCCGATGCGCCGCAATGTCACCGAAGCTGCGCTCGTCGAACTCGCCGAAGCCGGCCTCGTCGACGCCGTCGAGGTGCTCAACGCCAAGACCTCGCTCGCCTCGTTGAATGCCAAGGCCGCGCAGTTCGCCGGAGAGCGGGGTCTCCGTGCGGGTGCAGGCTCAGACGCACATGTCCCGAATGCGCTCGGCGCGGCCTTCGTCGAGATGCCGGACTTCGACGGCCCGGCCGAATTCCTCAGGTCGTTGGAGCACGCGGTGATCGTCGGCCACCATTGGGACGAGGCACGGCCGTGGAGCTCGAGGATCGTCCCGAGCTTTTGAGGAAGTGACCCCCGGATAACCCTGAGGGAGCAACTCTGAGGAGTGCCGAGTCAGCCGGCGTCCGCGTCCTTTGCCCGTTCGCGCTCGGCTTCGATGCAGCGCTTGGCCCACCAGCCCGCTTCGAGTTGACGGTCGAGGTTGGCGATCGGCTTGCCGTGGCCCGGCAGATTGTTGAACTTGCCCTGCTCCATCGCCTCGCGGATCATTCGCTCGGCGATCACTTCGGCGATATCCATGAGACCAAGCGTACGCTGCGCTCAGCCCAACAGGTCGTGGACGACGTCCAGCCAGAACTGGGTCGTCAGGCGCAGCGATTCGACGTCGATGCGTTCGTCGTTGCCGTGGAACCGAGTGCTGTAATCGCCGGCTTCGAGGTCTGGGCTGAACAATCCGGCGCCGTACGCCACCGAACCCATGTGGCGGAAGATGCGGGCGTCGGTGAAACCGACGACCATCTGCGGCGTCAGGCGAGCGGCCGGGAACGGCTTGTTGACGGCGCGTTGCAACGAGTCCCACATCGGATTGTCCATCCGACTGATGCTCGCGGCGTCGTTCATCACGATTTCGACCTCGACGTCGTTGGCGAGGTCGCCGAGCGCGGCTTCGAGATGGGCCCGGACATCGTCAGGGCCTTCGCCGGGCAGTGTGCGGATGTCGACGCCGATGTCGATCACACTCGGAATCGTGTTCGTCTTCATCGTCCCCTCGATGACGTTGCAGGAGAACGTGGTGTGCGTGCAGGCGTGTAGATGCCTGGCAAGACCGGCGTTGGGCATCGATGCCAGCAGATCGTCGATGCGGCTGGTGTCGAGCAGCGTCTGTCTGCTGTCGTCGTCCAGCCCCATCGACGAGACCTGATGCGTCCACAGTTCGTGAAAATGTGGTGCCGGCGAATAGGCGGTGAGTCGCTCGATCACCGCTGCGGCCCTGACGAGCGCATTGTCGCTGCGGAACGGAGCAGAGCCGTGGCCGGGAGTGCCGCGAACCCGCAACTTCCGCCAGGCGACACCCTTCTCGCCGATGTTCACGCCGACGAACGGCGCGTCGCCGAGGCCCGAGTGCAGGCCACCGCTCTCGGTCAACAGATAGTCGCAGCGGATGGCGTCCGGCGCGTTGTCGGCGACCCACTGCGCACCGTGCTTCGACCCGGACTCCTCGTCGGCGACAGCAAAATAGATGAGGTCGCCCGCTGGACGAAAGCCCGTGTCGATCAGATGACGGAAGGCGACGGCCATCGACGACGTCAGGTTGAGCATGTCGACGGCGCCGCGACCCCAGACCTCACCGTCGATCAACTCGCCACCGAACGGGTCTCGGCTCCAACCCTGAGGATCGACGGGCACGACATCGGTATGGCCCATGAGACAGACACTCGGCGCCGTGGGGTCGGTTCCGGCGATACGGGCGACCACCGAGGCACGCCCAGCGATCGGCTCGTAGCGCTCGATATCCACGCCGCTGCCTTCGAGATAGGTTTCGATGACGTCAGCCGATCGGCTCTCGTACCCCGATGATGCGCTGCCGTCGTTGACGCACTGGTTGCGGATCAGCGTCTGCAACAGTTCGATGGTCTGCCCTGTCAGCGGGTTGCGAGTGTCGGTCATCGAGCAAGTATCGCCGACCGCACGCCAGCCCGAACTGCTGGTGAATCAGTGGGCAGGTTCGGACGTTTCGGCGACGATCCGAGCGACCATCGCTGATTTCTCGACGGGATCGAGCCAGGAGGCTTCGACACTGTCGAGGGCGATTGCCACGAGATCGTCGAAGCCGAAGCCGAACGCCTCCGCGCACAGCAGGTATTCCTGTGTGAGGTCCAAGCCGACGAGCCCAGGATCGTCGGTGTTCAGCGTCACCAGCAGGCCGGCGGCGCGCATCTGCGCAAAGGCGTGATCGGACAGATCGGAACAGACGTCGGGGTTGATCCGCACGTTGGCATTGGGGCAGACGGTGAACGGCAAGCGGATATCGGCGAGGCGGGCCATCAGTCGTTCGTCCTCCACCACGGAGATGCCATGGTCGATCCGCTGGCAGCGAAGCACGTCGACCGCCGTCGCCACAGCGGACGCCGGCGAGTTCTCTCCCTGGTGCGCAGTGAGCTGCAATCCGGCGGACGCCGCCAACCGGTACGAGCGCAGGAAGGTCGCCGGGTCGACACCGCGTTCCGTCGAGTCCATACCGATGCCGATGACTCGTTCCGCCCCGGTTGCACCCTCGCTGCGCAGATCGACGAGTTGGCCGACATGGAGCAGTCCGACCTGCGGCCCGAAATCGCGATCGATATCGAAGATCAGACGATTGACGACGCCCGTCTCGCGTTCCGCCAGGGCGAAACCCTCGTCCAGCCCGGCGACGATGTCGGCGAGCGAGTGGCCCGCCTGCAGATGCCGTGCCGGCGTGAAGAACGATTCACGGTAGACCAGTCCATGATGTGCTGCGTCGATGACACTCTCGTAGGCCAACCGGGCCCAGGCATCGCGGTCGCCGAGCACGGACTGGATCAGCCAGAAGACGTTGAGGAAATCGGTGAGGTCGCCGTAGTGGTACAGATCAGACGGGTTCTCGACAGGGAACACGACACCGTGCAACGTCGCCAGCTCAGCGGCGGTGGATGCACGCATCGTCCCCTCGACGTGGCAGTGCAGCTCGACCTTGGGGATCGCCGCCACCCTCGACGGACAGAGTCGCTCGTCGACAGCATCCGTTGGAGCACGTGTTGGATTACCAGGGTCTCGGCGGTTCGCCATCACCGCGCTGGGTTCGTCGATAGTCGCCACGACTGCATGATGCCCCACGCGCAGCGTGACCGTATCGCTCTTCTCCGTCTTGTCGCCCGTTGTTCACCGGCGCGAAATGTGAGTCGAGACGAACGGGGATCGCTCGCGATGGCCGAGGGCGAACTCGTCGATCATCTTGGCTCGCAGTTCGTCGATGTCGCGACCGAGTCCGATCCAACTCGTCGCCGTCGCAGAGATCGGATACCGGGCGATGCTGATCGACGCCGAGGTGGACGAGGCCACCGAACGCGCCTCGAGCGCCTTGGGGCCGAATACGAGTGCAGTGATCACAGACCTGCCAAGACCGTGACGCCCTACGCCGGCGCAGAGTGGATCGAACGTCGTGCGGTGACAGACGAGCGGAACCCCCGCGACAGTGAAGCGCTGATCGACCACAAGATTCCCACTCTTCTCGCTGGACCGTCCGAGCACGACCTCGTCCACCCAACGAATCGTTGCAGGCTGATGCAGGCTGGCGTCTGTACCGGCGTCCGTCTCGACGTCCGTCTGTGCATCGACATCCCGATCGACGTCGACGACTGTCCGTATCGTGTGGCTGCTCCCGGCGATCGACAGCAGCGGTTGCGGCCACCAATCGAGCGATGCACCTGCGGCGACATGTACCCGAACCGTCGACACTGATTCGCGTTCGCGTCCCGGTTGAGCCAATGAAGCGGCAACGGAGCGGACCGTGAGCCGAGCGCCGCTGCCGACGGCGAGGTCGAAGTCGAGATGATCCCCGCCGAGGGGGCCGGCGGCACCGCCGACGAGATGGATCGTCAACTGTTCGGCCGTCTGGTCCGTGACGCGTAGTAGCAGCGGAGCTTCAGCTCG
The DNA here is from genome assembly GCA_043747685.1 of Actinomycetota bacterium. GTDB lineage: Bacteria > Actinomycetota > Acidimicrobiia > Acidimicrobiales > Ilumatobacteraceae > JANXUF01. The sequence continues at coordinate 21,969 of JAYTOR010000033.1, forward strand.
CAGGACTGCCGGGCTCGGCCAGCCGCGCGAATCGAGCCCCACTCTCAGAGCAGAACGCGCCCTCACCTGCATCCCCTGACCGGTTCGTGCAGTTGTGCCATCGGGCTTAGCACGATTGCACAAACGCGTGGGCTCAGGTCACCGGCGGGAGGGATCGTTGCTCCAGGCGGTGAGGCGGCTGCGGACCCAGGCGGCGACATTCGCTGCGCCGTCGAGGCTGACGAGCGAAGTGAATTCGATCGGCAGTTCGCCTCGGCGGGCCCTGGCGTCGCGGTCCATAACGCCGAGGTCCGCGCCGACGAGGGGTGCCAGATCCGTCTTGTTGATCACCAGCAGGTCGGCAGTGGTCACGCCGGGGCCACCCTTGCGCGGTACCTTGTCGCCGCCGGCGACGTCGATCACGAAGATCTGGACGTCGACGAGCGCACGGCTGAAGATCGCTGTGAGGTTGTCGCCGCCGCTTTCCAGCAATGTCAACTCGACGGGAGCGTGCCGTGCCTCGAGTTCCTCGATGGCATCGAGGTTTGCGGAGATGTCGTCACGGATTGCCGTGTGCGGACAGCAGCCGGTTTCCACTGGCACGATGCGATCGTCGGCGAGCACTCCCATCCGCCGCAGCGCTTCTGCATCCTCGGTGGTGAAGATGTCGTTGGTGACGACGACGAGCGAGACCTCGTCGGCGAGCAGCCTGCAGAGACTGGCGACGAGCGCGGTCTTGCCGCTTCCCACTGGTCCGCCGATGCCGATGCGCAATGGACGGCCACGTGGATCCGGAGGAACTTCCGCCAGCGGATCGTGGTCGTGGTCGTGGTAGGAGTGGGCGTGATCAGGAGGCAAAGAGCCTCACCTCCCATGTTCCGTGGTGCTCGGCGAGCACGTCGTTGAGTAGTCCGAGGTCGGCCGGCAGGTTCGCCGCCGGGTGCTCACAGGTGGATGCCGCCAGTGCTGCGAGCCGGGTCAATTCCGGTGCTGTGGATGCGCCGAGTGCAGCGACGTCGAAGGGATCGAGTCCGAGCAGCCTGACGGCACCGGTGGTCAGCGTCCCGACGAGATGGTGCAGTTCGCACAGCGCCGCCTCGGCCGGCGAACATCCGGCAGCGTTGGCGACAACGCCCATGGCGATCGGCTGGACCACGCCGTCCGGCAGCGCCGCCCGCGCCTCGCCGTATCGGGATGACGGCCACGCTCGCTCGCCACTGCGGAGCAACTGCCTGCCGAGCGTCCTCGCCGCCAGACGCAGGCGAGGCGGACCGGTTCTCGCCAGGTACTCGGCATCGAGCTCGCGCCAATCGGCGTCCCCGGGCCGAGCGCTCCGCCAGCACGTCGCAGCGGCGAACGCAGCGTCGACGAGTCCACTGGTCGCCAGGCGGCCTTCGACGAACAGCCGCAGCGTGGCGATGTCGGTCACGTCACCAGCCTTCACGGCTGCCTCGGTGCCGGAGGAATGAGCGTGACCGCCGGCGGGAAATCGTCCGTCGGCGAGCAACAGCAGCGCCGGGTTCAACCCCGTCACGGCCTCCCGTCCTCGGCTGAAAATCCGGACGGCAGCATCAGAAGAGGAAGTAGCGCTGGGCGAGGGGGAGCACTGTGGCCGGGTTCTCCTCGATCAGCTCGCCATCGACATACACGGCGAACGAGTCGGGTTCGACGCGGATCGATGGGAGTGCGTCGTTCTCCGGCAGGTCGGCCTTGCCGCGCGTGCGGGTATCGGCGATGGCGACCAGACGCCGGCCGAGGCCGAGGCGGTCGACGAGGCCGTCGTCGAGCGCCGCCTGGGCGACGAACGTCAAGCTCGTCGACATCGCCGCCCGAGGTGCGGCACCGAACATCGGACGCGGCAGAACGGGTTGTGGTGTCGGGATCGAGGCATTGGCATCGCCCATCGCCGCCCAGGCGATCATGCCGCCCTTGATCGTCAGGTGCGGTCGCACGCCGAAGAATCGCGGATCCCAGAGCACCATGTCGGCGAGCTTGCCGACGGCGATCGAGCCGACCTCGTGGTCGATGCCGTGGGCTACGGCAGGGCAGATCGTGTATTTGGCGACGTAGCGGCGGGCGCGATGGTTGTCGGCCTCGCCATCGCCGGGCAGCGCGCCACGCCGAGCCTTCATCACATGGGCGGTCTGCCACGTGCGGATGATGACCTCGCCGACGCGACCCATCGCCTGCGCGTCGCTGCCGATCATCGAGATCGCCCCCAGGTCGTGCAGCACGTCCTCGGCGGCGATCGTCGACGGGCGGATGCGGCTCTCGGCGAATGCCAGATCCTCGGCGATCGACGGGTTGAGGTGATGACAGACCATCAACATGTCGAGGTGCTCGGCCAGTGTGTTCACGGTATGCGGTCTGGTCGGGTTTGTCGACGACGGCAGCACGTTCGGATAGGAGGCGACGGTGATGATGTCAGGGGCGTGGCCGCCACCAGCACCCTCGGTGTGATACGTGTGGATCGAGCGTCCGGCAATGGCAGCCAGCGTCGATTCGACATACCCGGCCTCGTTCAACGTGTCCGTGTGGATGGCGACCTGCACACCGGTTTCGTCGGCGACGCGCAGGCAGGCGTCGATGGCTGCCGGCGTCGTCCCCCAGTCTTCGTGCAACTTGAAACCGCCCGCGCCGGCGAGCACCGATTCGTGCATCGCCGGCTGCGACACCGTGTTGCCCTTGCCGAGCAGCAGGAAGTTCATCGGCCACATGTCGAGCGCCTGATGCATCCGCGCGAGGTTCCACGAGCCAGCGGTGACCGTCGTCGCCTTGGTGCCCTCCGCCGGACCGTTGCCGCCGCCCATCAACGTCGTGATGCCGGCGCACAGCGCTTCCTCGATGATCTGGGGACAGATGAAATGGACGTGGCAGTCGATCGCCCCCGCAGTGATGATGCGCCCGTTACCGGAAATGATCTCCGTCGACGGTCCGATGATCAGCGTCGGGTCGACCCCATTCATGGTGTCGGGGTTTCCGGCCTTCCCGATGCCGACGATCCGTCCGTCGCGCACGCCGATGTCGGCCTTGATGACACCCCAATGGTCGAGGATCAGCGCGCCGGTGATGACCAGATCGGGGGCCCCCTCAGCCCGGGTACGACCGGATTGACCCATCGACTCGCGGATGACCTTGCCGCCACCGAACACAACTTCTTCGCCACCGAAGCACAGATCCCGCTCGACCTCGATGATCAGGTCGGTGTCTGCCAGGCGGACTCGGTCGCCGGTGGTCGGGCCGTACAGGCGGCGGTACTGCGCTCTCGAGATCTCAACCATCTGAGCCCCCCGACGCGCCATGCCCGCTATCGAGCGGGGTGTCGAGGGGGGTGTCGAGCGGGCCTGCTACTTCGCCACGTAGGCCTGCGACGATGCGATCACCGGCGAGCGGGATCAGCGAGACGTGACGGCCGATACCGGGCTCGAAGCGGACCGACGTGCCGGCGGCGATGTCGAGGCGATAGCCGCGTGCGGCGACACGATCGAACTGCAACGATGGGTTGGCCTCTGCGAAGTGGTAGTGCGACCCGACCTGGATCGGGCGATCACCGCCGTTGAGTACGGCGATGCCGACAGCGACAGTGCCTGCGTTGAGCACGAGGATGCCATCAGGCCCGGTGATCTCTCCTGGGATCATTGCCGGCCCCTCATCGGATCGGCTGGTGCAGTGTCACGAGCTTCGTACCGTCGGGGAACGTCGCCTCGATCTGGACTTCGTCGATGAGTTCGGCAATGCCGTCCATGACGTCGGCACGCGACAGCACGCGACATCCGGAGTCCATCAGATCGACCACCGTACGGCCGTCACGGGCGGCCTCGTAGACCCAGGATGTGAGGATCGCCACCGACTCCGGGTAGTTCAGTTGCAGCCCCCTCGCCTGGCGGGCGAGGGCCACCTGGGCGGCGACGTGGACGAGCAAACGTTCCTGTTCATGCGGTGACAGCAGCATTGCCAGCATCGTAGGCGCTGCATTGTTTCGGCACTGTTGCGATGCTGGAAGGCGCTCGCACGGCGTTGCCGGAACACTCGGCATCAGGATGCCAATAGCACCAGCACGGCACGATCGAGGGCGGCGGCCTCGGCGACCTGAGCCGCCGCCGAGGCGGCGACGGCGATGACCACTGTCTTGTCGGAGACGGCGACGACGACCGCCCTGTCGGCGATCGAATGTGGTTCCTCGCCGGAGCTGCGATCGGTGCCGGCGTTCGACTGGGTCACGGCAATGACCGCGACGGCATCACCGATGCGCAACGGAAGTGCAGCGTCTCCGAGGCGGATGTTGACACCGAGGAATCCCGGCGGGAGCCGGCTCGTGCCCGTCCCCAGCAGATGGTTCGGGAGCAGCACCTCGTTCGCTGCCAGGTCGTCGAGCGCCACCGCACCTGCTGGGAGTGCGTGCAACGCGGCCGATGCAACGCCAGCGACGGGAATCTCGACGAGCGAGACGTCGTCAGCAGTGATGGCCGAACCGGCGCTGATCGGATGCCTGACACTGACGACGACCATTCGCTGCTCCCACGACTGTCGGGCCCGATCGAGGGCGCGAACGTGGGCATTGACCCCGAATCCGACGCCGACCGCCAACGCGCACACCGGGATGCACGCGAGCACCCGATGCCGGGCCGAGAAGCGTCTGCATCGAGCGATCGAGGCAACGAGCTGACGTCGAACGCCGCTGTCGCCCGAGGCGATGGTGTGACGTAGAACTGACCCGGCCACGGGCGGCCTCCTTCGATACGCACTGCCGGAGCAGAGCAGTCGGAGGGGAAGCCGATGTAGAACTGACGACGACGTTACCTGCAGGATGTGAGGTTCGAGCGCTTCAGTTCGACGAAGGCGTCGACGTCGAAGATGTCGACGCTGAAGGCGTCGACGATGAGGCAGCCGATTCCTTCGTAGCCGGCTTGGCGGCAGGCGTCGCCGGCGTCGAGGAGCCGTTCGTCGACGAAGATTCCGAGGAGCTCGCCGAGTTCGACGATGAGCCATCGGAGGAGGTCGATGCGGAGCTGTCGGCGGTGGCCGGGACAGTCGCTGCGCTCTTGGGAGCACCACCTCGGCTGTCGGTTTTGTAGAAGCCGCTGCCCTTGAAGGTCACGCCGACGGGCTGGAAGACCTTCTTGACGGGTCGCACGACGCCGTCACTCGGGTGAGCGAGCTCGGTCAGCGTGTCCTCGTCGAAGGTCTGCACGACCTCGATGGTCTCGCCGGAATCGATGAACTTGTAGACATAGGTCGGCATCAGAAAACTCCGGGCGATGGAGGGCAGTTAGCACTCGCGTCGTGCGAGTGCCAACAATCTAGCGCCGCGGGTCGCCAGAGCGAACGCCGAGTCTCGAGAACGCCGAGCCAGATCTCCGAGCACCGTTGAAGTATCCGGGGTGCCGTGCTGATCCGTATTCTGGCAGTCGTGAAGACCCCGCGGTATATCGAAAGAAGACGTGTGAGTGAGCCAGAGTGCATGCGAAGGAATGGCGTGATCCGATGAAGGCCGTCAGGACGGCCGTCATTCCCGCCGCAGGGTTGGGAACACGATTCCTACCGATGACCAAGGCGGTTCCGAAGGAACTCCTTCCGATCGTCGATCGCCCGGGCCTGCAACTGGTGATCGAGGAGGCGCTCGGCGCCGGCATCGAGCGGATCGTCGTCGTCAGCCACGAATCGAAGACGGCTGTCGATGCGTACTTTCGCCCGGACCCCGCGCTGGTCGCTTCGCTCGAGCAGTCCGGCAAGACGGAGTTGGCCGACCGTCTGCGCGCCGTCGACGCGCTCGACGTCCACATCGTTTATCAGGACAAGCCGCTCGGGCTCGGCCATGCGGTCGGAGTGGCCGCAGAGGCCGTCGGTGACGAACCGTTCGTCGTCCTACTTCCCGACGAGTTGATGGGCGGATCCGGCTTGCTCAAGGCGATGGTCGACGCGTACGAGGAAACCGGGGGATCAGTGATCGGCCTCAAGGAGGTACCCCATTCCGAGGTCAGCGCCTACGGCGTCGTCACCCCGGCCGGCCCACGCGACAGCAGCGGCAGAATTCCGCTCAGCGGCATGGTCGAGAAGCCAGCGGCCGAGGACGCGCCGAGCAACCTCATCATCATCGGCCGGTATCTGTGCACGCCGGCGGTGATGCGCGAGATCGCCGAACTGACGCCCGGAGCCGGCGGAGAACTGCAATTGACCGATGCGCTCCGGGCGGTCTGCGCGTATGAACCGTTCCACGGCATCATCGGCGACGCCCTCCCCGCCGGGTCATTCGCCCGTCACGACACCGGCAATCCGGCGGGCTGGCTCGCAGCGAACGTCGAACTGGCATGGAGCCATCCACAGTACGGAGCAGCGATCCGCGAACTCGTCCGTCGCCTCGCCGTCGACTGATCGAGGACACCTGAGCCTCAGCACACCGGACCGGAGGGGACATCTGGTCGCTCAAAGTCGCGTCGGTACGCCAGTTTCGGGTTGGGCGTCAGGGTTCCGTCTGCGGAAATGCCCGTCGATGTCGAGGATCAGACCGTCTTCATCGACGTCCACGTCGACGGTCTTTCGTGGGTCGGTGATTCGCCACGAGCGATCTGCCCGCCGTTCGTAGACGTGATCTTCCCGGACGATGCCGAGCGTCTCGACGTCGATTGAGGCGACGGTCGCTTCATAGATCTCACCGACCTCGAAACCGTCGTCGAGGAGTCCGCGGATGACGATCGACGACGTCAGCGGTGTGTCCAGGACGATCGCTTCTGTGCCATCGAGGTCGTCGCGGTAGATGCCGTTGACCTCGCCCCACTTGCCCTGCCCATCGTGCCCGAGCCATAGGTCGGCGTCCTCCTGGTCGCGGAACAGCAGGAATTGGCGAACCTGATGATCGGGCTGCAGGCGCAGCACGGCATGGGTGCGATGGCGGCTGCTGATCGAATCAGCGGTCCACGCGCCGTTCTCGAAGCGGATCGCTGCGGTCTCGTGGTGCTGACGATCCCACGTCTCCCACTGCGCCGTGAACTCGGAACCCTCCTCATACATGGCGTCGCGGCTCCTCGGCCGCAACTCGTCCGGTCACAGCCCTGCGTTCGTGCACGGTTCCAACGCTAACGGGGTACGTTCTGGCGAGATGATCCCGTTGGATGAAGCCCGTTCGTTCGTCCGTCAGGCGTGCCACCCGATCGCCAGTGTCTCGTTGCCGTTGCGCGCATCGATCGGACTGGTCACGACCACCGACCTTCACGCGCAGGAGAGCGTTCCTCCGTTCGCCAACAGTGCCGTCGACGGCTACGCCGTGATCGCTGCCGATATTGCGGCGGCCTCATCGACGGCGGTGGAACTCGAGGTGATCGCGACCGTTGCTGCCGGTGCGCGGTTCGACGGTGTCGTTGCCAGCGGTCAAGCCGTGCGGATCATGACCGGTGCTCCGTTCCCCGACGGTGCCGATGCTTCGGTGATGGTCGAAGAGACCGAATCGCGTGACGGGGGAGCGAGGGTCGTCGTCTCGACGTCGGTCAGCGCCGGTACGGCCATCCGAGCCGCAGGCAGTGACATCGTCGAGGGTGCGTTGCTTTTCCCGGCAGGAACCGTGCTGAACGCAATGGCGCTCGGCGTGCTGGCGAGCGTCAATATACGCACGATCGAAGCCATTCCCAGACTCAGGGTCGCTGTGGTCTCGACCGGCGACGAACTGATCGACGACGGCGGTCCGCTCGGTCCTGGTCAGATCCGAGAGAGCAACAAGGCAATGCTCGTTGCCGCCCTGGGCCAGGCTGGTTGCGATGTGAGCGATCTCGGCGTCGTCCGCGATGACGAGCACGCACTCGAGGCCGTGCTGCGGGCGGCTGCCGATGACCACGATGCCATCGTCACCAGCGGAGGTGTGAGTATGGGCGACTTCGATCCGGTCAAGGCGGTGCTCTCGCGAATCGCCGCGATGCGATGGATGCAGATCGCCATCAAACCGGCCAAGCCGTTCGCCTTCGGGCTGCTGACGAATACCGCTGGCGCGGCGATTCCGATATTCGGCCTGCCGGGCAATCCGGTGTCGTCGTTCGTCAGTTTCGAGTTGCTCGCCAGACCAGCGTTACGTTCGATGATGGGCCACACCAGGGTCGACCGAACGGTCGTCGCGGCGATCAGCGACGACCCGATCAAACGCCGTGCGGACGGCAAGACGCATTTCGACCGCGTCGACGGTGCTTTCGAGGCAGACGGACGCTGGCATTTTCGAAGGGGCGCCTCACAAGGCAGCCATCAGTTGTCGTGGTCGGCCTCCGCGAACGGTCTGGCGATGGTGCCCGACGGAGACGGCGTTGCCGGCGGCGACAGCGTCGACGTCATGCTGCTCGAGCTGTAACGGCACCGGCAAGCGGGCGGCAACCGTTGCGGCAATCGTTTTCGGGTGTGTGCTTCGCGTCCGGCGGCCCCCATCGGTGTACGCCACCGTAGGATGAGGTTATGGA
>JAYTOR010000034.1:0-5350 GCA_043747685.1 Actinomycetota bacterium
CCGGCGACCAACGCATCGCCGGCGCCGCTCGTGCCTGCAACGTGCACCGGCGGCGCAGCCACAGAAAATGACGTGCCGTTGCGAGGAATGAACAGCGCCCCCTCGGCGCCGAGTGAAATGGCGAGGGTCTCACAACGCCCATGCTCGAGCAGGCGTCTGGCGACGGCCTCGTACTCGTCGATTCCGGAGAGTTCACGGCCGACGACCCCGCAGAACTCGTTGACGCTCGGCTTGACGAGCGTTGTTTCCGCTTCGATTGCCTGCAGCAGGCACGGCCCCGACGTGTCCACGATGATCGGGACGTCGAACGCTCGAAGCCGGGCGACCAGCGTGGGTATGGCATCCGTCGCCAGGCCGGACGGCATGCTGCTGCTGAGCACGACGCAGGCGGCGTCAGCGGCCTCGGTGACGGTCGCCTCCAGGCACCTGGCCCACTCACCGGCCGTCATCAGCGAACCACGATGCACGAACCGGAACTGCCGGCCGCTGGCGCGTTCGGTCACACAGAAGTTCTGCCGCGTCGGATGAGCGATGTCGACGCGCCTGATACCGATCCGGGGATCGATCGAGTCGGCGAGCAGTCGGCCGACATGACCACCCAGCGCGATCACCGCCCGCGCCTCACCCCCGAGGGCGACGACACCCCGTGCCACATTCACGCCGCCGCCTCCCGGCGACATCTGCGGGCCATCGCAACCGAGCTTGCGCCACGGCTCGATCGTTTCGACCGAACTGAACAGATCGAGAGCAGGGTTCAGGGTCAGGGTCACGATGACGCCAGGACGCTGCGGCACAGGGGAGTTCACACGTCACATCGTGGACGAACGGAGCAGCCGAAGGGAGAGACTTTAGACCAATTCTGCGTTCTCACGTCACGTCACGTCACGTCACGGCGTCGCCGGCGGGCGAGCCCGTCGTCACGGTGTGTCGGCGGATGAACAAGCGGCGCATTTCGTCCGCGCCCCACACGATGAACGGGAAGGAGATGAGCAGTGGAATCGTGTCGAGCGGCGGTGGGGTCGTTCCGAAGATCGATCGAAGTCCTGGGATCGTGGTGATCGCCGCAGCGAACGCTATTTCGAAGGCGATGCCCCAGAGCAGGAGCGGATTCGTCGTCAGGCCGATTTGGCGAAGCGATGCGCGTTCGGTGCGGGCGGCGAATGCCGTTCCGATTTGGCAGGCGACGATGCCGAGAAAGGTCACCGTGGTGGCCTGCATGTAGACGTGATGCAGTGGGCTGCCGGCATCGATCGACGCTCCGATGTGCCAGCCGCTCCTGGTGAGCACGAAGAAATAGCCGCCGATGACCAGACCGGCGGAGAGCAGTCCGAGGAACAGCCATGCTCGTACGAGCATTGCCGGGCGGATGACGCCTTCTCGTTGCGGACGCGGCGGGCGGTTCATCAGTCCCGGTTCTGCAGGTTCTCGTCCGAGTGCGAGCGCCGGCAACGTTTCAGTGCCGAGATCGATCGCGAGGATCTGTAGCACCGTTAGGGGGAGTGGGATCCTCCCGCCGCTGAGTGCGTACAGCAGGAACGGGACGACCTCCGGGGTTGCGTGCACGAAGATGTAGAAGATGAACTTGCGGACGTTCTCGTAGACGCGGCGTCCCTCGGCGACGGCGACGGCGATGCTGGCGAAGTTGTCGTCGGTCAGGATCATGGTGGCTGCGTCCCTGGCGACGTCGGTGCCGGATCGGCCCATGGCGATGCCGATGTCCGCTCGTTTGAGGGCGGGTGCATCGTTGACGCCGTCTCCGGTCATCGCAACGACTTCACCGAGCGATCGAAGTGCGTCGGTGATGCGTAGTTTCGCCTCGGGAGAATTGCGGGCGAAGATGATCTCGCGGTGCTCGACGAGCAGTCGATCGAGTGCGGCGTCGCTCATCACGTCCAGTTCGCTTCCGCTGACGACGAGGTCGGCATCGATGCCGACTCGGCGTGCGACTGCCTGGGCGGTGAGGCCGAGATCGCCGGTGACCACGAGAATTCGGATTCCGGCCTGATGGCAACTGGCAACGGCGCCGGCGACCTCCGGGCGGGGGGCGTCGAGCAGGGCCACGAGACCGACGAGGCACAGTCCCGACTCGACATCAGCTCGCTCGTCGGAGGAAACACCGTCGGTCTTCCTTCGTGCTGCGGCGAGTACGCGCAGACCCTGGCCGGCCTGCGCCGCAATGATCTCGCCGACTTCTGCGAGGCGGGCCCCGTCGAGCGGCTCTTCGCTGCCGTCGGGTTGGAGCACCGTCGTGCAACGCAGCAACACCGACTCCGGAGCGCCTTTGGTGTGCACCCACAAATCGTCGACCGTGCCGTCGACCGTCGTCATCAGCTTGAGTGACGGGTCGAATCGATAGACCACCCTGCACAAGCGCTCCCGTCGGCCCGCATCGACATCCGCACCGAGCAGACGGGCGGCGAGCAAGAGCGCTGTCTCCGTGGGATCCCCGAGTGCGACCGTCGGCTCGTCGTCGTCGATCGTCGCCGAAGTACATGACGCGAGTACTTCCGCCAGCGATGTCGTTGTCGGCGAGACGTCGTCGAAACTCACCGTCGCCGACGCTTCGACATCGATCGTTCCCGTCGTCGTCCAGATGGAAACGACTCGCATACGGTTGGCGGTCAGTGTGCCGGTCTTGTCGGTACAGATCACCGTCGTCGACCCGAGCGTCTCGACGGCGCTGAGTCGTTTGACGAGTGCGCCCTGACGTGCCAGCGCCCTGACTCCGGCGCCGAGCGCCAGCGTGATCGTCGGCAACAGACCTTCGGGCACGTTGCCGACCAGCAGCCCGATGGCGAAAACGGCGGCAGCGGAGAACGACAGGCCGGCGGCGAGCGTGCCGAGCGGCAGGAAGGCGACACCGATGACGACCGAGACGAGCGCAATGATCCACGCCACTCGCCGCACTTCTCGTTCCAGGGGACTGTCACCCCGCGGCCCGACGTTCTGGGAGAGCGCAGCGATGCGGCCCAGTTGGCTGTGCATACCAGTTGCGAAGGCGACGGCGGTCGCTTCGCCGGCGGTGCAGATCGAGCCGCTGAACACCAGGTCCGAGGCATTCATCAAACCGCTCTCGCCGACGTTGGGGCCGGCCGTTCGCACGACCGGCGAGGACTCGCCTGTCAAGGTCGAGGTGTCGATCTCGACGGTGCCGTGCAGCAACCTGGCGTCCGCTGACACCCGTTCGCCCTCGGCGACGACCAGGAGATCGCCTGGCACGAGTTCGACGGCGTCGAGTTCTCGTCGTCGTCCGCCGCGAATCACGGTCGCTTTCGTCGGAAGATAGCGACTGAGCAGTTCGACGGCCTGTTCTGCCTGCTGTTCCTGCACGAACGCGAATATGGCGTTCAGTACGATCACTGTGGCGATGGCGATCGAGACGGCGGTCGAGCCGGTGACGGCCGCCAACGCCGCAGCTACCCACAACAGCAAGGCGAGAGGGTGAATGAACTGGCGGAGCAGGTCATGTGGCCACGAGCGTCCGTCGCGTCGTTCGAGCTCGTTTCGGCCGTACGTCAACAGTCGACGGGTCACTTCGCGTTCGTCGAGGCCGTCAGGACCAGTGCGCAGTTCCCCGACGGGTAGCTCCTGCGGATCCCGCCTCTCGGAGACGGGTTCGGCGTCGACCGAATTCATCTCGCGCCGGCCGACGTAACTGGCGTACCGGGCGGCTTGTGGGGCTGACGCATGGCACGCATCGGGAGGACGACGTGTGGCGCTACAGCGATGCGGGCATCGACTGCAAGGCATCCATCGGGAGCGGCGATGATCGGGTTGAGATCGAGTTCGAGGATCTCCGGCACCGTCGCCATCAGCAGACCGATTCGGCCGATGATGTCTACCAGTGGTTCGACCGGCACGACCGGCCGGCCACGAAAGCCACGCAGCAGTGGAAACGTCCTCAATTGCTCCAACGCCGACCGGGCGCGGGCCGCGGTGACCGGGGCGAGCAGCACCGACCGGTCGCCGAGTAGTTCCGCTTCGGTACCGCCGGCGGCGACGACGACCATCGGGCCGATACCAGGGTCGCGAACGGCGCCGATCAGCATCTCGACACCCGGTTCTGCCTGTCGTTGCACGACGATGTGGCGTAGCCGGTCACCGAAGCGGTGCTGAAAGGCGGAGACCACCTGCCTTACCATGGTGGCCGAGGCGACGCCGAGCACGACGGCGCCCTCTTCGGACTTGTGCACAACGCCGATGACGTCGGCTTTCAGGACGCAGGGGAAGCCGAGATGTTGGGCGTGCCGAACGCATTCGCGTCCGCTCCGGCCGACGGCCCATGGCGCGATCGGGATGCCGAGGGTTTCGAGCAGGTCGAATGTGTCGGTGGTCGTCAGCCAGGCCGTCTCCTCGTGGCGATCGTGTGGTGCAGGAAGCAACTGGCGGACCTGCCGCCTGAGTGCCAGGAAGTCGACGTGTGTTTCGACAACGTGCTCGTCTGCGGTCGCCGCGAGCCAGGCACCGCGGGTTGCAGCCAGCCCGATCGCGTCCATCGCCCGTTCCGGCGTCGCGTAGGTCGGCATCGTTCCGGTGGCATTCAGTCCGCCGAGGAGTACGGCGACGGCGGGGATGGACGTATCTGACCAGTCGAGCTGCCATGGTGCCGGAGCGTTGGCGCCGAGATTGACACTCACCACGGCGCAGGCATCCACCTCACCCGATGCCGCGATCGCGCCGAGGACGCCGAGCACGGATCCAACGTCGACCGTTGCCAGCAGGTCGACGGGGTTGGAAGTCGCCGCTGCATCCGGCACGAGCAGGCGAAGGCGCTGCTGCAGCCCAGCCGAGAGCTCGACGACGTCGAGACCATTCGCCGATGCCGCATCTGCGGCGAGGATCAGCGGCCCACCGGCATTGCCGACGAGTGCCACACGGCGACCCGATGGCGCTGGTTGTACGGCAAGCAGCGCGGCGACGTCGAGCATCTGGTCGAGCGTGTTCGCGCGCACGACACCTGTATGGGCGAACAACGCATCGACGGCGACGTCGTCGGTGGCCAGCGCCGCAGTGTGCGATCGCGCCCCGCGCTTGCCTGCCTCGCTCCGGCCGCTCTTCAACGCAACGATCGGCACCCTCCGTGACACGGCGCGGGCGATCCTCGCGAAACGGCGCGGATCACCGATCGACTCGAGGTACATCAACACAACCGAGGTCGACGGATCATCCGCCCAGTACCGCAGCACATCGTTGCCGCTGACGTCGACTTTGTTGCCCAACGACACGAACGACGAGACCCCCAGACGCCGGCGCGCAGCCTCGGAGGCGAGCACGATCCCGACACCTCCGGATTGCGAGGCGATGGCAATCGACCCCGGCGCCATCGACTGACGCATGAATGTGACGTTGA
>JAYTOR010000035.1:0-2489 GCA_043747685.1 Actinomycetota bacterium
GTTCGCATGGACCCCGCCGGCTTCGACATCGGTATTCGTAACAGCTGGCAGCACGCGCTCGACTCGGTCCTCGCCGCCGGCGGGAAGCCGTACCCGATACCGGCTGGTGCATCCGATCATCCGCTTGGCGGTCTCGGCTTCGCCAACTGGGCCAGGGAGGTTTCCGTGCAGGAAGCCGAGCACGACATCTTCTTCGATCACATCATCGTCTGCACCGTGACTGGATCGACACATGCCGGCATGATCGCCGGATTCGCCATCGAGGATCGGTCTGATCGCCATGTCATCGGGATCGACGCTTCAGCGACGATAAACAAGACGATCGCCCAGGTCACTCGTATTGCCGAGAACACCGCCGTCAAGATCGGGCTCGAGCGCGCGTTGCGGCCCGATGAGATCACGATCGTCGACGGCTACTCTGCAGGCGTCTACGGCGTCCCAGACGAGCAGACGATCGACGCCATCAAGACATGTGCCAGGCTTGAAGGCATGCTCACCGACCCCGTCTACGAGGGCAAGTCGATGGCGGGAATGATCGGCATGATCCAATCCGGCGAGATCCCAGCGGGATCGAAGGTGCTGTACGCCCACCTCGGCGGCCAACCGGCGATCCCCGCCTACGCGAGTGTGCTCCAATCCTGATCAGGGGTTGATCAGGACGCCGTAGTCTGTGGCTGTCACAGGGTTGCCGGTGGTGGTGCCCCCTGGCAGGGGCACTTCGATCGGCGCATTCTGCAGTGTGAAGGCGACTTGACCGGTACCTGGCTGCGCCGTCAGTGTGCACACCAACTCGGCGATGGCGAACAACTGACTGTCACTGTCGAGCGCGGCGAAGCCAGGTGCCAGATCGACCGTCGCCACGCCTCTGGTGAGCACGCTGTCCAATACCAGTTTCGGGCCTCCCTCTGTCGCCAACTCGGAGCGCAGGCCGGCAGCGATCTCCGCTTCCGTCGGATCAGCCGCCAGTTGGACGACGAGCGCCGTTGGTGTCGGATCCGGCACGGCACGGATGACCGGGACCAGAACGTCGTTCTTGACGAGGTAGATCGTCACCGGCCTCCCGGGAACCGTCGTTCCGGTCAGCGTCGTGGCCACAGGCGCCGGGACCGAATCCGGATCGAGTAGCGCAAATGGCACGGAGCTGTCCGGAACCGTCACCGCCTTACGCTCTGTGGACAGGCTGCAACCCGCCAGCATTGCGCCACCGAGCACGATCACGCCGATGAGACGACGCGATCGGTTCATCCCGAGTCTCCGGCAGTCGCGCCGTGTGGAACCTCGAGTGGCAACGTCAGTTCGAACCGAGAACCGCCTGACGAACTGGAGACGACGGCGACCGAACCACCGTGCAGGTGCAGGTGATCGGCGACGAGCGCCAATCCCAGGCCGGTCCCGCCGCCGATGTCTCTGGCGGCCGTTCCTCTGGCGAAGCGTTCGAAGATGTACTCCCGCTCGTGCTCTGGAACCCCGGGCCCGTCGTCTTCGACTGCCAACTGCAGCGATCCTTCTGCAGTGCTGGCGACGATCGCCGTCGCACCGCCCCCGTACCGCTCGGCGTTCTGCAGCAGATTCACCAGGCACTGACCGATCCGGCGCTTGTCGAGGATCACCGACACCGGCACGTCGCCGGCGATCTGCACAGGGGCCGGCGTCGCGAAGGCGACGACGACGGCATCGAGGAAATCTTTGACTCGCACGGCTTCGAGATTGAGTTCGGCGACGCCCGCCTCCATACGGCTCATCTCCAAGAGGTCGACGACCAGTTCGCTGAAGCGCTCGACGTTCTGATCGAGTACGTCCAATGAATAGCGGATCTTTTCGGGGTTGTCGGCATGACGCCTGGCGTGTGCTGTCGCCGCCGACATCGCCGCCAGCGGCCCGCGCAACTCGTGCGTGACATCCCCGGCGAAACGGGCGTCACGGTCGATGCGTTTTCGCAATTCGTCGACCATCTCGTTGAACGAGCCGAGCAGCGGGTCGAGATCGGGGTCCCCCGTCGAATCGACATGCGTGGTCAGATCGCCGCCCTGTACCGTCGCCGCCGCATTGGCGACTCGACGCAGCGGACGCAGCACCGTGTGGCTCGCCAGTGCGCCGAGCAGTCCCCCGAGTACGGCTGCAATCGCTGCCCCGAGTGCCAACGAGCGGCGCACCGATCGCAGCGTTTCCTGCACGTCACTGAGCGGTATGAACTCGAAGTACTCGGCATTGATTGCCGGGATCGGGACACCGACCACGTCGAACAGCGATCCGCCAACTGTCGTCCGCTGATGTCCACTCCGTCCCGCTGCCACCACCTGGAGCAGCGACGGTGGGATGTCGCTGCGTCCCGCTCCGACAGAGGCCGCAAACCATTCTCCGCCGAAGCGCAGGACCGGGGTCCCCTGACGGCTTTCGAGGGAGGCGATGACGGCGCCGGCGTCCGGGTTGGCGCCGCGAAGTCTGGCGCGCACGGTGCGTGCGTCGGTATAGCTCTGACGCAGCGCGAC
>JAYTOR010000036.1:0-10462 GCA_043747685.1 Actinomycetota bacterium
GTCGGCACCAGGATCGGACCATCCGACCGCGCCACGACACGCTGCGGCGCTTCGAGGTCGAGCAGGATCACGCCGAGCGAGTAGGTCCGCATCGGTCCGACACCGTGCGTCAATACGAGCCATCCCGCTTCGGTCTCGATCGGCGACCCGCAGTTGCCGAGTTGCAAGACCTCCCACGGACGCTCGGGCACTTGAATCGTTTCAGACGATGTCCAGCAGTGGATGTCGTCGGAGAAGGCGATCGAATTGGTCTCGCGATCGGACCGTGAGAGCGCAGCGTAGCGGCCACCGACCTGTCGCGGGAACAGAGCAAACCCTTTGCCAGATGCGGCAGATCCGGCCATCGGTGTGGCGTCGAAGGTGCGGAAATCCGTCGTTTCGAGCATGTGCTGGCGGATGTTCGCTCCGTCGTAGGCCGTGTAGCTTCCGTAGTAGACGGCGTCACCGGAGTCGCCGATGAAACGGACGAATCGTGCGTCCTCCATCCCGTGGCTCTCTGCTGGTGCCTGCGGCCACAGCACTCGTTCGGAGAGCTCGGTGGAGGCGGAGAACTCGACCCGATACGAGGAGTTCCTCAGACTGCGCAGATTGGCGATCGTCGTCGTCGTATGGCGGCGGGTGGCAACATCGCCTGCCAAGCTGGCGATCCTGGCATCGAGTTCGGCGTCGCTGAACCGCTCCGGCAGCGGATCGAGCACCCACGCAGCATTCTCATGATCATCGCCGAGCTCTTCGAGTTTGAGGTGGAACACCGACCGGTGATTTCGGCCTGGCGACGGAACAGCGGTCACTGGGAATCGCCCGACTTCGTCCAATGTCACTACACCATCAGCCGAGACCCGTCCCGTTCTGAAGCCGATGCTCGATCGATGGCCTTCGCCGACGCAACGGACGCTGAGGACGAACGCCAACTCGCCGCTCGCGTCCTGCTGCGAATGCGGCACGATCGACGGGTTGCATACGGCTGCACCCTCGATCGAAAACTCGTGCGTGAAGCAGGCACCGAGCAACAACAGCGTCGCCTTCGACAGTGGCCGATCAACATCGATACGCGGGGTCACCAACGCGGCATGCTCGAGCAGCACATCGTGAAGCCGATGATGGCGATCTCCGAACCGTTCGTCCACGCTCAGCATCGTTGCTTCGACCTCGTCCTCTGCCAGATCGAGAATCCTGTCGATGACGGGTCCAGCACGTGAATCCCCCGGGCCTGCATCCTCGCGACCCGGCAGGAAGAATCTGATGATCACCCTGGTGTGGTCCGGCTGAATGTCGATGCCGGTCTCGGTGACGATCGCTGCGGGGATCTTCATACGGGGGTGAACGATCGAGCCCGCTGCATCGTCGAGATCAACGCGAGCGTCGACTCGGCACCCTCGTTGAGATTGGCACCATGTGCCTGCAGGCCGTCGTAGCCGCCGCCGGAGATGTCGTCGTACATCACGACACCGGCGTCGTTGTCGCCGGTGAACCAGTCGGCTGCAGCCGAGATGCCTCTGGTCCAGGTTTCGTCTCCGGTCACGGAATAGGCGCGCCAGCAGGCATCGGCCATCGCCGCAACCTCGATCGGCTGCTGGTCGAACCCCGGAGCGCGATCCTCAGAATGACGATCCTCAAAATGACGATCCTCAGCATGACGACCTTCCGGACCCTCGCCGCCGATAGCGGTGACCGAGAGGTGTCCGGTTGCCATCTCTCGGGTCAGTAGCCACTCGAGCATCGTCAGCCCGCGATCGATGTCCGTCTGGCTGCCGAGCGCAGCACCTGCGGCGATGACCGCCTCGGCGAGTGCTGCATTCGCATATCGCAGCCGAGATTCCGGCCATGCCCACGTCCCGGCCCGAGGCGGTTCTATCGCTTCGAGCGCGTCCGTCAACACCTGCTTCGAACCGACATGGTCCGGAAAGGCGTTACGCACCTCGGCGGCACCGAGGGCGGCGAAGGCCAACGCTCTCGACCAGCGTGAACTCACCTGTATCCCTGTATCGAATCCACCCATAGCCTGCTGCCGTACCCCCGGGTCGGGATGCTGCGTTGCAGCGACGCCGAGTCCCCACAGGCTGCGACCCCAGCAGTCCTCGGTGGTCGCCACATCCGCCCACATGCCGGCGTTGTCCATGCGATTGCGACTTCGGCCGGTGGCGTCCTGGGCGTCGAGGACGAAGTGCAGGGCGAGGCGGCTCAGCCGCAGGGCAAGTCCGGTATCGGGTTCGCGGGACGAGACGACGAGCATGCGGGCATTGTCGTCGGTGCAGCGGCCGTGCTCCCTACGGCGGACCGTGCCCCTGGCATGTTCGAACAAACCGCGATGGTCGCAGAGACTGTCGAGGTGCTCGAGACCGAAGTCTGCCGTCGATCTCATATCGCGACCGATTCCGTCGAATCGATCAGATGGTCCGAGAGTCGAACATAGTGTTGGGCGACCGCCGACCAGCGCAGCGACGGAGCGATGAGACGGCATTCGACCTCCATCGACGCCAGGCGGACTGCGTCGGTCATGACCACGCGAATCGCGTCGGCGAGCGCTCGGGCGTCGCCATGGGCGACGACGATGCCTGCACCGCCGCTGAGCAGTTCGACCGCATGGGGGAAGGCGGTGGCAATGACCGGACGACCGGCGGCGATGGCGTCGACAAGGACGCCAGACGTGACCTGATCACGGGAGTCGTACGGCAAGATGATCGCCGTCGCCGAGGCGACGAACCTCGTCAACTGGCCGAGGTCGCGATACGTGTCGTCGAAGTCGACCCACTGCGCAACACCCAACGCCTCGGCGCGATCGAAGAGCGACTGTCGATAGCGGTCGCCTTCTTTGGCGAACACTTTTGGATGTGTCACCCCGGCAATCGTATACCGAGGGCGGACCGGGAGATCGGTGAGCATCGCCAACGCGTCGATGACGTGTTCGATGCCCTTGCCGGGTCCCAGCAGGCCCCACGTGAGCAATTGAGGGCGTTCGCCCTCGGTGAGGTCGACGTCCTTCAGTCGTTCCAACGACGGAGTGGACGCACCGTGCGGGATCGTCACCACCTTCGACGGGTCGATGGCGTAGGCCATCAGCCGTTGATGGGCCATATCGCTCATCACCACCACTCGATCTGCGCGCTCACCGATGTCGACCAACACCGAGCGCTGATGGGCTGTCGGCCGCAGCGGAACCGTGTGGAGGACCACGACGGTCGACGTAGCGACGGCATCGAGCAGATCGAGGACCTCGTCACCGTCCACACCGCCGAAAATGCCGTATTCGTGCTGAATGATCGCAACGTCGCAGAGCGACAGCAGCGCAGCAGCAGAGCAGATCGATTCCGGAACCCCGTGCAAGAGTTCACCGACAACTGGTGCGACGATGGGATCGGTCTCGTCGCCGTCGTTGATGCGAACGATGTCGACGCGGTTACCCGCCCGCCGGAGTTCATTACCGAGCGCTGCGGCAAACGTCGCCAATCCACAGAGCTTTGGCGGATAGGTGCTGAGGATTCCGATCCGACGATGTGTTGGCTGGACCGCTGAATGACCGTGGGGGCCGGCAGGCATCATGACTCCTTCGAGTCGAGCAGGTCGAGGCGTCGAGCCTGCACGGGGCGGCAGCGCTAACGGCAATCCTGCCCAAACGAGGCGACTCTTCCTGGGAAGAACCCTTATTCTACCCTTCGGCACTCGGCGACCGTCCGAACCCGGCGCGTCCGATGCGTCACGTCGTTAGTGTCGCGCTGACGTCGACGGGCCTCGACGTGCGTCGAGCACCGTGCGGTAGACGGCTTCGTAACACTCGATCATCGTCGCCACGCTGAAGCGTCGGGCGGCAACGGCACGTATCGCCTGACGATCGAGACCAGCGCACCGTTCGACGGCACGGACGGCGGCATCGATGCCCCCGACAACGAAACCGGTCGATCCGTCGTCGATCAGTTCCGCCATCGAGCCGCGACCGAAGGCGACCACCGGCGTCCCACACGCCATCGCCTCGACCACGCTGTAACCGAAGGGTTCCTCGAAGTCGATGAGGTGCAGCAGTGCATGAGCCTCACCGAGCACCGCCGCCCGGCGGTCAGCACCGATGGGCCCGACGTAGCTGACACTGTCGCCATCCAGATGAGGTGCGACCTGCTCACGGAAATATCGTTCGTCTTGGATGATGCCGGCGATCACCAGTCGCCGTCCGCAACGCCTGGCGACCTCGATCGCCTGGGCTGTGCCCTTGTCCGGATGTATTCGCCCGAAAAACAACAGGTGTCCGCTGGGAGCGGGGTGCACGGCGAACGAACCGATGTCGATGCCGTGATGGATCGTCGCCGCATAGTGCAGTCTCGGATCGCGGTTCGAGTCGCTGATGGCGACGTAGGTCGTCGAATCGTCGTACCGCTCGTAGACAGGAACGATCTGCTCGGAGGAGAACCCGTGGATCGTCGTGACGACCGGCGTATCGACGAGACTGCTGTACGTCAGCGGCAGGAAATCGAACCCGTTGTGGATGATGTCGAAGTCGGCTGCGTGTTCAAACAGGTTGGCGATGTGCGTGCACTCTGCGACCTTGGTGTCGACGCCAGCAACGTCGGACCATCCACGCGCGGCGGTGCTTCGTAGCGTTGCCGTTGTCGACGAATCGCCCGTCGCGAACAATGTCACCTGATGACCGTTGGCAACGAGCCCGTCGGCGAGCAGCGAAGCGAACAACTCCCACGGTCCGTAGTGCAGCGGCGGGGTTCGCCAGGCAATCGGCGAAAGCACGGCGATCCGTAAAGAGACATGAGCACCCGATCTTTTGGCAACCTCCGGCTCGGCACCCAGCAGCTCGGCAACCCGTTGTTCGGACACGTACGCAATGGTACGACCATCGTCGCAACACAGCTGAAAGAACCGAGAATGGCGCTTTCCGTGCTAGAGAGCCAAGCCTTTACCGGACCACGGTGCGCCACCGATCAAGGAAGTCGCCGATGCCGATCTATTCGATACTCGTTCTCGTACACAACGAGGAAGAGGTTCTATCGCATCTCTTCGAGGCCCTCTATTCTTTATCTCACCGGCTCGACGGCACCGTCGAATTCGTCTTCGTCGACGACGGCAGCACCGACGACAGTCGGCGCATCCTCGGCGAGCAGGCAGCCCGAGACGCCCGCTGCAGAATCGTTCGGCTCTCACGTAACTTCGGTCATCAGGTGGCCGTCACCGCCGGACTGGACACGGCCAAAGGCGACGCAGTCGTCATCATTGATGCCGATCTGCAGGACCCACCTGCAGTCGTACTCGACATGGCCCGCCGCTGGCGCGGGGGTACGACGTCGTCTACGGCCAGCGCGTCGATCGTGACGAGGACACCCGCTTCAAGCGCATGTCGGCTGGACTCTCCTACAAGCTCGTGAAGCGTATGTCGAGTGTCGACATCCCAGAACAGGTGGGCTGCCGGGCCGGCGACACCGACACTAATTTCGCTGGTCGCAGAAAATACAAGGAGATTGTTCAGCTGCAGATGGAGGGTCGATTGCGCTATTTTTCGATTTCTATGCAGAGGCTGGCGAGCGCTGCGCCGCATCAGTCGAATGACCGGAGCGACGTTGGCGGCAGGCGATGACAGGCGGCCTCACGACACTCGACGGATACGCACGACAAAACCGCCAGTCTCTGGCGGCTCCTGAGCGTCCATCGGGCCCAGACGCGGCGTCAGCGCCGCCGCGCCACCCGTTCTGCACGAACCGCATCCGTTGCTGTATCGTTCGGAACGTTCTGGACAACCGAAGCCCGCTGTTGCGCGACAGCCGCCGATGCAGCCTTCGCCACGGCCAGTCGGTTTCATGAACCACGAGCTGGTTTGGACGATGACGAGCAGGTACAGAGTGATGATTCCCCACATCACCGCGCCCGGACGCCATGTGGACGCCATCGGGATGAAAAGTTGCTTTGCGCCGAAGTGGACGAAATTGTCTGCCCACAGCGAGACCGGGTGCACGCCAGTGAAAACCAGCCCGAGCGTGCCGAGATGTCGATGGAGGTCGAGCATCCATGCGGCCATTCCTCGACGACGGATCATTCTGGCGGTGATCGCCAATCCCCAGCAGATGCCCGTCGCAAGGATCAACCACAGGATCAGGCCGCTCGCGCGTGAGGCGTACCACCAGAACTTGTTGTTCAGTGCGAGCATCACGCGACCGGTTCCGCGCGGCCTGCAGACCGGTGGCCGATCCGCTGTGCTTCGAGTTCCGAGCCGACCGGCTGTTCGTAGGTGAGCGTGACCGTCGGACGTGCCGATGCCGGTTTTGTCATCGCCGGAGCCCACTCGGTGGCCGTGCACGAGCGGTCGTTGCCGATGATCCAACCGCCGATCCCTGCGGCGTCGAGCATCCGCCTCCCGGCGACCCGTCCAGCGATCAGCGCTGCCTTGGCGAACCCTTCCCCCAACCACGCTTGTGGCGCTGTGACGACAACCGCGGGCACACCCGTACCCGCCGGCATGCCAGTCCGAGGGTCGATGAGGTGGTGCATCGTGCGCCCATCACGGGTCCAATTACGAAACTCCGTCGTGCTCGTCACGATCGACGCATCGGCGGTGAGTACGCGACCGAGGTGTCGAGAGCAGTCGTGCGGATCGTCGACTGGAATGCTCCATCCGCCGTCCTCCGGTACGCCGCCTGCAACACGGATGTCTCCACCGAGGCTGACACAGGCCGAAACGGCACCACGCCGGATCAGCCCCGGTAGCGACGACATCGGCGGCACGTCCCTTACCGACACCGCCGAGATCGATGGCCGTGCCGAGTGGCAATCGAATCCGTTCTCTGTCGCGCTCGATGCCGACGACGCCGGGGCTTCGTGCTGGAGCTGGAAGAGGCCCGATCTGCTGGAGGTCGAGCCCGCTGAACGGTCGGGCGTCGCCAGACCGGAGGCCAGGATCCGTGCAGCGGCCGCCGGTTTGCGCCGCTTCCTTGTCGGCCGCGAGCCGGGAACCTCCATCAGCCATCGCTCCCGTCGCTGCCGATTCCACCGCCGCCGTGGTCATCAGCGCCATGATCATCACCGCCACCCTGGCTGCCGACCGTCGCCGGCGTTCTGGGCGCAGCGCTGGTTCTGGCACTGCTCGTCGACGTGGCTGCGGTCGATGGCGGACGCTGCTTCCTCGTCGCTGCGGAGCAACCGGAGCAACCGGAGCGGCCGCCGTGGCTGGCGGTGACGTGTCGGCTTCCTCCAAAACGGTTGTGCACACGGGCGCCCGTGTGGTCACGACGACGACATCGTCGATGTAGACGATCGAGGTGACAACCTCCGGTGGCGCCGAACTATCAGGGCGGTCGGGCATCGTGGTCACACTCGTGGACGTTGGTGTCGTCGTGATCGCCGTACTCGTCGCCACAAGTGTCGGAAGGTGAAGCTGATGGCTTCGGTTCAGTCCCAGCATCGGAATACCTTCCACGGACGCAGCCGCGACAGTTCCCGAGGCCCCCGTCAATACGATGGCGATACTGGCAGCAAGTGCTGTGCGGCGATCCAGAATGCTCCAGACGTCGAAGTACTTGCGACTTACATCGACTGGCGTCACAGGTTGTCATAAAAAAGGGCGAGTGAACTATGTCACTCATCCCGAATTGTCCGGCCGTGGCTTTCCGACCGCAGCGTGGGTGGGGCAAAAATATCCTGACGGAGCATCGGCAGCAGCTGGCATGATCGTCCGGTGACTCGCACCCTACGCAATCATCTGGCGGCGGAGAGCCATGTCGGCGGGCGCGCTGCGTGGCTTCGTGCGGCGGTGCTCGGAGCGAATGACGGACTCATCTCGACAGCCAGCCTGATGGTGGCGGTGGCAGCAGCGGCGAGCACGCGTTCGACCATTCTCGTCGCCGGTATTGCCGGCCTCACCGCTGGTTCACTCTCGATGGCTGCCGGAGAGTACGTCTCGGTGAGTTCCCAGCGCGATGCAGAACGCGCCGACCTGCGACGCGAAGCGGCCGAAATTGCGGCGACCCCGGACGACGAACGTGCCGAACTGGCGCAGATCTACCGGCGACGAGGCTTGAGCCCAGGACTGGCAGAGCAAGTCGCGCAGGAATTGTCGAGCCTCGATCCGCTGGCGATCCACGCCCGAGACGAGTTGGGGATCGATGTCACTGCGCTCGCCAACCCCGTCGAGGCGGCGGTGGTCTCAGCGCTGAGCTTCATCACCGGAGCGATCTTGCCGATCCTCGTCGTCCTGTTGGCCTCCGCTGCTCTGCGTCTCCCTGTTATTGTCGCTGCGACGTTGGTCGAACTCGGCGTGCTTGGCGCTGTCGGTGCCCGCCTCGGCGGCGCTCCACTCGGGCGAGCAGCGGTGAGGGTGCTGATCGGTGGCGCCTTGGCATTGCTCATTTCGATGGCGATCGGACGCCTGACCGGAAAGGCCGTCTGAATCATTCGAACTGCGGCGAGCCGATCGCGGTCGGTTGCGACCGACGGTCGTCCTGGTGGGTCTTACACGCCTCGACGGAGAATGCGGTCCCGCACCCAACTGCCGTGCGCGCCGTACGACACGCGTTGCGGCAGGCGGACGGTGGCCATTGGCGGGGCCGTGAAATCCTGAGCGTCGATGATCAACAGCTTGGACTCGCCCGATCCCGTGTCGTGCGACAGGCTGATGATCCAACCTTCGTCCTCGCCGGAATCGGGAGCCGCCGCAACGAAAACCGGCTCGGCGTCGCGCACGCCGTCGCCGAGTTGATTGCTCCCAGCATGTGCCGTCGCGCAGGTCGTACTTCCACAGTGCCGACCCGTAGACGGGCTCTTCGCTGTTGCCCTCGCCTCCCATCGCCATGAGGTAGCCGTAGCGTGCGTTGAGGCCGATCAGGCGATCGTCGATGCGGCCGAAATTATCGGGGCGGTCGTCGATCTGCTGTTCGGTGACCGTTCCTTTGGTGAGGTCGATCGTCCAGCGCCAGAGTCTGGCGACCGCGCGGTAGTCGTCGTTGCTCGTGCCGAAGGCCTGCGGTTGGCGCGAGACGTGGATGACGAGGCAGTCGCCCTGCTCGTGGGCATTGACCGCGTGGAAGACGTAGCACGGCTCGATCTCGAACCAACGGACAGCGGCATTCGTGCCGTGACGGGGCATCACGCCGAGACGTGCCCCTGCGTCGCGATCGAACAGGAACGGCAGACCCGTCTCGAGCGCACGGAGATCGAAACAGACGGGTAGATCCATGGAGATCACGTAGTTCTGGGTGACATTGAAGTCGTGCATCATCACCATCT
This sequence comes from Actinomycetota bacterium, assembly GCA_043747685.1. Lineage (GTDB taxonomy): Bacteria > Actinomycetota > Acidimicrobiia > Acidimicrobiales > Ilumatobacteraceae > JANXUF01. The sequence continues at coordinate 9,211 of JAYTOR010000036.1, forward strand.
TCGGGATGTCGATCCCTTGGAGTTGCTGCAGTACACCGTTGGCGTCGATACGTATGTAGTGCAGGAGCGGCGGCTCGGGCTGAGGTAGCTGAAGGCGATGAGCTCCCCGTGGTCCGGCAGATCTACGGGTGCGCCGTCATCGAACACGTCAGTGCCCCGCCATAGTTCTGGACGCCGACAGTGTTCAATTCGCTGTCGAATTTCCTCGGCCAATGGCCCTCTCGGAGACAGAGGATTTCGCCGTTGTGCGCCACCACATAGGTGTTGCCCGTGCCACGGGTGAGGTCGCCCATTCCTGCCATCGGGTCGTCCATCGGGTCGGAGATGTTCGGCGTCTGTACGAAACGATTTCGGTACCACTCGGCCTTGCCGTTTGCGAGCCGTATGCCGTGGACCATGCCGTCGCCGAAGGACCAGTGGTCCGAGCCGCCGGACGCCGGGTTCGGCCCGGTTCGAAGGTAAGCGCCGTGCAATTCGCTCGGGGTGTTGCCGTCGACGCGAGGTCGATCTCGGTCACTTCCTCGAGCACCGGTGCCCATTTCCCGCGCAGGTGCATTTCGTCGGATCGTCGTTCGTCGTCATCGTGACACTCCTGTGCATGCACCCGACAGAGCGGAGCGTTCGGTCATGTCCTCGTCCCCATCGGCCACAGGTGGACGGTAACACGATCCTGAGAATGAATCTACTACCGGTAAGTTCTGGCGCTGCGGTTCGCTCAGCTCCCCGAGAGACCGGTCCAGAGCAACTCGGCGACGTGATCGGCCAACTGGTCAGCGGGCCGGTCCGATTCATTCAGCCACCACAGCGAAACGAGTTGCAGCATGCCGATTACGGCGTACGCCCAGGGATCCGCAACCGCAGGATCGAGACCCTGTCTGCTTCGCCACCTCGCCAACTGCTCCGCCAACGGGATCGCCGACCGCTCAGCGAGATACAGCGTGCGCTTGGGTGTCTCGTCGGACGCCCCGCCGGTGACGTACATGAACAACTCGCGATGCGTTGCGACCGTGGCGAGGTTTGCCTCGATGAGACTGGCCAACATTCCACGCCCGTACGGACGGCCGTCGGTTGCGGTCATGGCAGCGGCGACGAGGCGGTCGGCGAGTCGCTCTGCGAGAGCGTTGCCGAGATCGGCGCGGCCCCCGACGCGCGCATATACGATTGGTTTGGTCACGCCTGCTTCGATGGCGATCGCCTCCAGCGAAACACCGGCACCGTCGCGACGGATCACGCGTTCGGCAGCATCTAGGAC
>JAYTOR010000037.1:0-31060 GCA_043747685.1 Actinomycetota bacterium
TACCGACGGCTGACCTACCGACGGCTGAGGAAACAGATGGCTGACGGAGCGCCGATCACGCCCGGCTACGACGCTGGCGGTGTCACCGCGTTCTACGAGATGAACGGCTCGACGTATCGCAATCCGCATGAGGACGAGGTCCGAGAGACCCTCCGCCTCGCCGTTGAACAGTGGCACCTCGCCCTCGACGCCGTGCTCGATCTGGCATGCGGCAGCGGTGAAGCAACACTCGAGCTACGTGACCTGGGCGCGTCGGAGGTCACCGGCATCGACCCATATACGCAGGCCGCATATTTCGATCGCACCGGTTCCACGGCCGAGTCGCTGACGTTCGCCGATCTCGGCGACGGCGCGTTGGAAGGCCGCAGCTATTCACTCGTCGTCTGCAGCTACGCGCTGCACCTATGCGAGATATCACGTCTCGCCGCCGTCTGCATCGCCCTGGTCCGCGTCGCTCCGACGTTGCTGATCCTCAGTCCACACAAGCGCCCGGTGATCAAAGAGGGATGGGGATGGGCGCCGCCTGAGGAATTCGTCCACCGGCGCGTTCACGCTCGCCTTCACCGCTCACTCCTCTGACCGCGCCCCTCCTCTGACCGCGCTCCAATCGAGTATTTCAGTGACGGATGAAGCTGAACGAGTATTTGCCTTGCGGCGTCTGGCGTGTTGCTACTCGATAACAACGTCCATGGACCAGCGAGTCAGGAGAAGCGGCGTTTGACGAGTTCCTCGGCGATCTGGATGGTGTTCAGCGCCGCGCCCTTGCGGAGGTTGTCATTGCTGAGGAAGAGCACGAGGCCGCGGCCGTCGTCAAGCGACGTGTCCTGGCGAATGCGCCCGACATAACTCGGATCCTGACCGGCCGCCTCGAGCGGAGTCGGGACCTGCGACAGCACGACGCCGGGAGCGTTGCCGAGCAGTTCGGTCGCCCGTGCCGCCGTGATCGGGCGCTCGAACTCGGCATTGATACTCAGCGAATGACCGGTGAACACCGGCACGCGGACACAGGTGCCACTGACCCGCAGGTTCGGGATGTCGAGGATCTTGCGGCTCTCGTTGCGGAGTTTCTGCTCTTCGTCGGTCTCGTTCGAGCCGTCGTCGACGATGCTGCCCGCAAGCGGCAAGACGTTGAAGGCGATCGTCTTGACGAACTTGTGCGGTGCAGGAAAGTCGACGGCCGACCCGTCGAACGTCAGCGCGGCGGCGCCGTCTGCGACCTTGCGGGCCTGCTCATCGAGTTCGCTGACCCCGGCGAGTCCACCCCCGGAGACCGCCTGATAGGTGCTGGCGATGAGCCGCACGAGGCCGGCCTCGTCGTGGAGCGGCTTGAGCACCGGCATCGCCGCCATCGTCGTGCAGTTCGGGTTGGCGACGATGCCCTTGGGGATCGAATCGAGCGCACCAGGATTGACTTCGCTGACGACGAGCGGCACGGCGGGGTCCATCCGGAACGCCGAGGAGTTGTCAATGACGATCGCTCCGGCGGCTGCGAACTTCGGTGCCAGCGCGCGCGACGATGCCGCGCCGGCAGAGAACAGGGCGATATCGATGCCGGAGAGATCGGCGGTTTCGGCATCCTCGACGACGATCTCACCATCGGCCCACGGCAGCGTGCGACCTGCGGATCGGGCCGAGGCGAAGAATCGCAACTCGGTCAGCGGAAAATTGCGCTCCGCCAAAAGCGTCCGCATGACGCCGCCAACCTGACCTGTTGCACCAACTATTGCTACTCGCATGCGGGAAACGCTACCGACGATGCCTGCCGGCCGTCCTGGAATTACCCGTCCACCAGGCAAGCGGTCAGAACACCCGCTCCGTCCTCACCCGCTCCGTCCTCAGCCCAGCCGGGCCCCGCCCACCTACGAATCAGCCCAGTCCTGGCCCGCCCGCCCGCCTACGAACCAGGCAACTTTAGGAGACGACTCGAAGCCACCAGTGACTGGAGTGTGTTCCGGCGAGGCGCATCACCGGCACAGAGGTGACGAGCGTGCCGCGCCGCAACTCCGACTGCATGACCTCGATCGAGGCCGGTTCCGGCAGCTGCCGGCGAACAGCGGCGATCACATCATCGGGGTTGAGTCGATTGGCCTGCCATCCGGCCCGGGTGATGAGGCGCGGCGATTTCGTCGATTTCGGAACGACCCGCCATACCCCGCGGACGACTTTGCTGAGTGGAACCAGCAGTGGATCGATGCCACCCCATGCACGGAACTGCAGGGCCACTCTGCCGCCCGGTTTGACGATGCGCATCGCTTCGGCCACCAGGCAGAGGGCGTCGTCCGGGTTGCAGTGCTGCAACGTCAGGTACGAGATGACGACGTCGGCGCTGGCGTCCGGCAGGCTGATGGTCCTGGCATCGACGACATGCACGGTCTGCAGCCTCGACGTTTCACCGAAAGCGGCAACGGTCTCACGGCAGCGTTCGAGGAACGCAGCATCGAGGTCGCAGGCGACGACCGACCCGTAGTGCCGCGTCAGCGCCGGGGTCATTCTCCCGATTCCGGCACCGATCTCGACGAGCGTCTTGTCAGCGCCGCTGCTCGGCCACCACAGTCCGAGTCGCGGGCCGTACCAGTCGATGTCGTCGTCGCCGGTCTTGACGAAGTCGGCGAGCGAGCCGTGCGTATCCGCATTGCGACTGAATACCCAGCCGACCCGGCGGATGACGTCGTCGGCTGACTGCTGATCCTCACTGACTCGACCGGCGCGTCGCCACGGGGCCAGAGCTGGACGTGGCTTCGTCATGTGCACGCAATGTTAGGCCAGTTGTCCAGAGGCGGTCAGATCGCGGCACGCGAGCAGGTTCTGTGGACCGCTATGCACCTCCGGCGGTGCACCAGTGGACTCAGTTCCCGAATGGGTGGTTAGTGGCGTTCGGGGAGGGGGGCGGAATAGGCCTGGCCGCTGTCCAGGCCGAAGGCCGTGTGCAAGGTTCGAGCGGCGCGCTCCATGTCCACGGCGGCAATGACGACGGAGATCCGGATCGTCGAGGTGGAGATCATCTCGATGTTGATCTCCTCGTCTGCGAGGACGCGGAACATCTTGGCGGCGATGCCTGGGCTCGTCTTCATGCCCGCGCCGACCAGTGAAACCTTGGCGATCGAATCGTCGTGGCTGACGCCCGCCGCGCCGATGTCCTTGGCGACCTGCTCGACGATCTTCTGGGCGATACCCATGTCGGCCTTCGGCATCGTGAAGGAGATATCGGTCGTGCCGGCATGCGACGTGTTCTGGACGATCATGTCGACGTTCACGTTCGTTGCCGCCAGCGCTTCGAACAGCGCGGCCGAGATACCTGGGCGATCGGGGACGCCGAGCACACTGACTTTGGCCTCGCCTGCATCGGTAACGACACTGGAGATGATTGGCTCTTCCATCGAGGGCTCCTCGGCGCTGACCCACGTACCGGGTTCCCAGGTAAAACTGGAGCGGACGTGGAGGGGGACGTTGTGATTGCGGGCGAATTCAGCAGAACGCAGATTGAGCACCTTGCTGCCGGCACCCGCCATTTCGAGCATCTCGTCGAAGTTGACCTTTGCCAGGCGACGAGCCTGGGGAACGATGCGCGGGTCAGCAGTGAACACTCCAGTGACGTCGGTGTAGATCTCGCAGGCGTCGGCGCTGAGCGCTGCTGCGAGCGCCACGGCCGTGGTGTCGGATCCACCGCGACCGAGGGTGGTGATTTCCTTGTCGGTGCTCACGCCCTGGAATCCGGCGACGACGCAAACGTTGCCGGCGGCGAGGGCCTCACGGACGCGATCACCTTTGACTTCGAGGATCTTCGCCTTGCCGTGGTTCGTGTCGGTGATGATCCCGACCTGACTTCCGGTGAAACTCATCGCCTCGAGGCCGAGGTCGGCGAGGGCCATACAGACGAGCGCCATCGAGACTCGCTCACCGGTCGTGAGCAGCATGTCGAGTTCGCGGCCAGGCTGCGTCCTGGAGACGCTGTTGGCCAGCGCGATCAGGGTGTCGGTCGCCTTTCCCATCGCGCTGACGACGACGACGACGTCGTGTCCGCGGCGCTTGGTGAAGGCGACATTCTCGGCAACGGCGCGAATTCGATCCGGGTCGGCGACGGAAGTACCGCCGTACTTCTGCACGATGAGGGCCACGGGTCGAAAAGCTACCCAATCTGCGGCGTCGAGAGACGGAAATCGGTAGCCTTCACCACCCGTGGGTACCGCCAAGCGAGACAGACAACGAGCAAACCGACAACTGAAGGTCGAACAGCTCATCAAAGTGGAGAAAAAGGCCAAGACCAAGCGTCGTGGCCTGCAATTCGTCGTCGGTATTCCGTTGTTGATCCTGCTGGCCTTCGTGCTGGTCAAGTCGTTCAGTAAGGACACCCCTACGTCGACGACCAAAGCCGGGTTCACCTTCGGCACCGGCGCGTGCGCCAACGCCGACGGGAGCTCACCCGGAACCGACTCCTTCACCGCTGCCCCATCGCTGTGCATCGATCCGGCGAAGTCCTACACGGCATCCGTGCACACGAACGTCGGCGATTTCACCATCACCCTCGACCCTGCGCACGCGATCGGCAACGTCAACAACTTCGTGACGCTCGCCCGGTATCACTACTACGACAACCACGACTGCCACCGGATAATCGCCGGCTTCGTCGTGCAGTGCGGTCGCCCCGGCGACGCGTCGAAGGAAAGCGCCCCCGGCTACACGGTCGGCGACGAGAAGCCGACCCGCGCCTACCGCCTCGGTGACATCGCCATGGCGAACACCGGCAAACCGAACACTGGCGGGGGACAGTTTTTCATCATCGACGGTCCGCAGGGCGAGGCACTGCCGCAGACGTACTCATTGATCGGGACCGTGAAATCTGGCTATGACACGACCATTCAGGCAATGGCCTCTGCGGCGGCGCCAGACGGTTCCCCTCCGATCAAGGAGATCAAGCTCATCAGCGTGACGATCAACGAAGGTCCGGCCGTCGACGGCGCCACGGCAACGACAGTCGTCAGCACCAATCCGCCGGTTGCGGCCGAAACCGGAACGACAGTTGCCGGGACTGCAACGACGACGCCAGCTCCGGCCACCACCGCAACGAAGTCGACAACGCCGGGCACCTGACACCACCGACTCGGGATTCATGCCCGAGCGAGGAATTGGCGCACGCAAACCGTGCAGCACAGCGTCGAGCCAGAGGCTGAGGCATCAGGCAGGGAGAGTGCCGTCGACGACGACGTCGCCGAACATCTCCCACGTGTCGCCCGTACGCAGCAGGGCCGAACCGCTTGGCACTTCGGCGATCGGGAAGCCGCGCGCGAGTTCGACCGAACGCTTGTGACGCTCCGCTGTCCAGGTCTCGGCACGGGTGATCACCGCCAAACCCTTCAGCAGGCCGAGCCCGATCGTGAATGCCCCGCCTCGTGGGTCCACCATCGGGTCGCACAGCGCAGCGGCAGCGCCTGTCGAGGCGGCAACGATGCCGCCGCGGTCGAACACACCGGCAATCGCCGCCCACGTCGGCGTGTCCTTCATCACGCCACGCAGGTGCAATGGCGAATCGCCGACCAGGTAGACGAACGTCGAATTACTGATCAGCGCGGCGTTGTCTGCGTCGTTGGCATCGCGACGGTTGAGGACCATCAGACCTGTCGCTGTCGCCCCGAGACCGGCGAACCAGTTCACAGCCTGGTCGACCAGGCGCTGGGGGTGTTCGAAGGCGTCAGCCGTCGGGATGATCAACACCTGATCCGAGCCGCTCGTCTGCAGCAGGCGGCGATCGAGGGCTTCGTATTCGGGTGCGAATTCGTCCCCGCCGAGCAGTGCGATCGTCCCGTTCATGTTGCCAGTCATATGGCCAGCAGCGTAGGCCGTGGTTCGACGGCATCGAGCGGACGACACTTTTCTAAAGGGCACTAAAGACTATGAAGAACTATAAAGCCGTAGTATCGGAGGATGGCCTCCAACCCATTCCGACCGGGCTTCGGGAACTCGCCGGCGATCCTCGCCGGCCGCGATGATTTCATCGAGCAGTTCGCCGAAGCACTGGACGATGGGCCAGGTTCCCTCGGCAGGGCCACGCTCTACACCGGTGCTCCTGGGACCGGCAAGACCGTGATGCTGAACGAGGTCGCCGATATCGCCAAACAACGAGGCTGGCTGACGATCGACGAAACCGCCTCGCCGGGCTTCGTCAGCAGGCTGGTCGTACAGCACCTGCCAGCGTTGCTGTCCGGTCTCGATCCGAATGCCAGGTGCCTCAAGCTCACCAGCGTCTCGGGCCCGATGGGGATCGGGGGCCTGTCCTGGGACGCGAGCGACACCCATGTCGTCGCCGCCGGTCTGCGTAACCAGATGGAACTGGCGTGCGACCTCCTGGCCACTGCCGGTTCCGGCCTGTTGGTCACGCTCGACGAGGTCCATGGCACCCAGGCGAGCGAATTTCGCGACTTCTTCTCGACCATCCAGCACCTGTTCCGCAACGATCGCAACATTGCTGTCGCCGCTGCCGGCCTGCCGTCGGCGATCAGCAGCCTGCTCAACGACGATGTACTGACGTTCCTGCGTCGGGCCAACCGCCACACGCTCGGGCCCGTCGGGCTCGGCGAGGTCGCACGGGTGATGCTGGCGACCGTCGAGAGCGCAGGCCGCACCATCGATCGCGAGGCCTGCCGTCTTGCCGCAGCGGCGACGGGGGGGTATCCGTTCCTCATCCAACTCGTCGGCTACCAGATCTGGCGCCAGCACCCCGACGCCGCCGAGATCACCGGCGACGACGTCGACAAGGGGGTTCCGGCTGCGCTGCGACGAATGGGTTCGCTCGTTCACGAACCAGCGATAGCCGACCTGTCCAACGTCGATCGGACATTCCTGTTGGCGATGGCCCGCGATCGTCAGCCATCGCGGATCGCCGACATCGCCGAACGGATGGGCGTCGACCTCGCCTACACGAGCGTGTACCGTCAACGCCTGATCGACGCGCAAATGGTCGAGCCCGCCGGTCGTGGGCTGCTCGCTTTCACGCTGCCCTACATGGCCGACTACCTGCGAAGCAACACGGCGCTGCACGCCCAACTCGGCACGTCCTCCGAGGGTTTCACGACACTCGCCGTCACGAAGCGCCCGGAATCTCCCGTCGACCCATCTGCACAACGAGCAGAGTGAAGGGGGCGAATGCACCGTTCCGTCGCTGGCCCTTTCGTCTCACCGGGGTCGGACAGTGGTCTGAACACCGGCCTAGCCCGCAATGCTGGATCCGCTAAATCAGCAGACCTTGGCGGAGGTGCCAGCGAACCTGCTCCCCGACGCCGATCGAGTCGAGAAAGCCGTCGAAAGAACCGTCCGCCGCTCGGAGTTCGTCGAGGATCCGCCGCATCGCCGCCGGCAGCGCTGCCGACAGGCCGCTCGGCATCTGATCAAACGCTCTCATCGCCTCGGGCTGCGTGCGCTCCATCCAGGCGCGCCAGCGCAGCATCGCCGCCTCGGTCAAGGCGTAGTCCTCGACGATGTCGTCTTCCGACACGCCGAGAGCTGCGAGGGTGAGCGCGGCAACGAGGCCCGTACGATCCTTGCCGGCTGCGCAGTGGAACACGGCAGGCAACGAGCCGGGCATCGCCAGCAGCCGAATCGCCTCTCCGAGACGGTCGGCACCGACACGTAACATCTGGCGGTAGGCACCGACGAGGAAATCTGCTGCATCGTCGACACCCTCGAGACCTTCGGAGAACTGCGCCGTCGCGTCGATCACCGGAATGTGGTGGAAGACGACTCGAATCGCATCAACGGGAAAACGACCGCGCTCTTCGAGTTCCTCCGGCGTGCGCAGATCGATGACGGTGCGCAGTTCGAGCGGACGGACCGCTTCGACATCGTTGTCGGACAACCGTTGCAAACCGTCGGCACGAAAGAGCATCCGCCAACGGACGATTCGCCCGTCTGCAGCTGCGTATCCGCCGAGGTCCCGGAAGTTGTGGACGTTTTCAAGCGGGATAACGCGCTCAGGCGTGGCCATCTGCATCGAACGCACGGTACTCCTCGAAGATGTCCGCAGGGCAAACACCACCTGAACCTCGACTGGTCAGGTGTCACCGCCGACGAACTGTCAGCGGCGGGTCAGCGCGTGCCGACATTGAGCCGACGTCGTGTCGACGACCGGGCTGTCTCGCGGATTGCTGTCCGGTTCGACTTGTTACCCGTCGGTAGCTTATGGTTTGTCGATGCCTGAAAAGCCCGAAGAGCCGGTGGAACGTCCCGACATGCTGAAGATGGTCGGAATTCTCGGCTCCGGCATCATGGGTGCAGGTCTCGCCGAGGTCGTCTCCAGAGCCGGGTACGACGTCGTGGTCCGGTCACGTACACGGCAAGCGGCGGACGCGCTGCTCACCAGCGTTACGAAAGGCCTCGCCAAGCAGGTGGAACGCGGCAAGGCCACCGCTGAAGAACGCGAAGACATCCTCGGGCGGATCACCGTCTCCGACCACATCGGGGCGGTCGCCGACTGCGACCTCGTCATCGAATCAGTGGTGGAGGACCTGGCCGTGAAGAAGGCGCTGTTCGCCCAGCTCGAGCAGGTGGTCAAGCCGAGCGGCATCCTGGCAACGAACACGTCGACGCTGCCGGTAATCGAAATGGCGATCGCCACGCAACGACCTGACCGTGTCTGCGGCATCCACTTCTTCAACCCGGCCCCGGCGATGAAACTCGTCGAGATCATCTCACCGGTGACTGCCAGCGCCGACACGATCGCCACGGCGACAGCATTTGCGCAGTCGTGCGGCAAGGATGCCGTGCAGGTCAAGGATCGTGCCGGGTTCATCGTCAACGCGCTGCTGTTCCCATACCTCAACAACGCGGTGCGCTTGTGGGAACAGGGCACGGCATCGATGGAGGACATCGACACGGCGATGCGTGGCGGCTGCAACTTCCCGATGGGCCCGTTCGCGCTGCTCGATCTTGTCGGCCTCGATACCTCGGTCGCCATCCTCGATGCGCTGTACGCCGAGTTCCGCGACCCGAACTACGCAGCAATGCCGACGCTGCGCCGCATGCTCAGCGCCGGTCACCTGGGCCGCAAGACCAAGGTCGGCTTCTTCCAGTACTGAGCATCACCCGAGTGCCGCGACACCACCCGAGTGTCGCGGCACCCGTAGCCGTCGCCACCACACTCCGGAGCCGATGCGGTGCAGCTGACGCGGATCGTCGCGCCGTTCGGCAGCACGAGATCACGAAGTTGGGCGACGATCGGGATGCTGCGGTCAGCGAGGAGCCGTGCGACGATCACCTCGGGGTGCGATTCGAGCGGTCCGCCACCTGCTCGGTGCAGCAGCGTCCGCGAAAACTCATACGATCCGGCGCGGCCGGAGTGCACGAGACGACGACCAACGGCGACCAGCGTGGCGAATGTGCAGCGCCGTCGGCTAGGAGTTGTTCGACGATCGACGATGGTCGAACTCGACCACGTCCCTGGCGATTTCGAACGTCAGCCGAGGCCAACTGGCGAGGCCAACTGGCGAGCCGCAGCCCGCTCGATCTCGTCATGACATCCATTGGTCGAATCGACGTCGATTGACGCAGCACGACCCCGTCGCCGATCTCGACGTGGAGGCCGTGCGGTACCGAGAAGTGGATCGGCTCCGGCGGTGGCATCCGGCGGACGACGAGCAGCTTGCCGCCAGTCGAACCGGTCACGAATCCGGACGGATAGGTGAGGCACAGCGCGATGCAGCGAGACTCGAGCGTCGTAGGCACAGCGCCGAGCCGAGCCGATATGTGCCCGATATACGACTTCGAGCGAACCCTGGCGCACCATGCGCTGCCGAGTGCACGCGCTCATGCCGGCGCAGCTGAGCATCTCAGCGGTGGCGACGCCGAGATGAGGGGCGAAGACGGCGGAGACCATCGGGGTGAGGTCTGGCATGGCACTCTCCTTCGAGACGACTGCTGACGCAGCGCAGGTACTGGCAGGAAGTCGGGCCGGATCTGACGGCCGAAGGAAACGCAGGTCGGACCGTACGACGTTGCCACCCGAAATCCTCATGGCGCCCTCAACCGGGTACCGTGACACCCGTAGTCGTCGCCAGGACACTCGGCTGCGGCCCTGACACTCGGGCGATCGGGGTACGGTCGGGGGGTGCCTGTGCCGCTGCCGCCTTCGCCGTGGACGTTCCCAGATCCACGACCGGCGATGTCCGACATGATCTGCGTTGGTGCCGACCTCGCGCCGTCCACACTGATCACCGCCTACCGGGCCGGCCTGTTTCCGATGCCGCACGGACGCAAGCGCAAAGACATCGGCTGGTGGTCTCCGAACCCTCGCGGGATCATCCCGATCGACGGCCTCCACGAGAGCCGGACACTCAGGCGAGCACGCAAACGGTTCGTCGTCACACACGACCAACAGTTCACCGAGGTCATGCGGCGGTGCGGCGACCCTCGACGACCTCACGGCTGGATCAACGAGCCGTTCATAAACGCTTACGCCATGCTGCACCGCCTCGGCTGGGCGTCGAGTACCGAGGTCATGGACGAGGCGGGGGAACTCGTCGGCGGCGTGTACGGCGTGCGCATCGACCACCTGTTCGCCGGCGAGTCGATGTTCCATACGAAGACCGACGCCTCCAAGGTCGCCCTTGCCGGGCTGATCGAACGTCTCCGTGGTGACGGTATCGAACTGTTCGACGTTCAGTGGACGACGCCGCATCTCGTCTCGCTCGGGGCCATCGACATCACTCGCGACGACTACCTGAACAGACTGGCCGCCGCAACGAGATGAAGCGACACGTTCCCGGTGGAGGGTGGACTGCACTCGTGGCGATTGCATTGGTGTCGATTGCACTCGCGGCGTGTGCAGGAACGTCACGGACATCAACGAGTTCCTCGACGGCTTCCTCACCGATCCTCGATACGCCCACCACCGCAACGGCACTCACGACATCGACGCCTCCTGCGCTACCGGCTGCGCTGCAGTTGCTGCTCGACTCGACGAGATCGATGCCCGACGTCGGTACAGAAACGATCGAGGTATGGATCTGCCACGTCCCGCTCGACACCACCGACCAGACCTACAACCCTGTCCCATTCCGCTTGCAGCTCACTCCTACGAACATCACCGACACGTTGAACCAGTATGTCTCCGCCTACTTCGTCTCGCTGTCGCACGGTCTCTATCGGCCGCGGTTCGTTGCCGGCGGCACGTACGACATGACCGCCTCCGATTCGCCGAACGTTTGCGTGAGCCATGCCCTCAGCGGATCGGCGACGACCTCGAACGCGGTCTTCGCAGTCGCCGATGCCGAGCACACGGCATCGGCTGCCGGCGGCTTCGGCATCCACGGGTCGACATGCAACGAGCCGACACGTGCGCAGTGTCCAGCCAGTTCGACAGGGCGCGCTGCCTACGTCGGGGCCAGTGACTTCCATCCGGATTGGGGCCCGGAACCGGCAGTCGATCTGGAAGAACACGAGATCGGGCACCTGCTCGGTTGGCCGCACTCCGGCGACGACAGCGGAGAGGGACACTCGAGCGGGCTCGACGTGATGAGTGACAGCGCTGCACCGCGGGATTTCGATAGGACCAGCCGCGACGCCCAGGACACACTTGCCATCAACCGTCTCGCCGCACGCTGGTTACCGCTCGTCGCCGTCGCCGCCGCCTCGCCGAACCTCGCCACGGTACGCACGACTGCGACGCGTTCGAACACATCGTGGGAGACGTTTGCTCTGCAGCCGTCGTTCGGCACCTCTGGAACGAGAGTCGTCATCCTGCCCGTCGACGCGACTCACATGCTCACCGTCGAATTGCTGGCGAAATCAGGATTCGACTTCTTTCTGCCGCAGGCCGGCGTCACCATCACGCTGATCGACCAGTCCCCTTCGGCCTGTGGCCATACCGACGCCACACCGTGCACCGGTGCCGACAGGGTGCAGTTGACAAAGGTCGGAACCGCACCGTTCTACGACATGCTGACAGCCGCCGGACAGGCCGTCACGGCGGACGGTTGGACGATCGAGTTGACCAACATCGGGTCCGACGCAATGATTCAGGTGGCGCGAGCGACGACCGCTGGGTAACAATCGTCAACGTGGCTCATCCTGACAGCGGCAAGCGGCGCGACTCTCCCTGGTTGATGCGGACCTATTCCGGGCACTCGTCGGCGAAAGCCTCAAACGCCCTTTACCGCACGAACCTCTCCAAGGGTCAGACGGGTCTGTCGATCGCCTTCGATCTGCCGACACAGACCGGCTTCGATCCCGACGACGTGATGGCGCGTGGCGAGGTCGGCAAGGTCGGCGTACCAGTGGCCCATCTCGGCCACATGCGCAGCCTGCTCGACGGTATTCCGCCTGGCGGGATGAACACGTCGATGACGATCAACTCGACGGCTGCATGGTTGCTGTCGCTGTATGTTGCCAATGCCGACGAGCACGACACGCCGACGACGGCGCTTCGTGGCACGACCCAGAACGACATCGTCAAGGAGTACCTGTCACGGGGGACCTACATCTTCCCGCCGAAACCGAGCCTGCGGTTGATCGTCGACATGGTCTCGTGGTGCGCCCTCAACGCACCGAAATGGAACCCGATCAACGTCTGCTCGTACCATCTGCAGGAGGCCGGTGCGACACCGGTGCAGGAGATCGCCTTCGCGCTGGCGACGGCCATCGGCGTCCTCGACGCCGTTCGTGATGCCGGCCAGGTTCCACCAGAGCAATTCAGCCAGGTCTTCGGTTCGATTTCCTTCTTCGTCAACGCCGGCATCCGTTTCATCGAGGAGATCTGCAAGCTGCGGGCGTTCACGGAACTGTGGGACCACATCGGAGAGCACCGTTATGGGATCACCGACGTCAAGGCCCGCCGCTTCCGCTATGGCGTACAGGTCAACTCGCTCGGGCTGACCGAAGCGCAGCCGGAGAACAACGTCCAGCGCATCGTGTTGGAGATGCTCGGCGTGACGTTGTCGAAAAATGCACGGGCCCGTTCGGTCCAACTACCGGCGTGGAACGAGGCGCTCGGCCTCCCCCGTCCGTGGGATCAACAGTGGGCGCTGCGCATGCAACAGGTCTTGGCGTATGAGACGGACCTGTTGGAGTACGACGACGTCTTCGACGGCTCACACGTCGTCGAAGCACGGACGGCTGAATTGCGCAACGCTGCCCAGACGGAACTCGATGACGTGCTTGCGCTCGGCGGTGCGTTCGAGGCCGTCGACGAGCTAAAGGGACGGCTCGTCCGCTCGATGGCGATCCGTACGGCACGGATCGAGACCGGCGAGCAGATCGTCGTCGGCGTGAACCAGTTCAAGGAGACAGCACCATCGCCGTTGACCGGCGGAATCGAATCGATCCTGACGATCGACGCTGCTGTCGAGAAGGAATTGATCGCCGATGTCGAAGCGTGGCGGGCGGCACGTGACCAATCGCTCGTCGACGCTGCACTCGCCGAACTACGCCGCGTCGCGGAGTCCGACGAGAACGTGATGCCCGCCTCCATCGCCCTCGCCAAGGCCGGTGGCACGACCGGTGAATGGTCCGGCGTGCTGCGCGACGTCTTCGGCGTGTACCGCGCTCCGACCGGAGTCAGCGCTGCGGCCGGCCACGCGGTTGGATCGCTGCGAACCGTTGCCGAGTTCGTCAAGACGATCGTCGGCGGCCCACCGCGCTTCCTCGTCGCCAAGCCAGGTCTCGACGGTCACAGCAACGGTGCCGAGCAGATCGCCGTCGCCGCACGCGACGCCGGTATGGAGGTCATCTACTCCGGCATCCGTCTCACCCCTGAGCAGATCATCGCCTCGGCCCGTGACGAGGACCCCGACGTCATCGGTCTGTCGATCCTCTCCGGCTCGCATCTCGAACTGATCCCGAGGATCATCGACGGTCTGCGCGCAGCGGGTGTCGATGCCCCGTTGATCCTCGGCGGCATCATCCCTGACGCCGATCAACCAGCTTTGAGGACGCTCGGCGTCGCCGCGATCTACACGCCGAAGGACTTCGAGATGACGAAGATCATGGACGAGGTCGCCCACCTCGCCGTCGCCCACCGAAACGCAACGTCAGCCACCTAACTTCACGAGTCGCCCGGTCGTAGAGGCGCAGCATGTCGACCGGCCACAGCAGAATGGCGAGTCGAACTCAGGGCTTCTTCGCAGTGGTCGCCGTCGGAGAGACCGATGTTCGCGCCGTCGCCGGGAGCGGGGCCCGCGTAGCCCCAACAGCAGTCGTCGGTGGGATGATCAGTGTCTGACCTGCCTCGATCTTGTCGGCGTTGGCAATACTGTTGACCTTCATCAACTCGGTCACGCTGACGCCGAACTTCTTAGCGATGCGTTTGAGCTGGTCGCCTGCCTGCACGATGTAGGTCTGCGGAACCGTTGTCGTCACGGCGACCGTTGTCGGCGGAGGCGCCGGCAAGCCGGTCCCAGTGGACGTCGCCGCGACGGTGGCGGCCGCACTGCCCTGCGACTGCGTCGGCGCCTGCAGGCCGATCGATTCACGGACCGGCACCGTCGTTGCCGACGTGCTCGTGCTGCTGCCACACGCCGCAAGCGCGCCGACGAACAGGACTGGCGAGACGATGACTGTGAGGAACTGCAGACGCATGGAAACCCCTCCGGCGAACGCTCAGAATACCCCGCACGCCAAACCGTCGTTGTTCGCCCCGAGCGCACACGCCGAGCAGGGCCGACAAGACGCGCGGCGATTCTCGCTGTAGTCAGCGGCGCTGAACCTGCTGAGTGGAGCGACGGCGCATGCGACGAGTGTCACGAAATAGAACCGGGACGGAGCGGCTTCTATTGGGTGCGGGTCGCACAGCCCCACACTCGGGCTCGAGGAGGGCCGTTCGCGATGAATGTTATGGCTTCAGCCAACAAGATGGGAATCACACGTAGCGACGGATCGGCTGTTCACGGCACGATCGACGTCGAGGCGGTGTTGACAGTGCTCGTCGACTTGGAGTTCGAGGATCCGCAGAACGCCGATCTCTACACCGCTGCGGCGACGAGTGTCGGGCTGGCCCGTTCGGCCGGAGTCGAGCGCATCGAGGCCAACAGCATCTTCGCCCATCAGGGGCGCCCTTCCGATATCAACCTGCGCTATCGCTCGGAAATGGCGGATATCTTCCTCGACCTGGCGATCGACGTCGGGATGCGGCACCCGCAAGCAGCGAACGCCGCCGTCTGACGAGCGGCCGATCACGACAAAGTCACGTCGGGTCCGTAGCCTCTCGACGATGACAGACGGCCCTGTGACCTTTCCTGGCGCGCATCGCCCCGATCGCGCCTACCGGGTCGATGCTTACGGTGTAGGTATCGCCACATACGAATGGGGAGACCCTGGCGCACCGGTGTTGTTCCTCGTCCATGGCGGGTTCGACTTCGCCGGCACCTTCGACGTCTTTGCGCCGAAACTCTCTGCTGGCGGATGGCGTGTCGTGTCATGGGACCATCGCGGCCACGGCGACAGCGATCACGTCCCTCTCTACTCGTGGGATGCCGACCTGCGCGACGCCGCCGCGGTGATGTCCGCCACGACGATCGATCCTGCTCCGATCGTCGCCCATTCCAAGGGCGGAGCGATGACATTGCAACTGGCAGACGCCGAGCCGTTCCGTTTCTCACACATCGTCAACATCGACGGTATTCCGTTCCGCGGAACGCCGCCGGATGTCGCAGAGCACGAGCGCTCCCGCATGCTGCAGGCCGATATCGAAGGATGGCTCGACTTCCGCCGCCGCGCGCATCTGTCGTCTCGCAGGCCCGGCACATCCGATGGCCTCGCCGAACGCCGCCGCAAGATGAACCCGCGGCTACCCATCGAATGGCTGCGCTACCTCGTCAGCATCGGCGCACAGGAGCGCGAGGACGGATGGCGGTGGAAGATCGATCCGTCGATGCGCTTCGGTGGCTTCGGTCCGTGGCGACCCGAATGGTCGATCCAACGGTTGCCGGGGATCGGCGTCCCATTTCTCGGCGTGCTTGGCCTGCTCCCCGAGGAGATGGGATGGGGCATCAGGTCGAAGGACATCGATTCGATGCTGCCGGCCGGCGGACGGATCATCGAATTTGCAGACGCCGGCCACTTCGTCCATATCGAACAGCCGGACGTCGTCGCCGACATCGTCCTCGAATTCGTGAGCCGCTGACATGACGACTGTCAATCTCGGGATGACCATGTTGCAGCACAACCGCATCCAACTCGCGCTGCATACGCTGCCCACCGGAACGCTGCGGGAAGGCCCCGCCGGGCAACTGCTGCTCCTGCACGGGCTCGGCGAATCGAGCACGTCGACGACGTTGCCGGCGAATGCTGCCGAGCATTGGAGCGGCCCGATCTTCGGACTCGACTTCAGCGGGCACGGCGCCTCGACCCGCAGTATCGGCGGGGGCTATTCCGCCGAGAACCTGATGGCCGACGCCGATGTCGCCCTCGCCCATCTCGGACCGTGCACGATCGTCGGGCGGGGCATCGGTGCGTATATCGCCCTGCTCATCGCCGGCGCACGGCCGAAACTCGTCCGCGGCGCCGTACTGACCGATGGGCCGGGCCTTGCGGGTGGACCGACACGGCCGACATCCATATCCATCCCGGTCGTTTCTCCGGCGTTGTCACCGGCACATCCAGACCCGTGGGCGCTGCTCGAACTCTCCCGAGACATCCGTCCTGCTGATTACGCCATGACCCTGCTCCGCCAGGCGATCATCCTGTCCGGCATGCATTGTCCCGTGGCCGTCTGCGCTCGATGGCTGCCGCCGTGGCTGAACGCCGTCGCCAATGATCCTTCTGTGCTGCGAACCGACCTCGGTGGCGCACTTGCGGAATTCCGTTAGCCCGCTCCCGATGGTCTGGTCAGTCGATAGAGCAGGGTCCTGGCCTCAGGAGTCGCGACTGGCGAGATAGATCGCCAGGTCTGTCAATGCCTCGCAGGCCTCCGTGCAGATCGGAGCGCTGGTGATGGCATCGATCGCCTCGCTCGTCAGCGCACTGATACGCGCTTCGACCATCCGTACGGCACCCGTGTCGATCAGCACCTGCTGAATATCGGCAACACCGTTCGGGCCGACCGTCGTGCCGACTCCGCAGAGGACGGCCTGCTGCGCTGGCGTGGCATTCGCCGTTGCCAACGCCAGCATGGGTGTCGGTTTGCCCTCGATCAGATCGTCTCCGACGGGCTTGCCGGTGAGCCGTTCGTCGCCGAAGGCACCGAGCACATCGTCACGCAGCTGAAATGCATCGCCGAGGGCGACTCCGTATCGCGAGAGCACCGGCATCAACTCCGCAGAGCGTTGCGGTGCAGCGAGCAATGCCCCCATCTGCAATGGGCGCTCGACCGTATATTTGGCGCTCTTGAAGCGGGAGATCTGTTCGGATCGATCCAGCCGCCGTTCACCGCTCGCCGTGCCGACAATGTCCAGATACTGGCCGACATTGAGTTCGATCCGCAGCTCGTGCCAGATCGCCATCGCTTCCGGCGGGGCACCATCGACCAGCATGTCGGCATAGACGAACGCCAGGTCGCCGATGAGGATGGCGACACCTTCACCGAAGCGCCTGCTCTCACCCACCCACCCGGCGCGCTTGTGCTGATCGGCGAACAGCAGATGCGCCGTTCGTGCTCCGCGTCTCGTCGACGACCCGTCCATCACGTCGTCGTGGAACAGGGCGAAGGCATGTAACAGTTCCACCGCTGCTCCGGCGTCGATCGCCACGCGACTGGCGGGGTCACCGCCGGCACCGACGAAACCCCAGTAGAGGAATCCTGGCCGCAGCCGCTTGCCGCCGTGTCCGATGAGGTTGCGCAACCCGTCGAACGGTGCGTTCAGATCGTCGTTGAGTGCTGCCCACCTGAGCTGTTCTGCCCCGAGCATTTCCTCCAATCGCTGCTCGACCCTGGAGGCAACCTCGACAAGCGAAGCTGGCGGATTCGGCACTCTGGCAGGTTACGGCCCAAACCGTCGTCCGACGTTCCAGTCAGGCGAGCAGGCGGACCGGCAGTCAGGCGACAGCGACGGCAACGGCGTTCGGCGATACCGGAGCAGGGAGGTCGATCTGCTGTGTCCACATCCCGTCGCTCGACACCTTCGTCAGCTGTGTGCCGTCGACGAAGAACGCCGTCATCCCGTCTGGTGCCCAAGCGGCTGCAGCCCCGGCGGCGGTGTCCCCTGTCGAGCCGCCATCGCTGCTGGGCGGCTCACGAACGGTGTGGGCGACGCCCGTCCTGACATTGACCATCGAGCGTTCCGTCCTGCCGTCGGTGGAAACGGCGATATAGGCATGGCCGCCGTCGGGGGAGATCGAGAAAGACGCATGTGCCGAATACGGCATCGAGTAGGTGTGCGAGGCACCGTGGATCAGCAATTGGCAACGACCGGCGGGGTCGCACTCGACATCGCCGTAGTTGCCGTTGACGACGGGCGACACCATCGTGCCGTTGGCCAATCGGTATCGTGTTTTCGTCGTCGGGTTGAAGACGAACGCCGAACCGTCGGGCGCAGCGAACACAGGCTCTCCATTGGCCATCGAGCCGATCATCCGTTGAAACACCGAAGCGAGCGCGCCGAGATCGTAGTTCGCGAGCAATGCAAGTCCGCTCGATGCCTGCATCCGAACGAGGCTCAGCTTGGTCGTCGATCCGTCGATCCCGGCGAGCCATGTTGCACCGTCAGGCCCGGCGGTCTTGGCATCCGCCCCGCCGACGTCAGTCGGGGCGACGACGTGCGCCGCCAGGCCGGTACCGGACACCCCGAGCGTCTGACTATAGGTCGCCTCCGGCAACGCAGCGATCACCCCGGTCGCAAGATCGAGACGGACAACCCTCCTGCCAGAATCTGGATCGGCGAGGAACAGTCCCCAGTGCTGATCGTTCATCAGGATCGCCCCGAGCGCTCGGGTCGACCCCTTCGACCCGTTGGCCTCCGCCAGGCTCGCCGGTTTCGACGGGCCCGTCACAACGGCGCTGTGGGGGTCGTCGTTCGCCCCGACGACGAAGGCGACGACCAGTAGTACGCCTGCGCCCGCAACAACCGCATACTTCGATCGTGTCGACCAACCAGCGCGCCGCTGTCGCTGCGGTCGCATTGGTTTCCGCACGGCGTTGACGTCGCCAGCGTGGGGACCTCGCCCCCCGAAGTCGACGTCCGTCGTCGACCCGGTGTCGACGAAGTCCACGAACTCGATGGGAACGGTTCCGTCCGAATCTGTCGGAGGCCTGAACACAGCACCAGAGTACGCCACGATTGCGGACTTGGATAGAGCTAACCTGAGACCGCCCGGTTCGAGCGAACACCGAGCGGGGGCAGCCGTTGCGGTCCTTTCGGTCAGGTGATCGCCAGGATTTCAGCACCGCGTTCGAATCCCGTCGCCGTCGCCAATGGCGTCGCCGTCTTCGAGCCGACATCGACCCGCCAGAGCCGATCGCCGGTCGAGACGACGGCCAGCGAATCGTCCGGTGTCCATTGTGCCCACTGGCCCCAGGTGGCCGAACGGATCGGGTTGGTGATCGCCGGCGTCGGAGCGGGAGTAGCGGTCACGACGGTGGCCGTACCGACGGTGGCGGCGGCCGGCGGCGGCGGCGGCGGGAGCAGCGTTGTGGCCGTACCGGTGGCGAAGTCGACGAGTTGAACCGCGCCGTGGACATAGGCGAACGGGCCGCGATCGCCAGAGGCGACGACAAGCGCGAGCGTGCCGGTGTGGTCGAAGACGACCTGCGAATACCGCCCTCCGCTCGGCAGGGTGACGGACGCACCGCCAGCGCCGTACAGCACCAGGCCACACGAGCCGTTCGCGCTGCACACGACCTCGGCATAGAAGCCATGCTGCACCGTCACCAGCAGTCCGTCGTTGAGCCGCGTCACCGTTCCGGTCGGGTCGACCACGTACCCGCGACCGTCTGGACCGGTGAACGTCGGGCGGCAATCAGCGCTCGTACCAACCAGCGCCGACGGAACGAATTCGATCGTCGATGCCAGTGTCACCGTCGTCACGACCTGTGCGGCAGATCCCGGGTGGACCGCAACATGGCGGAGTGCGAGCGCACCGCTCGACTCGGCTACGACCCACAGCGTTCCATCGGAACACTCAGCCGTGGCGTCGCCCCCGGCGTCACTCGACGAATAGGGAACGGCCGTCGCCCCCGATCCGCTGATACCGATCGCCGACCTCGTCGGACCGAGGTCCACGGCGATCGGCATCGCCGTCGCTGTACCGGTCACGAGGTCGATGCGCGACAGCAGCGTTCCTTCGCGGTAGTCGAGGACGAACAGACCGAGGCCCGTCGCCTGGGCATCGATCGGTCCAATCGGCCCGATCGGTGCGATCTGGCCGGGAATCGTCGAATCCGTTCGAGCGCCGGCCGACGTCGGCGCCGCAAATGTCGCCGTGGTTGTTGCGGTGCTGTCTGTCTCGTTCGCGGTGCTGTCTGTCTCGTTCACCGGGAGCGACGACAACGACGGGTTCGAGGTGGTCGCCACCGTGGCCGGAGCACTCGGTGCCAGAGCAGTCGGCGCCCGAGCGGTCGCCGAGTGATTCGACTGCGCACCGGTCACCTCGACTGCGACGATGGCTGCCAGGGCGACGATTGCGCCGCCGGCGATCCACCGACGCCTGGCGGACGATCTCCGCCGCTTCGGCGACCGCTGGCGACCGAACGAGACGTCCAGCTCCGTCGATGCATTGCCGGCGGACGGGAACCGCCCCAATGGTGACTGCCCCGACCAATCCCCTGAGGAGCCGACCATCGCACCAGGCTACGCCAGGCCGTGTCGACCCGGGACCTTCGCCCTCCAGCGTGTCTCCCGAGCATATTCAGCTGACGATGACTGCCTTCCAGCCGTCGGCAACGGGGCCAGGGACGGGGAAGCGGGCGACGCTGTGATCGGCGAGTGCAATCCGCACCAACTGGCCGTTGTCGACGAACAATGCTGCGCCGCCGTCCGGCGTCCACAGCACCTGCAGAGAGTCCCTGGCCGAGGTGGCCCGCCCTGACGGAGCCGATGTAGACCCCGACAGCGCTGCTCGGTCCAATGACGTGATGCGTCTCGACTGCATGTCGACGATCAGCACGTCGGTGACCGACGACCGCGGTTGCTGAGACGCTCGGACCACCAACGCGTGCGTTCCATCAGGGCTGAAGGAAACCTGCGTCTCAGGACCGCCGTTCAGTGACACCGTTGACGCAATTCCGCTGTGGAGCGTCAGGTAACAGTTCGCACCGGCGTCGCAGACGCTCTCGACGAACGCCCCCTGCTGTGTCGAGAGCAGGAGACCGTCGCTTTCACGTTGCACCTCCCCCGTCGACGGGTCGACGACGTAGCCGCGGCCATCGGGACCGCTCACGACCGGGCGGTCGCCCGTCGTCGTACCGAGTGACGAATCGAGCATCTGGCGAAGACCGTGGGTGACGTCGACACTCTGGATGATGTCCGGGGCGATGCCCGGCCGGAACCGCAGCCGTTGCAGACTGGCGACGCTGCCGTGAGCGCCCGCTGCCAACACCCACACCGTGCCGTCGGAACACGGTGCCCAGCTCCCGCCACTGACGTCACTCGCCCAGACGAGTTGCCGATTGCCGGACGAACCGGTGGCGCCGACGATGTGATCCGTCGCCGACATGTCGGGCGGGCTGATGGTGAATCGCAGCACGCCGGTGGCAAGATCGAGGCGCGCCAGGCTTGGTCCAGAACCTTCGTTGAAGAAGTACAGCCCGAAGTTCGACGAGTTCGCATAGATCGGCGTCGTCACGCCGTCTGACGTGTTGGTGTTCGCTGACGAGTTCGCTGTGGTCGTGGACCCGGGTTCTGCTGCGTTCGGCCGGCCGTCGAGTGACGGTGACGACGACGACCTCGCCGGAGCACGCGATCCTGGTGCCGCCTGCAGATCGGAGGCGGCTGGGGTGTCGACATGCGTCATGAAGGCGAAGGCCGTCGCTACCGAGGCCACCATCGCCGCAACAACCCACCATCTCCTCGAAACCGACCGACGACTCCGCCCACTCCGCATTGCAGCCCCGTCGGCCTGACCGCCGTACGGCGAAATGCGCTTCGGTGGAACAGAACGGACATCGTCACGGCCGTCAGCGTCGAAGCCGTCATCGTGATCCCCGAGGCGGATCAGTTCGATCTGCGGGCCGACAGCGTCGTCGGATGGCGGACGGAACACCCGTCGATCTTATGCCATCGTCACGGTGGACGTCCCGCCAGCGCCAGTGTCGGTGCACGTGCGCCCTCGACGAGGCATCAGTCGGTCAGCGCGTTGTTGGAGATGACCTCGCCGTACCAGACTGCGGAGTCCTTGAGCACCCGCTCCTGCGTCTGGAAGTCGACGTAGATGATGCCGAAGCGCTTGGAGTATCCCCACGCCCATTCGAAGTTATCGAGCAGCGACCAGGCGAAGTAGCCACGCACGTCCGCTCCGGCTTCGATCGAGTCGAGGACCGCTCCGATATGGCCGCGCAGATAGGCGACCCGGTCGTCGTCATGAACTCGTCCGTCGTCATCTCGGCGATCGGGGAAGGCGGCACCGTTCTCGGTGATCATCAGTGGAACCGTTGGATAGGTCTCGTGAAGATGCGTGAGCAGTTCGGTCAACGACCCAGGCTCGATCCGCCAACCCATGTCGGTATACGGACCGTCCTGGGGCATCGAGTAGACGAAATCCGAACCAGGGAACGGCGTCGGGCCGCTGACACTGTTCGGGTCGTTCACCCAGACGCCGTTGTGGCTGGCGCGTAGCTCGGATGTTCCAGCGGCAACCGTCGCCGGCGTGTAGTAGTTGACGCCGAGCAGATCGATCGCCACGTTGATCGCCGCCAGGTCGCCTTCATGGACGAAGGACCAATTGGTGATCGCTGCACTGTCGGCGATGACGTCCTGGGGGTACGTTCCTTCGAAAATGGGATCGAGGAAGATGCGGTTCGACAGCCCTTCTGCCGCTCGTGCGGCGTCGGCATCGGCTTCGGAATCCGAGTTCGGTCTGACAACAGCGAGGTTCAGCGTGATCGAGACCTGAGCCGCCGCCGGCAGTGACTGGCGAAGCGCTGTCGTTCCCCAGCCATGCGCCAACAGCAGATGGTGCACCGCAGTTAACGAGGCGGCATTGTCACGCAGCCCTGGCGCGTGGACACCCGCGGCGTGCCCGAGGAACGCCGAGCACCACGGCTCGTTCAAGGTCGTCCAGGTCGGAACCCGATCACCCAACGCCCCGGCCAATGCCGCTGCGTAATCAGCAAACCGGGCGGCCGTGTCGCGATGCAACCAGCCACCGGCATCCTGCAATTCCTGTGGCAGATCCCAGTGATAGAGCGTGATGAGCGGCGTGATCTGATGGGCCAGTAGTTCATCGACGAGGCGCTTGTAAAAATCGAGACCGACCGGGTTGATCGGTCCGCTGCCGGTGGGAACGACCCTCGACCATGACGTCGAGAACCGGTACGAATGCAATCCCA
The DNA here is from genome assembly GCA_043747685.1 of Actinomycetota bacterium. Classification (GTDB taxonomy): domain Bacteria; phylum Actinomycetota; class Acidimicrobiia; order Acidimicrobiales; family Ilumatobacteraceae; genus JANXUF01. The sequence continues at coordinate 23,399 of JAYTOR010000037.1, forward strand.
GATCGGCCATCAGCGCTACGTCGGCAGCCATCCGGTGATAGTGGTCATCAGCGATGTCACCGGTGTCGCCGTCGCGGGTCATGCCGGCGGTATGACTGAACGTGTCCCAGATCGACGGGGTCCGCCCACCTTCTGACGCCGCTCCCTCGATCTGATAGGACGCTGTCGCCGCGCCCCAGACAAAGCCCGTCGGGAACGGCCTGACGATGGGGCCGGACAGTTCAGCACTCTGAGGGAAATCTGTGGTCATGCTCATCGAGCCCGAAATCTAGCGTCCTCGGCGCTCCGCTCGTTCAGCACTTTGTTCAGGCGATCGCCAGCAGCTGCCATCCACTGTCGAGCGGTGGGGGCAGAACGTACGACGTCACGATGTCGGTTGCCACATCGATGCGCTCGAGATGGCCGCCGTCGATCAACATCACGGTCGAACCGTCGGGTGTCCAGACAGGCGACGTCGGCCCCGTCGGCGGCGTGAGGAAGTTCGCAGGTCCCCGAGCGCTGTCGACGACCGTGACCGCCCCGGTCGCCATGTCGACCATACGCACACCGAGCGAAACCGTCGCCGGAACAGCCCCGGTTACAGCCGACCTGTCCACTGACGGCGCCAACAGGGCGTGGAGTCCGTCGGGGCTGAACGTCGCCCGCAGTGTCGTCTCGTCGAGGAACGAAACCGTCGGGAAGGCCTTGCTGTGCAACACCAGGCTGCACTGCGCCGAAGCGTTGCAGACGATCTCCGAATAGGCGTCGTGCTGTGCAGCAACCAGTTTCCCAGTGGTCAGCCGCTGGAAGCCCCCGTCCGACGCGACGATGTAGCCCTGACCGTTCGGTCCGCTGACGATTGGACGGTCGTCCGAGGTCGTTCCGATCACGCCGTCGAGCGAGGCAATCGAAACCAATGCCGATATGTCGATCTGCTCGATCACCTCCGCTGCACTGCCGGGATGCGCCCTGACGTGACGCAGCACCGCGTTGGCATAGTCCGGTCGGATCGTCGTCGTGTTGTCGACACCGAGCGACCAGTACGTGCCATCGGAGCACGGTGCGATCACCAGCCCTTCGACATCTCCGAGTGTCAATCCGGTTGCGGCCCCGCCCGACCCGGATACGGCGAGGAACGACCCAGAACCCCGGAAATTCGGTGGCGAAGCGTCGACGAGTCCGGTGTCGAGGTCGATGCGCGTCACGGAGTTGTTGCCGTCGTCGTTGATCGCGAAGAGGCCGAGACCGTGTGTGTTGGCGAACAGCCGTCCGAGCCCACCCGGCTGGCCCGATGTCGTCTCTGCGGTGTCTGGCGTTGCGGCAATTTCGACACACGTCATGCTGCCGCGGTCGTCCGGGGTGTCCGGCGCCCTCGTGCACTCGTAGGAGGAACAGTGCGGAGGTATAGACGGTGGACCCGTTCCTCCGTCGACCGGGAATGTCGTCGGGCAGTCGAGGTGGAACGCGGCCACCGCCGTCGGGCTGATCGGCACCGTGGCCTGCGCTGAGGGAGCACCGGGCACGGTCGCCTTGTCCGTCCCTGCCCGATCACCTCCGGGGGAAGCGGTCCCCGAAGCGATCGACGTCGCCGCCGTGGTCGGCACCGGCACCGCCCGCGATGCCGGCCGACGACGACCGCCGGAAACGAAGACGACGACGACGATCATCGCCACCCCCACGACGATGGCCCAGCGCGCGTCGATGCCGCCCGTTGCTGTGGCGTGACCCCGTTGCCGCCTCCGTCTGCGGCGTCCGCCGAAGGCAGTGTCCTCGACTCCGCTGCCGCCGCCACTGTCACTTGTTGCTGCCCTGCGATGCGCGTCGTCGAAGCCGAACGGATCGGAATCGCCATCGTCGAACGGCGGGCCGGACACGGGCGTCGACGGCCGTCAGTTGCGCGTATCGAGTTGCGACACGACCTGATCGATCTGCAACCTGGCGTGTTGGATGCGGTCCCGACAGAGGCTGATCAGCACGCTCGCCCGTTGCACCCGTTCCGCCAGATGGTCGACGTCGACCGACGTCGATTCGAGCTCACGGAGGATCGATTCGATCTCCGCCATCGCCGATGCGTATCCGACCTCGGTCGTCGCCCCTGAACCAGTTGCCGACGGATCTGCTTGAGCACTCATCGTTCGCGACTGTATCCATGGCTCCACGTGTTCGGTCTCCAGGCAGTCACCGAGTCAGGCATCGTTTTCAGCCCACGATGTCAGGTCACCGTGCTGGATATGACTCCGTTGGCGAGTTGCGTCGTCAACTCCTCGCCGGGTTGCACGTCGTCCGGCGAGCGCACGATCGTGCCGTCGCTGCGTTTGGTGATACTCCATCCACGCGCCAGCGTCGCCTGCGGGTCGAGCGTTTTGACTCGCTCCTGGCGACCATTCAGCACGGCGGAGGCGAGGTCGAGGTGGCGGCGAGCCTCCCCCGAAACCTTCGTGGCCGCCCGGTCGATCGTGCCGCTCTGTTCGGTGATCGCCCGTCTGACCAGCGTCGGTAGATGCGCCTCCGCACTGTGCAGGCGTTGTGCTGCGAGGCTGATTGCAGACGTCGTCTGCAACGCCACCCGGTGGGCGACATCGTCGAGGCGGGCGTTCGTTCGTGCAAGTTTTTCCGTCGAGGCGTTGGCGATGCGGAGCCAGTGGCGGTCGAGTTCGTCTGTGAAGGCGGTGACGCGTTCGACGAGGAAACCAGCACAGGCTGTCGGGGTCTTCAACGAAGCGTGGGCCACGTCGTCGGCGATCGACCGGTCGATCTCGTGACCGAGCCCGGTGATGACGGGCAGTGCGCAGAAGGCGATCGCCTCGGCGATCGGTTCAGCGTCGAAAACGGCGAGCTCGGTGCGTGAGCCCCCGCCTCTGATGACGACGATGACGTCGAGCTTCGAGCTCTGCGCAAGGGTCCGAATCGCACGTGACACGTCATCGACGGCGAACTCGCCCTGCACCCGGCAGTCGATGATCCGCAACTGGAAGCCGAATTGGCTGCGACGTATCTCGTCAGCAAAGTCGTGCCATGCAGCTCCGGAAAGGCTGGTGACGACACCGACGCGCAACGGTACCGGAGACAGTCGTTTGTGGCGGTTGGCGTCGAACAGTCCGGCGGCGACGAGACGACGGACCACAGCGTCACGTTGTTGCAGCATGTCGCCGAGCGTGTAGCGCGGATCGATCCCGAACATCTTCAGGCTGAGCTTGCCGTTCTGCACCCACACGTCGAGGCTGCCCTGGATGCGTACCTTCATCCCATTGCCGAGTTGCAGGCGGTTCCTGGCGAGCAACGGCCGCAACTTGATTCGCGCCGGTGCGAAGAAGCTGACGTCCAGCGCTGCACGTTTGGCGTCGTCCATCGTTTCGACGAGTTGGAAGTAGGCATGTGGCCCGTTCTCCCGCCATCCCTGAATCTCGCCGCGGACCCAGACACCGTCGAAGAAGCGTCGGCGCAACGCCTGGTTGATCTCCTGTGTGAGTTCACTGACGCCGTACGTCGGAATGCCTGCGTCGTCCTCGATGAGGTCGTCGAAGTCAAACCCTGGCTGGCTCATCGCCGCCGACTCTACGGCCGAGTCCGAGGCGGGCGGGAATCAGCCTGGTGACGCCAGACTGGCTGTCGTCTCGGTGCCGTTGCGCTTGAGACGGAGATTCCAGCCGACGACTCCGGCACCGACGAGGACCAGAACGACGGTATCGAACGCGAAGATCTTCCTTGCATCGTGGTGTGCGTCGACGCATGGATCACGCGTGTAGGCCAACGGTGTCTGGCCGGCAGGCATCTGCTTCAGCGGGGGAAGCGGTGTCTCGACCGGAGCGGACGAGAACACCGAGTTACAGCTGAACGTCACGGTGACCCCGAGTCGCTTGGTGGTGGTGGAGTCGATACCGACGGCGAGCGTGTCGTGGGGTGGCCGGAATGCCGACAGTAGGACAACGGCGACGTACCACAGCCCGACAACGGCGAGCACGATCAGGGACTTCTTCGACTTCATGGCGCCCGCAGTGTGTCGGAGTCGCCAGAGGATGTCAAGGCACTCAGCGAAGCGGGCCTCCTGGGCGAAAGCGATGTGCGAAAACAACTGTGTCACACCCCCTGGTCATGATGCTGCTCATGAATCCGTTCGAGGTGATCCTGCTGCTACTCGTTGCCATCGGCATCGGTGCCACTGCCGCGGTTGTCTGGTCCGCCCGACAGGCGGACCGTACCGATACCACGCTCGGTTTCGCCGTACAGCAGGCGGTCGCCGATGCGGTCAATGCTGCCGTCGCCGATACCCGGCTCCAGGCAACGAACGAACGCGACATGGCCGTTCAGGCCGCGTTGCGGCAGGGCGCCGTTCTCAACCGCGAGCAGTTGGCATCGGGACTACAGGCCGGCACGACCGAGGTCGGGCAGGTGCGCGACGAGATGCGGGTCGAACTGCAGCGCCTCGGAGCGATCGTCCAGCAGCTGGGTCAACGCAGCTCGGAACAGTTCGGACGGGTCGAGGCGACGATGCGCGCCCAGGGCGAGATCACCCAGATGCTGTCGACATCGACGTCCGCCTTGAAGGAGGCGTTGGCGAGCACCAAGGCGCGTGGTCAGTGGGGTGAGCGGATGGCGGAGGACGTGTTGCGGCTCGCCGGTTTCCAGGAGAACATCAACTACGTCAAGCAGACCGCCATCGATGGTGCACGGGCGATGCCCGATTTCACCTTCACGATGCCGAAGGGCCACGTGCTCTACATGGACGTCAAGTTCCCGCTGTCGGCATACCTGCGCTTCCTCGAAGCCCAGACCGAAGCGGAACGTTCGGCGCACCGGGCTACCTTTGTGAGGGACGTGCGGCTGCGTGTCAAGGAATTGGCCGACCGCGACTACCAGTCCACCGGCACGAAACCGGCAGTCGACTACGTGCTGCTGTTCCTGCCGAACGAGACGATCTCGGCGTTCATCCACGAGAACGATCCCGATCTGATCGAGCACGCGCTTGGCCGCAAGGTCGTGCTCTGTTCGCCGCTGACGTTGTTCGCATTCCTCGGCGTGATCCACCAGGCGTTCGACAACTTCGTGGTCGAGCGGACGTCTGACGAGATCCTCACGTTGCTCGGCACCTTCAGCCAGCAGTGGGGCAAGTACACCGACAGCCTCGACAAGGTGCAATCGAAGTTCGAGACCGTGCAAAAGGAGTTCGAGCAACTGAATGGCGCGCGCAGACGGCAACTGGAGAAGCCGTTGCGACAACTCGAAGATCTCCGTCAGACACGTGGGCTACCGATCGATACGGAGCTGTTCAACGTTTTCGAACTCGGTGCCTGACAGACGAAACGGGTCAGTCGCGACGCAGGGCGCCCCAACCATGCGTCCTGATCGCTGCACCGTCGTAGTCGATGCTGCGGCCCGGCCAATCAACGCGGCCGGGTGTCGCCGACAGCTTGGCGATGACGCCTTGCATCGGCACGTCATCGGACTCGATGATGGCCTCGCGGGCTGCGAAATGCGGGTCGCAGCTGATCTCGGACATGTCGAGCACGGGGCCGACCGCAGCATCGGCTGCTTCGAGTTCGGCGATCGCCTGCACCTGCGTTCGCGTCGCGCACCACCCGCTCATGATGGCCTCGAGCTCTTCCCGGTTCGCTGACCGCCCGGCGAACGTCGTGAAGCGCTGGTCTTCTCCGACTCCGAGCATCGCCATCAACCGCTTGGCAACGCTGTCGGCCGAGGTCGACACGCCGATCCACTTTCCGTCGCTGCACTCATACGTCCCGCGCGGCACGCTGTACGGCAAGCCGGCACCAAGGCGCGGTTGCTGCTCTCCGCTGATCCGATAGAGCGAGATCAGCGGGCCCATCATCTGGAACATGCTCTCGAGCAGGCTGACGTCGACGACCTGCCCGACTCCCGATCGCAACGCAACCATCGTCGCGAACGCCGCCGCCAAACCGGTGACTTCGTCCGTCAGCGCAATCGCCGGCAGCAGGGGCTGACCGCCAGGCAGGCCGCTCAGTGCAGCGAGACCACTCATCGACTCAGCGATCGACGCAAAGCCGGCGCGATGTGAGTACGGGCCCGTCTGTCCGAAGCCGGTCACCCTGGTGATGACCAGCGACGGCCGTCGCGCGAGCAGCGTGTCCGGTCCGAGTCCAAGACGTTCGAGTGTTCCGGGACGGAAGTTCTCGACGAGCACGTCTGCGTCGTCGATCAGGCGTAGCAGCACCACCCTGTCCTCGTCGTCCTTGAGATCGAGGGCGATGTTGCGCTTGTTGCGGTTGACGAGTTTCCACCACAACCCCGTACCGTCACGTTCGTCGCGCCACGCCATGTTGCGCAGCGAATCGCCGGTGTCCGGTCGCTCGACCTTGACGACGGATGCGCCGAAGTCTGCGAGATATCTCGCACAGTTGGGCCCGGCGATCACCGTCGACAGGTCGATGACCTTGAGACCGTCGAGTGCTGCGGCGACGGTCATCAGCCACGCCGGCTGATGCGAGGCGGTGTCATCGCCGGTGGATACTCAAGCATCGGTCCTCCAATGACCCCATGGCGTAGCTCGCGTAGTCGACGCCGAAGTCACTGTAGAGGTATCGGCAGCGCTCGCTCCAAGCAAGTGCCGGCGCCGTCGAGATGCGATGCACGACCTGCATGACACCGCCCTCGTAGACTCGGTATTCTGCCCACGTTCCAGGGAAATCCTTGACGCAGCCGACTTCGATCGTCGGGACACCACTCGACAGCCGGCGGACACGGTGGCGGTGTGTATGGCCCGAGGCGTAGGCGAGGATCGACCGTCGATCTGCTATCAGTGCGGTCAATCGATCGCTGTCATCGGGGTTGATCCCGAAATAGTCGGCAGCACGTGCACCCGACACCCATTGGGGGTGGTGACCGACGATCATCGACGGCAGTGCGTCGTCGAGCACGTCCGCAAGCCATTCAAATGTCCCTGTGCCGATCGCCCCTGAGTGTTTGCCGGCGATCGTCGTGTCGATCATCAGTACACAGAGTCCTGGCAGCTCGACCAACGTGTTGCCGGCATGGGCATGTTGGCCTCGATAGGCGTCGTGGTTGCCGCGCACGACGTGCAACCCTGCACCGAACGCCGCGCCGTAACACTGCTCGAAAGCGGCGAACTCCTCCGCCTGCCCGTCGCTGGTGAGGTCACCTTTGACGATCACCGTCGTGATGTCGCTGGCGGTGATCTCCTCGACAGCACCGTGGTTCATCGTCAGCGGATACGGTTCGTCGCCGGGTGCGGAGCGCAGGATCGGTCCGTCGGAGTGGTCGTCGATGCGACCGCATTCGAGCTCGCCGAAGTGGACGTCGTTGACCGTTGCGAAGCGGCTGAGTAGCTCGCCGGCAGGTCGCTGCAGCGTTCTCACCGTGTGCCCGAAGAATTCGTACTGCGTATCCGGGCGCAGCTCGTCGAACCGGTGGACGTCGGTGCCGTCGTGGATGACCACGAGGTCATCGGCGACCGTTGTCAGTTCCGAGCGCCTACCGTGTGATTCCATGTCCATCACCATTTATCACAACCCGAACTGCAATTCCTCGGTGAATGCGGTGAAGATCGCCGAAGAACTCGGGGTCGGTGCCGACGTCGTCGTCTATCAGAAGTTTCCGCTCGACGCCGCCACGCTGCGCGATGTGATTGCCAAACTCGAAGATCCGGTCACCAACCTCGTGCGCCGGGACTCGCTGTGGGCCAAGCTC
>JAYTOR010000038.1:0-17034 GCA_043747685.1 Actinomycetota bacterium
TCAAGATCGTCGACGTGCCGGGCAACGACCATTTCGACCTCATCGATCCGAACACTTCGGCGTGGAAGGCGGTCGTCGCCGAACTCGTCGCTCTGCGCTCAAGCACCAGTTCAGCCGAGCGCCTCTGCGAACAATCCGAGGGCTGCGACGGCGAAGGCGACCATGTTGTCGCTGCGATCGCCGAGACCGGTCAGCACCTGCCGGCTCGATTCGACCGGCCCGGCGACGGCCGACCACGAGTGGCCGGCAGGGTCGCCGTAGCGGTTCGGAGGACCGGCAGCACCAGCTTCGCCGAGGCCCCACGTCGCGCCGAGGCGGGCCGCAACCGACCTGGCGAGATATGTGGCGAAGACGTCCGTCGCACCGCGCATCCCCTGCGGCGTCTCGACCGCACCGGTTATCCACGCCCGACCGGCAGCTGCGGTGTAGATCACCGCTCCGCCGAGGTAGTACGCCGAAGCTCCGGGTATCGACAGCAGCGTGGCGGAAATCAAACCTCCCGCCGAGCCTTCGGCGACACCGACGGTTTCCCCCCGCTCGTTCAGCAACGTTCCGATGCGTCGGGCGAGATCTGTCAACTCCTGGGTGAACATGCGCTCAGCATGTCCGATCGCAGCAGCGCTGCGCCGCATCGGCGCAGCGGTGGCGGATGATCAGGCAGGCTGTACCCGTCAGCGAGCGGCGCCGTTGCTGCGGGTCATGGCGAAAATTCCCTGTGCATTCGAAGCATCGAAACCGAGGTCGAGGCGCCGCTCGCCCAATCCTTCGGATGGCAAAACCTCGTCAGGCACCACATCGCGCTCGATGAACTCGAAGAACGATCCGGGAACCTGCTGTTCGACGAGCGTCCCTTCAGCGGTGCGCATCGGACGCACGACGAATGTCGCCCGATGGGCGGTCTGCTGGACCCTGCCAGAGCCGGACACCTCGACGCTGTCCTTGATCGGGCGGCCAGCCGAACGTTCGGCGGCGGCAACGGCTTGGACGTCATCGACGCGATCGGTGGCATGGTTGAAGGATGTACCCTCGGTGGCGATCCAAGCGAGCTCGGCCGATTCGCTCAGCAGCAGGTGATAATCGTCGATGGTCGGCAACTCGTGCTGACGGGCGAAACATCGTACGAACACTGCAAGAAGCGCGACGGCAATGTCGAACGGCAGCGACCCATCGGACTCCAACTGGCGGAGCCACGACGCTGCATCCGCTCCGATCGGATCCACGGATGACGAGAACACCCGATCAACGCCATGTTGAACCGGGACCGACAGCTCGTCTGGATGGAATTCGCTGACGAACCACTGACCGATCTGCTCCGGCATGTCGAGGTGGCAGTACGAGTAGCCCGTCATGTGGATGCGCGTCAACGGATACATTTCGCGACGGCGGAATCCCAGCGGTTCCAGCAGGCGGGTCACCTGTTCGATACCTGCCGGGAGCGAGCCGACGTTCGGCCAAGCAACCGTACGGATCGCGCCGTGATCCAGCATGATCCTGCGGCCGGCGGCGCGCTGTTCGGTCAGATATTCCGCTGCCGACGGGACGCGATCGAGTAGGTCGGCGAACAGCGCGATGTTGAGAGCGTGGGCGATCAGCCTGCGCGGCACTGGATCGAACTCGCCCGTCAACTCGTCCGCGCTTTCGACGGCGTCGAGCACGTCACCGACCCGGGCGCCGGCAACCGAGATCAGCAACTCACGTACGGTCGAACGACTCCCGGGTGACGTTGTCATCTGCGGCAGGCGGTCGGAATCGTCATCGTTGCTAATCTTAGAGCGTGCGTCGCCTGGCGCAATCGGGCACCCGGAGCGACCACTTCCTTGAACCCCATCGATCTCTCCGTCTTCACCAGCGCCGTGGCGCTGCCGGATGCCGCCGACCGTCCGAGATACGAGATGCCAGCCCGCGGCAAGCCAGGAATCGCAGCAGCTGTCGCCCTCCCGACGACGGTCGACGAACTCCGCCAGATCGTCCGTGAGGCCTATGCCGCCGGAATCCGATTGCTGGCCCAGGGTGCCAACACCGGCCTCGTCGGAGCATCGGTGCCAACGACCCACGGCGACACCGTCGTGCTGTCACTCGACCGCCTCACATGCCCGGTCGAGATCAACGCCGGCGACGCCACCGCCGTCGTCGCCGCCGGCACGCGGCTCTCGGTCCTCAACGACGCCGCACGATCGTACGGGCTGCATCTTCCCGTCGACCTCGCACCCGACCCTTCGATCGGCGGCATGATCGCCACCAACACCGGGGGGAGTCGTGTGCTCCATTACGGGCCGATGCGGGCGCACGTGCTCGGGGTCGAGGTCGTTGCAGCCGACGAGTATGCGACACTGTTCGGCGGACTCGCTGATCTCCGCAAGGACAGCCGCGGTGTGGACATCGCCCACCTCGTCGTCGGCTCTGGCGGCACGCTCGGCATTGTCACCCGCGCCGTTCTCGCCCTCTCGCCGCTCCCCCGGCGCACCGAGACATGGTGGCTGTCGCTGAGCGAACCGTCGCAAGCGACACCGCTCTTCTCGGCGCTGAACGTCGCCAGACCCGGCACGTTGACGGCCTTCGAATTCGTCTCGCGTGAGGCGCTGCGACGTGCGCTGACAGCGGACGGCGGCCCGGTCAACCCGTTCGGCAACGAACTGCCCGTGGGTTGTGTGCTCGCCGAATGGTCGAGCGTCGACGAGTCGTCGCTCGACGGGTTGGAGCACGACGTTGCCGACGCCTTCGAACAGGGTTTGTTGGTGGACGGGGTACTCGTGGACGCCGACAGCGGCTGGTTTCTTCGTCATCGGGTGAGTGACAGTGTGCGGACCTTCGGAATCGTGCTCGGCCACGACATCTCCACACCTCGCCACGCGCTGATGGCTGCACGCGCAGAAGGCATCGAGGCGATCGGCGCGATCGTCCCGGATGCGATCGTCTGCGACTTCGGCCACGTCGGCGACGGAGGCCTGCATCTGAACGTCCTCTTCCCCCACGGTACGCCTGCGCCGACGCCGGCCGTCGCCGCACAAATTCGCAGCGCTGTCGACCAGATCGTCGCTCGGCATCACGGCAGCTACAGCGCAGAACACGGACTCGGCCCGCTGAACGCCGAGCGGTGGCTGACCGACACGCCGGTGATCGAGCAGCGCATCGTCGCCTCGATCAAGGCGGTCGTCGACCCACGCTCGATCCTCGGTCACCCGAACCACCCATACAACCGACTCTGATTCGTCCCGACTCGTCCCGACGCTCGTGTCCGGGGCAGGCTGACGGAATGCTCTCACGGCGTCAACTGCTCTCGCTCGGCGCGTTCTCCGTCGTCACGGCGGCGTGCAGCAGTTCCTCGAAAACTGCCTCGACGGCGACATCGGCCGGCCCCTCGTCCACCGGTGGGGTGACGACAGCACCGCCGGGAACCTCCCCGTCGACTCCATCACCGACCCTCGCACCGACCACTGCCGCACCGACGACTGCAGCACCGACGACGACCATCGATCTCGCCACTGCGGCTATGGCCTATACCCAGTCAGGCCCATTTCCTGTCGGTGTCACGACCCTGACATTGGCAAAAGGCAACAAGGTCGAGGTCTGGTATCCGGCCGTCGCCGGCACGACCGGAGAGGTCACCTACGACGTGCGCGACTTCGTACCGGACGCCATTCGCAAGATCCTCACGGCCGACATACCGGCGACGTACTCGTTTGCCGGAGCACGCGACCCGGATGCTGCTGGCGGCGCCTTTCCCGTCGTGCTCTTCAGCCACGGCTTCACCGGCATCCGGTTACAGAGCACATTCCTGACGGCACATCTGGCGACATGGGGAATGATCGTCGCCGCACCGGACCATCCATCCCGCGATCTCACCAACGTCCTCGCAGGAACAGCGAGCGGCAGCACAGCCGACTCCGTCGACGATCTGCTGAAAACGTTGGAACTAATCATCAGCGAGAACACCTCGGCACCGAGCAAGCTCAACGGCAGGGTCGATACCGCCCACGTCATCGCCGTCGGGCACTCTGCAGGTGGCGGGACCGTCGTCGGAGCGGCGCTCGACCCGCGTATCGCCGGGTACGTATCGCTGGCATCAGGCGTCGAAGTCGGTCGTGGGTCGACACCGCCAACGACGACAGCCGAGACAGGACCCGCCACCTCGGCCGTTGCGCCGAGCGCGGCGCCGACGACAGGGGTGCCTGTTCCGCTGCCCGACAAACCATCGTTCTTCATGGCCGGAGCACTCGACGCCGTCGTCCCGGCGCAAACTGTCACCGTGCCCTCGTTCCAGGAGGTTCCGACGCCGAGCCGGTTGTGGATCATTGACGGCGTCGGACACAACGGCTTCGACGACTTCTGCACGTTCGGTAACGGCACGGGCATCATCGGCGTCGCCGACGCCTCCGGACTCAGCGCCGTCCTCGATGCCCAACCACAACTCCGCAAGCTCGGCACCGACGGATGCGTCGCCCCGGATGTCCCCGTTGCACAGACGTTCCCGATCATCCGCCACGCGGTGACGGCTTGGCTGCGCAACGAGTTCGGCATCGACGCCGCGCCGATCGGGCTGGGAGCCGAAGTCGCCAGCGCATACCCCGCCAGGGTGACGATCGAGCAACGCCTGTAACCGGCGCCCGTTGGCGGCTCGCGACCGATCCTGAACTCGTGCTGGCGACCACCGGTTTCCTCGGCGACGAACGTCTGCAGGCCATCGAGAGTACGCAGCTACGTTGCCGTGCACGTACACATGCCGAAGCGGGCACCGTTCGCAGCCCGCCAGACCGAAGGACGACCGATGACATCGATGCTTCCCGCCACCCACGCCGACCTATTGGACAAGCCGACATTCGCCCATCTCGCAACTGTGCGCCCGGATGGATCCCCGCAGACGAGTGTGATGTGGTTCGCATGGGATGGCAAGTGGGCCCGCTTCACACACACGACGACCCGCCAGAAATTCCGCAACTTCGAGCATGAGCCACGAGTGTCGTTCTCGATCGCCGATCCGGCCAACCCGTACCGGTTCCTGGAAATTCGCGGCGTCGTCGAGTCGATCGAGCCTGATCCCGACGGCGAGTTCTACCGCACTCTCGGGCGTCGCTACGGCATGGAGATCACTGTCCTCGATGCGGATGTGCGGGTGATCGTGACCGTCAGGCCGACATCGTTCGTCGCCGTCGACAGCGGCATGACCGCAGCGGAACTGCTCGCCTACAAAGCAACGATCCGCACTGCTGCAGTAGCCGGAGGTCCGTCAGCCTCGAGCGACGGCGTCTCCGCCGGCTGAGCGGCAGCTCCGCAGTCGCTGTCGGCGCATGTAGCGAATGATGCGACTTCTGCCGACATCGAATCTGCAGGACGCTGTGGTCCGCTACTGCGTCAGGGTGTTGGCGATCGTGCCGAGAGCATCCTTGGACATCGTGCCGGTGACCTCGACGAACCACGACGCCGGGCTGGCAGGCGTGATGAGCATCGTCGTGCCGTTCAGATCCGGCTTCGCCTTGACAGAGCCGAGGGTCGGCGAGGTCACAGCGGTCGCGGCGGTGGCATCGTCAGTGGGGATCACCGAAGTCGGACCCTGATGGACGACGATGTAGTTCTGGCCATTGACGTATACGTCGACGTAGCTCGGCACGATGATGGTTTTGGCGACCGTCGTTGCCGTGCCGGCTGCCGCGACGGTGGCCGGAATGGACGCACTGGTGGTGTCCGCTGCCGGATCGGCGATGTTCTGGGCGTACGTATAGCGACTTTGCAGGGTGTAACCCACCGGCGGTGTGGCGAACTGCCAGTAACCGGGCACCGGAACCTTGGTGGCATCGAGCGGAGCGAGGGTCGAACCGCTCGCCGAGAGCAGCGGAGGGACCGCAAGCGGCTTGAAGGCAGCACTGGCGATCGTCGGCGATTCGTTGACAGACGTTGCGACCATGTGCTGCTGGAAGGACCCGTTGACGACGACGATCTCCTCGAGGATCAGCCCAGACCCATCGATGCACACATCCGTGTAGTTGGTCGCCGTCGGCGGTGCCATCGAATAGGTCTCGGGCGACTGCCCGGTCCGATACATCTGACATTCTCGCCCGATCAGCGTCCGCCGTTCCTTCAGCACATAGGAACCGTCGGCCACGAGATCGGTGATGCTGGCGTCGAAGCGGAAATCGGCGAGACCTGCGGCCGGGACATCGGTCTGGGCACTCGCCTGCCCACCGGAGAGGTACGACTTGATCCCGATCGCCGACACCGCTGAGAAGTCGGTGTTTGTTTCCGGGTCCGGTGCCTTGATGCTCAGCGCAGAGTCGAACGGCCGCTGGACGAGGTAGTCATTCGTGCTGGTGGAGGTCGTGCCGGCGTTGTTGTACGTCGAGTCGTATTTTATCCCGTACGTGGCCAGTGGTTTGGTGATCGCCAACGCACCGGTCGCCCCGGCGATGACCTGCGCCGTTAGCGCTGGAGGCGGCACAGGGGCTGCCGTCGTTGCCGTGGCCGCAGCCGAACCGGACGGAGTCGTGCCGCCATCGGCACTCGTGTCGATCGTGGCGACTGCTGTCTTGTCGTCGCGGTTGTGTTGGATGGCGATGACGACGACGAGCACGACGACGACGGAGAAGACGCCGACGACCTTGAGGATGTTGCGTCGCTCACGCCGGCGCTGGGCATTCGCCCATGCCTGGCTGCGTACCGGGGTCTGGCCATATCGGGACTTCGGCGTGACGCTGTAGAGCGCCGCACGCTTCTTTGCCTCGGCGATTCGTCGCTCGCGTTTCGATTTGCCCGATGTCATCCTCGGTTGCCGCTCCTGATCATCGATGTCCCCACGGCCGTTCGTGTGCACGTCGGATCATTCTCGGCACTGTAGCTGTGATTCCGCATCGAGTTCTGGAAGGAACTGCTGCGCGCCTGCTATCCAGTGACGTCGCGACGCAGGCGGTCGAGACGACGGTCCCAGCCAGAACCGGCGTCGAGCATCCACGTGACTGCACTGGCGAGTTGTGCAGTCGTGGCACGATATTGCACTTCGCGCCCGACGCGTTGAGAGCAGACGAGGCCGGCGATCTCCAATGCCTGTATGTGTTTCGTCACACCCTGACGGGTCAGCGTGCCTCCCTGCGCCAGGCGGGTCGCCGACTGTGGCCCGTGTTGTACGAGCCGTTGCAGCAACAGCCGCCGCGTCGGGTCGGCGAGCGCCCCGAACAGGCGGTCGAGCGATCCACCGTCTGGTTCCGGCGTCACCGCAATGACAGTGCCGACACGCTCGATCCGAGCAGCCACAACCTGGTCTCCCATGCCAACCGGCGATCGAGCGCGGCGTCGAGGGAGTTGGACATCGCACCGTTGACCGAGCACAACGACGACCCCGACACCGGCGACGATCCCCCAGCTCCGGCGGCTCTGCGCTCGACGATGTGCAATCGCTTCGAACTCACGGACAGATCCTCGATCCGCAGTTCGACCGTCGCCAGCGACGATGGGTCGTCGACGCGCCACCACGTGAATCCGACGCTGCGCCCATGGTCGACGTCGTCGATGCGCACGGGCCGCACGAGTTCTCCATCGGTGACCTCCCCCTCCGCACCGATCGCCACGTCGACGTCGGCGGCATCGGCAAGCCATCTCGTCAGACCATCGGCGGTCCCGACGAGTTCCCAGAGCACGGCGTCGTCGACATCCAACTCGACGACTCGATCGACGGCTTCGTCGTCGGGAACTCCAGGGTCGACGCTCGTGAATGGCTCCATCGGCAACACGATACCGCAACCAGTTGGTTGCACCTCGGCACCGGTGCCGTGTACATTCAGGTGCAACAATCCAGTTGCACAAGGAACGACCCATGCTGATCCCGACCGTGATCGAATCGACGAACAAGGGCGAGCGAGCCTTCGACATCTTCTCCCGGCTGCTCGACATGAACGGACTGTTCGCCATCTACGACACGATGCAGTACATCCATGCCGATGTCGCCACGATCTGTGTCGGTCAGGCAGCGTCCGCCGCTGCCGTACTCCTCGCCGCCGGAACTCCCGGCAAGCGGTTCGCGCTGCCCAATGCCAGACTGCTGATCCACCAACCACACGGCGGCGCCCAGGGACAGTCGACCGACATGGAGCTGGCGGTCGCCGAAATGGTCGAGATGCGTCGAAGGATGGTCGACATCCTCGTCGGCGCAACCGGGCAGCCCCGTGAACGGATCACCAATGACATCGACCGTGACTACATCGTTCGCGGCCAGCAGGCACTCGACTACGGGCTGATCGACGAGATCATCGAACACCGCATGCTCGCCAACCACAAGGTCGCCATCGCGCCAGCGGCATAGTGCGGGCGAGCCGGCGCCGTCAAACGCAGCGGTCAGCAGTTTCAGGTGGCAGTTGCCCCGCCGAGCGCAAGGATCTCCGCCCAAAGTCTGGGAAACACCCGATCCAGCCAGACGAAACCCGGCTTGATGTCTACAGTCGGCTTCATGGACTTCACTCTGGCGCGCGTTCTCAATGCTGTTGACGAACAGCAGGCGGAAATGACCCTGCTGCTTCGAGAACTCGTGCGCATCCCCAGCGTCAGCGGCACGGATGCGGAAAACGAGGCGATCGCCCACGCCGCCAAACTCTTCGCCGACGAGGGTATGGAAGTCGACCACTGGCAGATCCCGTTGGACGACATCACCAGTCGCCCCGACTTTCCTGGCGTCGAGGTCGAACGAACCGAAGCGTGGGGTGTGGTCGGGCGCGTGCCCGGCTCGTCCGACGGACAGGGCGCGCCCAGTCTGTTGTTCAACGGTCACGTCGATGTCGTTCCCGTTGGGGACCGGCGCCAGTGGAGCGGAGATCCGTTTGACGCCCGCATCGACGGCGGACGCCTCTACGGCCGTGGTGCCTGTGACATGAAGGCCGGGCTCGTCGCAGCACTGTGGGCCACCGCGGCGATCCGCCGCGCCGGCATACGACTCAACGGCGATCTACTGCTCACGGCTGTCCTCGGAGAAGAGGATGGCGGCCTCGGCACCTACAGCACGCTCGCCCGTGGATGGCGGGCAGACGCATGCGTCATCCCGGAACCGACGAACCTCGACCTCGTCCCGGCAAATGCCGGAGCACTGACGTTCCGCCTGTCCGTTCCGGGACTCGCAACGCACGCTTCGCGGAGAACCGAAGGTGTCAGCGCTATCGAGAAGTTCGTGCCACTGCTGATCGCCCTGCAGCAACTGGAGGCACGTCGCAATGCCGACCCCGACCCGAGGGCGAGGCGTTGGGACATTGCGTATCCACTTTCGATCGGCACGATCCATGCAGGCGACTGGGCGTCCTCCGTTCCGGATCTGCTCGTTGCAGAAGGTCGGCTCGGTGTTGCCCTCGGCGAGCCCGTCGAGTCGGCGCGCGACGAACTCGAGCAGGCTGTCGCCGAGGCCTGCGACGGTGATGCGTGGCTCAGTGATCATCCGGCGACGATCGAGTGGTGGGGCGGGCAGTTCGCCAGTGGGAGTCTGCCGGAGTCCAGCGATCTGATCGACCGGGTCCGTTCGGCGCACGCCGTCGTCGGCGGTACCGCGCAGGAGACCTACATCGCCCCGTACGGCAGTGATCTGCGGCTGATGACCGGAATCGGCGGTGTTCCGACGTTGCAGTACGGACCGGGCGAGGTCGCTCTCGCCCACGGCCCGGACGAGTTCGTCCCCCTGGACCAGGTCCTGACCACCGCCAGAGCGCTGGCTGCCCTCGCCCTCGACTTTTGCGGGACTTGAACCCTTCCGCCGGACAATTCGCGGATCTAGAGTCGTACGCATGGACGAATCGGCGAGGCGTGGTCTGCTCTCGGAAGCTTCGGGGTCGACGGTTGTCGCGCTGTTGGAGGACACGATCGACGCCAATCTCCGACGAACGGTCGCTGCCTGGCCGGATCGTGAGGCATTGATCGTCCGGCACCAGGCGATCCGCTGGACGTATCGCCAACTCGACGAACGCATCGACGAGTTGGCAAGAGGATTGATGGCGAGTGGCCTCGACATCGGCGACCGTCTCGCGCTGTGGTCTCCGAACCGATACGAATGGACGCTGCTGCAGTATGCAACGGCCAGGATCGGCGTAATCATGGTGTGCATCAATCCGGCGTACCGCACGACCGAGTTGTCCTTCGCCCTACAACACTCAGGCAGTCGAGTGCTGTTCGCCGCTGCAACCTTCAAGTCCTCGGACTACCGGGCGATGTGGGACGAGATCGCCGCCGATTGTCCAACCGTCGAACGCGCCGTGTTCTTCGAGTCGCCGGAATGGAACGATCTCCTCGCCCTCGGTTCGACGATCACCGCCGGCGCCGTCGCCGAACGCGGTGCCTCGCTGAAGAACACCGACTCGATCAACATCCAGTACACCTCCGGTACGACGGGGTCGCCGAAGGGGGCGACGCTGTCGCATCACAACATCCTCAACAACGGATTCTTCGTCGGCGAGACGTGTGGTTACACCGAACTCGACCGCGTCTGCATCCCCGTGCCGTTCTATCACTGCTTCGGCATGGTCATGGGCAATCTCGGATGCACGACCCACGGCGCCTGCATGGTGATCCCGAACGATGCCTTCGACCCGTTGACCGTGCTCGATGCAGTCGCCCAGGAGCGCTGCACCAGCCTCTACGGCGTGCCGACGATGTTCATCGCCGAACTCGCCCACCCGGACTTCGAGCGCTACGAACTCGGCAGCCTGCGAACGGGGATCATGGCCGGCGCGCCGTGCCCTGCCGAAGTGATGAAACAGGTCCTCGACAAGATGCACATGCAGGAGGTGACGATCGCCTACGGCATGACGGAGACGTCGCCGGTGTCGACGCAGACCGTGGCGAACGACCCGTTCGACAAGCGCGTCGGGACCGTCGGACGTGTACATCCCCATGTCGAGATCCGTATTGTCGATCCAGCCACCGGCGAGACTGTCGAGCGCAACACGACGGGCGAATTCCTCACTCGTGGCTATTCGGTGATGGCTGGCTATTGGAACGAGCCGGAGAAGACTGCGCAGGCGATCGATGCCGATGGGTGGATGCACACCGGCGACCTGGCGGTGATGGACGACGACGGTTACGTGGCGATCACCGGGCGGAGCAAGGATCTGATCATCCGCAACGGGGAGAACGTCTCACCGCGCGAGATCGAGGAGTTCCTCTTCTGCCATCCTGACGTCGTCGACGTGCAGGTCGTCGGCGTGCCGGATCCGAAGCACGGCGAGGAGATCTGTGCATTCGTCAAGACGAAGTCCGGCAACGTCGATCCCGAGGACATCAAAGCGTTCTGCCGAGGTCGTATCGCTCACTTCAAAATCCCGCGTTACGTACTGTCGGTCGACGAATTTCCGATGACCGTCAGCGGCAAGGTGCAGAAATACCTGCTCCGTGAGGAAGCCAACAAGCGCCTCGACCTGTAGCCAGGCGCTGCTCGGATCAGTTTGCGGTGGACACGGAAATGACGAGTCCGCGCTCTTCGGCCAACACCCTGCGCCGTTCGGCCTCGCCGACGAGTTCGAGGTGATAGGCCTGCAGCACAGCGATCTTTGCAAGCACCTGCTCCTGTGTCCTGGCGTTGAGGCGCGCCGCTTCGTTGATGATCTCGTTGGCGCGCGTTGCGCTCGTCCCGGCGCGATATTCGCTCCGCAGCTGCACCATGCGGTCGTCTGCGTACAGCAGTTCGCGGATCTCGTCGAGGTTGAACCCCATCACCGCTTGCAGCTCGCGAACATGGGCGACGCGTGCGAAGTCCTCGTCGCTGTATCGGCGCGCACCGCCGGCACTGTGCGCCGAGGGTGTGACCAGTCCGAGTTCCTCGTAATAGCGCAGGGTCCGCGTGGTGATCCCGAGCCGCTCTGCGACCTCCCCGATCCGCATCGACGCTGTCATCAGGCTGGCACCCAGATCAGCTTCGGGAAGAACTGCTTCCCGGTGATCGTCGCCGACTGCTGTGGCGTGAGGCTGGCGAGGGTGTCCCTACTGATGAGTTTCTCCATCGGGTTGTAGCCCAGGAAGGCGGCGAAGAGACTGTCGACCGGTGGTGCGTCGGCGATTTTCGTGGCGGTTGCCGCAGGGACCCCGTTGGCCTGCAATCCTGTCGACATGCTCGCCGGCAGGGTCGAGGAGAGGCCGACGATCATCAACGAGAAGAACAGTCCGATCGACAGCACCATGCCGGTGCTCTGGAACGTCGCCCGCATACCACTGGCGACACCTCGCTCGTCGTTGGGCACGCTGTTCATGATGCCGGTGGTGTTCGGAGCAGAGAACATGCCGACGCCGAGGCCGTTCATCAGCAGGAGCGCGGCGAACACCGGGAAGGAGAAGTTCGCCGGCATTGGCATCAGCAGACCGAAACTCACAGCCATCATGATCATGCCGCCGGTGGCGAACGGCCTGGCACCGTAGCGGTCCGACAGCCACCCGGCGACCGGGACGGCGATCAGGAATCCGGCGGTCAGCGGCAGCATGAAGATGCCGGCCCACAGCGGTGTGCGCTCGAAGCTGTACCCGTGCAGCGGCAGCCAGATGCCCCGCAGCCAGATGATCAGCATGAACTGCGGGCCACCGCGCCCGATGGAGGCGAGGAAGCCGGCGGTGTTGCCGTCCGAGAAGGCACGGATCCGGAAGAGGCCGATGTTGAACATAGGAGTCTCCGCCCTGGTTTCGATGTACCAGAACAGGCACAGGGAGGGCGAGACCGCCGATGATCTCATCCAGCACCCACGGTCCGGTCCAGCCCATGTCGCTGTAGCCGTAAGGTTGCAGTCCGTAGGTGAGGCCGATGCCCTGTACGACCCCGAAGCCGATCAGCCACATCGCCGCCGAGCCGCCCTTGCCCGGCGTCAGCGACAAGGCGACCGAGGCGAGTGTGAAGAAGAGAAACCCCGTTGCACATCCGCACCCTGTCGAACATGTCGCCGAGACGCCCGAAAGTGACCACGAGGACAGCCGTCACCACGAGGTAGCCCATCAGCATCCACAGCAGGTAGCCGATGTTGCTCGGGGTCGGCGGGTCGAGACCGATGCCCCGGAAAATCGCCGGCAGCGAGATCAAGACGATCGATACATCGAGCGACGCGATGAACATGCCGAGCGTCGTGTTCGACAACGCTGTCCATTTGTATCGATCGCCCGGTGCTGGCAGTGGCTTGGCGGCGGGCGGATGCGCGCTCGGCGCAGCGGTGGAGATTGACGACACAGTTGCCTCCTCGTGGAACAATCCTTACGTTAACGTCAACTCGTCCAGGCGACGCGGGCGGAGCGCCAACATTGCGTCAAGATGGCGGCGAGATCTTCGCCACGCGCGCTGTTGCGGCAGGCCAGCGGCCGATGCCCCCGTCGCGCAGCAGCATGCCCGTCAGCGTGCGGTCCGTATGCGCCGATCGCCACACCAGCATCGCCTGGGCGTGTGCCAACACGACCGCCGGGTCGCTGACCTCAGTCTGCCACGTCTGGTCGGCACCGAGGTCGAAACACCGCCAACTGCCGTCGCCGAACTGGACATAGGCGTGGTCCGCCGACCGTCGAACGGTGAGGTGCTGGCGTTCGAGCTGCCGATTCCACGGCCCGTCATGATCCCCATAGGGGATCGACAGATAGCGCCAGTCCCATTCGTATGTTGCTGCGGTGCGCCACGCCACGGGCGGTACCTCGCCCCGCAGGAACGGCGTCAGTGGAAATCCATCGCACTGCGCCGGCACCGGGACTTCCATCAGCTCGCAGAGTGTCGGCAGGATGTCGACGTTCTCGGTGAACTCGTCGACGACCGAACCAGCCGTTGTGCGGCTGTGCGGATCGCTGATGATGTTGATGACGTGATAACTCGACTCGAAGAAGCCGAGCTTCTGCAACAATCCCTGGTCGCCGAGTTGCTCGCCGTGATCCGACGTGACGACGACGATGGTGTCGTCCCACTGGCTGGCATCGCGGACGACGGCAAACAGACGGCCGAGTTGGGCGTCTACCTCGGAGATCATGCCGAAGTACTGCGCCTGGACAGCAGCGACGTCTGACCGTTGTGCCGGCGCAGCGGCAATCGGTTGCGCGAGAAAGGCGTCGTAGAGGGGGTGACGGTGTTCGAGAGTCGGCAGCGGCGCAGGACAGTCGAGCGGGTCGTACATCGTCGAGTACTCCCCCGCAGCGCTGAACGGCGGGTGGGGACGCAGATAGGAGGCGTGCAGGAACCACGGTTGCGACTGTGCGCCGATCCAGTCGATCATCCGGTCGGTCATGAACGTCGAGATCGACTGCGAAGCCGGACGTTCGTTCTCCGTCGCCAGCGCTTCGTCAGGATCGGTACCCGTGTAGCCCGTCGACCGCAGCCACTGCATCCACGGTTCGTATCGTTCGTCGAGGTTCAACAGGCAGTCGAATCCGGGCAGTACGCCTTCCCAGTTCCACAGTTGCGGGTCGTCCCGCTCGACCGTCCGTGGGTCGACCCCCTGATCGGTGTATCCGAAGAGCGCCGGCTCGTACCCTGCACGCCGAGCGGCCCTGGCGACATTGTCGAAGCGATCGTCGAGCGGCGTGCCGTTGGCGACGACACGATTGTTCATCTGATACGTACCGGTGTACAGCGCAGCCCGACCAGGAGCGCACGGCGCGGCCTGCGAGTAGTGGCGGGCGAAACGAACGCCCTTAGCTGCGAGCGCATCGAGGTTCGGTGTGCGCACGAGCGAATGGCCAGCACACGACAGGCTGTCCGCACGAAACTGGTCGAGGGTGATGAACAAGACGTTCGGCCGAGCGGTCACCGCCGCCACGCTAGCGGTAGCTGCAGACGAGGTCTCGAGTCACGAGCGATCGCAATCCCTGCGACAATCGGTGACATCGGCAGCAGCACCGCCTCATCACATCAACGTCAGCTGAGGACGCGCTTCTTGAACATCCGCAGGCCGACGACGATGAACACTGCGGTGAACGCCAGCAGCGCCGGATAGACAGCCCACAGGGTCATACTGCCAACGTTGGTCAGGGCAGCGCGAAAGCCTTCGCACATGTACACGAGCGGGTTGAGCAGCACGGCGATCTGCAGCCAGCGGATCGCTTGCAGCCGTTGCCACGGGAAGTACACACAGCCGAGGAACGTCAGCGGGACGAGGATGATGCCGAACAGCAGCGGAACTGATCGCGGGTTGAACAAGGTGCCGAACATCAGCCCGAGCGAGGCGGCGGCGATGCACGCAAGCGGCCCGAGGGTGAGCAGGATCGGCCAATGGAAGGCGATTTGGACAGGCGTCGACGGCACGACATAGGCGATCGGGAAGACGATCAACGCCGCCAGGATGCACTGCAGTGACCCGGCGACGATCTTCTCGATGGCGACCAACTCGACACGCAACGGGGCGAGGACGCGATCCTCGATCTCCTTGGTGAAGCCGAACTCCTGGACCATCGGCAGTGCAACTGCCTGAATGCCCTGGAACAGGACGACAGAGCCGAGCACACCGGCGACGAGCAGCGTCGAAAATCCTGAGGCGCCGTCGCTGCCGCCGACGGCCGAGCCGATCTTCGGGAACACATAGGTGAACACGAACACCAGCATCAGCGGCTGGAGGATGACCCGCGGGATGAACTCCTTGAGGTTCTTGCGTAGCACGTGGAAGTCACGCTGCAGCAGCGAGAGGAACGCAGTCGCTGAGGACGACTTCGGGGGCGTCCAGTGGGCGAACGAGGTCGCCGAGGTCGCCGAGGTCGCCGGAGCATCGGTGGCAGTGGTGGGATTGACGGCGGCAGTCATTCGCGGAGGTCTTTTCCGGTCAGGTCGATGAAGACGGTTTCGAGCGTGGGGATGGCGACCGATAGGTCGGTCACGGTGATGCCGTGATTCTCGGCGACTTGGATGACGTGCGGCAGGACCCCTTTCGGGCCGGTGACGCCCAGACGGACGACACCGTCGACGACTTTTGCGGTCGTCGCGCCCGGCACCTCTGCCTGCAACAGCGTCGCTAGGCGATCGAGGTCCCCGACGGCGGTCACGGTGACGATGGAATCGATACCAGTGGACGCTTTGAGGGTTGCAGGGGTATCGAGGGCGAGTACGACACCGTGGTCGATGATCGCCAATCTGCTGCACAGCTGATCGGCCTCTTCCATGTAGTGCGTCGTCAACAGGATCGTCTGGCCGTCGGTGTGCAGTTCACCGAGGATCTCCCAGAGGGCGATGCGGCTCTGCGGATCGAGACCGGCTGTCGGCTCGTCGAGGAACAGCACTGCGGGCCGGTGCATCACTGCACGGGCGACCATCAACCGTTGGGCCATGCCGCCGGACAGCGCCATCACCGGCATCTTCGCCCGCTCCGTGAGCTTAAAGCGCTGCAGCAGCATGTCTGCCTGCTCCTTGGCCTGCTTCGTCGACATCCCGAAGAACCGACCGTGGAAGAAGAGGTTCTCGTGAACCGTTAGCGAGCGGTCGAGGGTGTTCGACTGCGGCACGACGCCGATCAGACGTTTTGCTTCTGCCGGGTGCTTCCACACATCGATTCCGCCGACGAGCGCCTGGCCCTCGGTCGGCACGACGCGTGTCGTCAGCATTCCGGCCGAGGTCGTCTTGCCGGCCCCGTTCGGACCGAGGAGTCCGAAGATCTCGCCACGGTGGACGGTCAGGTTGAGGTGGTCGACGGCCTTGACGCCGCCGGGATATACCTTCGTCAATTCGACCGTGCGGATGACTTCGTCCGTTCCGACCGATGCTGGTGGTGCCGCGCTCGGCACCAACGTGTTCGTCATCTGTTGACCGTTCCTTCGTGAGCGTGTTTCGCGTGTAGAGGATGCTGAGGGTGTTGCGTGGCGATGTGACGTTCGATCTTTTCGAGCGCGTGTACGAGCGTCGCCACTTCGCGTTCGGTGAGGATCGAGCGCAGTTCGGCGTCGATGCCGATAGCGATCTTTGCCAGTTCGTCGCCTCGTGCTTCGCCGGCAGGGGTGACGAACAGCCGGGTTACCCGGCGATCGACAGGGTCGGGGCGTCGCTCGAGGAGACCTTCACCAGCCAGTCGGTCGAGGTGGCGGACAAGCGCCGGCCCACCGATCGACAATCGCTGGGCGAGTTCACGTTGACTCAGTCCAGGACCTTCA
>JAYTOR010000039.1:0-2401 GCA_043747685.1 Actinomycetota bacterium
ACATCGGCGCTGTCGATGAGTTCCAACGCCAGCGCCCGACCGGAGTCCGTCGTCAGGTCGACGACGATGCTGCGCTTGCTGCGGTTGTCCAGTTCGAACACCGGGTTCGTCGGCATGTCGCCGCCGAGCATTCGTTGGAACGTACGTGCCGGGTCTCCGGCGGGCGGTTCGATCTTGATGACGTCCGCTCCCCAGTCGGCGAGTACCCCGGCTGCCGCAGGGCCTGCGATCCATACGCCGAGTTCGACGACGCGCACTCCATCCATCGGGCCGGCCATCAGGAAGCGCTACGCCGCCTCGCTAGGGAACGGAGTTGCTGATCGGTCGGCGTGTTGTCGTGCACGTGGGCGGGAATAGCGATGATGATTTCCCCTTTGGATGCGAAGTGACGAACTCGTTGGTATGAGAACGAACGTGCGTCGCCCTGACCCCCCGGCAAAGGGCGACGCACGATACACGAATGATCAGCCGAGAGCCGCGTCCAGTGTCTCCGCTGACGGAGTGAAATAGTACGAGCCGGAAGCCGGCGTCGAATAGTCGGTGATGGCATCGCAAGCTTTGCCGCTCATACCGTACATCGCTTCCATGCGTTCGCGCAGCACGGCCTGGGTCTTGCTGAACCCCATGGAGTACAGACCGACGGTCCCGTCGTGGAAGGCGTATGGCGTGCAGCGACGAACCATCTCCCGGCGCTTCGGCATGCTCTCGCCTGCGGTTGTCCCCCTCACGCAGTGGTGTACCACTGATACTTGGTGAGGTTCGTGAGTATTGCAGGTTGCGGATTTGCGATCGGGCAGTGCTCCTCGTCACGGGCATCGTGGGTTCGGGCGAGTCGAACCGGACGGGCAACACAGCGCGCGTCTGCCTGGTCTCTTCGTGTCGAACGCTAGCGCACGAAGTCCGAACGATGCCACTACGGGCCTACGGTTTGGCACCCAGCACATCTGCCGGCAGGATCTCTGGGGGGCCGTCCAACAGCGTCGCTGCGTTGGCCATCAGCGCTGCGGCGATCGGACCGTTGAGGTGTGCCTGGCGGTCGATCTCGGACGGGAACGCATCAACGATCCAGTGTGTCTTCGCATCGGTCCGCAGCGCCAACCAGATCGGCGTACCGGCCTCGCTCACAGCAAGTGGCAACGCGCCGGCGAGGAATTCGCCGAGTTCTGCTTCCTTGCCGGCTCTGGCGACCAACTTGATGACGAGCCCATATGTGACCATGGCGCAGAGTTACCCCAACCACCATCGGTTCAACCATGACGAGTGCAGCTACCGTTGCCGACGATGACCGAATCGACGGCGGCTGAACCACGCTCGACCGACCCCTCGAGCCACGCAGCGCCAGGCGCCGAGGTCTCCCCTCGCTGGGCTCGCTGGCGAGCGGCGTTGCCGATCGACGAATACGAAGCGAGGTTCGCGCAACAGCATCCGGACAACCGTTCGGCCCATGGTGAGGCCGACTTCATTCGCAGCTACGAACCGAAACGCGTCCTCGACGCGGGATGCGGGACCGGACGGGTGGCGATCGAACTCCACCGCCACGGCATCGACGTCGTCGGCACCGATCTCGATACCGACATGCTCGCAGCAGCGAGGCGAAAGACACCGGAGATCCGTTGGATCCGGGCGGACCTCGCAGTGATCGGCACGCCTGCGGACGCCGGAGCAGGTGACGATCCAGCACTCGCGGATCCATTCGACATCGTCGCCATGCCCGGCAACGTGATGCTCTTCTGCCGTCCCGAGAGCAGAGCGCCGATCGTCGCTTGCCTCGCAACACTCATCCGCGCCGGCGGCCGGCTGATCGCCGGTTTTAGCCTCGGCCAAGGTGTGACGCTGCAGGAGTACGACGGTCTGTGCTCGAACGCCGGACTCCAACTCGAGCAACACTTCAGCGGTTGGGACCGCGCACCGCTGGGCGTCGGTGACCAACCCGCCGGTGACTACGTCGTGACGGTACACACTCGGAATTGACGCCGCCGTGTCACAAGTCTCACGTTTACGTCAACTGCCATTCAGGTCGCACTTCCACCGTCCGAATGCAATACGTTGGACGGGGTATGACCGACTTCGCGACAGGACCCGATCCTCGTCGTTGGATCACGTTGGCGATCACCACCGTCACTGTCGTCATCATCAGCCTCGACAGCACCGTACTGAACGTGGCGATCCCGACGATCCTCAAGGACTTTGGGACGACGCTCCCGAGCCTGCAGTGGGTCATCACCGGCTATGCGCTCACATTTGCGTCGTTGCTGATCATCGGCGGCCGCCTCGGCGATCTGTACGGGCACCGCAAGATTTTCGTCATCGGTGCCGCCTTCTTCGGCGTCGGTTCACTGATTGCTGCGCTCTCGCAGAACGTCCCGCAACTCGTCATCGGAGAAGCCGTGATCGAGGGCAT
>JAYTOR010000040.1:0-1509 GCA_043747685.1 Actinomycetota bacterium
GAACTCGTCTGTGAGCTCTCGGCATACCGGGAGCACGCCAGGCTGACCGAGAACGCCATCGGCGAGCTCCTGGGAGATCTCGTCGGCGGGTGAAAACGCTGCGAGGCGCGCCTGTGACGTGCATGTAAATACTCAGAATCCCTCTAGCAATCCTCGCCGGGCAGTACTACCGTGCCTGGTCAGACGCCGAGACACGTGTCACGGTGACCATCGAACAGGCAAAGGTAGCGGTGTCGTGAAGGACATCAAGTGGCGCGAATTAGGCGCATGTCGAGGACTAGATCCGACCATCTTCTACCCAGAACCGGAGGAAAGCGCAGAAAGCGCCAAAGTCGTTTGCGACGGATGTTCCGTTCGTATCGCCTGCTTGGAGCACGCGTTGAACTCCCGTGAAAAAGTTGGTGTCTGGGGAGGCGCCACCGAACGAGAGCGGCGGAGAATTCTCCGTCAACGTCGCCGTATCGCCTGACAGACTGTCTGCATGACTTCGCTCGCCGACCACGGCGGTTGGCCCGCGCTCCTGACCGAGTTGCTCGAACGCAACGATCTGACCGCCAGCCAGGCTCGGGCGGCGATGTCGACGATCCTTGCCGGCGACGCCACCCCTGCGCAGCTGATTGCATTCGTGGTTGCACTACGTGCCAAGGGTGAAACGTCAGAAGAACTCGCGGGGCTCCTCGATGCCGTGCTCGCCGCTGCCACGCCGGTCCACCTCCCGGAATCGATCGCCAACAGAGCCGTCGACATCGTCGGGACCGGAGGTGACCGCAGCCACTCGGTCAACGTGTCGACGATGGCGGCCATCGTCGTCGCCGGCGCCGGGGTGCCGGTCTGCAAGCACGGAGCACGGGCAGCCTCATCGAAATGCGGAGCAGCCGACGTACTCGAAGCACTTGGCGTCGCCATCGATCTGCAGCCTGCAGGCGTGCTGCGATGCATCGACCAGGCGGGAATCGGCTTCTGTCTGGCGGCGAACTATCACCCGTCGTTCCGCTTCGCAGCGGCGGCGCGCAAGGAAATCGGCGTCGCCACCGTGTTCAACCTCCTCGGACCGATGGCCAATCCGGCGCGGATCACCCGACAGTTGATCGGCGTTGCCAACAAGGACTACGCCGAGCGGATGCTCGCCTCGCTGCGGCTGCACGGTTCCGTCACGACGTGGGTCGTCAGCGGTCCAGGGCTCGACGAACTGAGCACGACGGGGCCATCTCAGGTACTCGCGCTCGAGGATGGCGTCGTCAGGAGCTTCATGGTCGACGCAGTCGACTACGGCTTGGCACCGGCAATCCCCGATGAACTCGTCGGTGGTGAACCGGCCGAGAACGCCGCCTTCGCCAGGGCGGTGCTCGCAGGCAAGCACGGTGCGCACCGCGACATCGTGGTACTCAACGCTGGCGCTGCGCTCGTCGTCGCTGGCGTTGTCGACGATCTCGGCGTCGGGATATCGATGGCCGCTGACTCGATCGACACCGGCAGGGCTTCGCTGGCGCTCGACCTGCTGATCACGAC
>JAYTOR010000041.1:0-10160 GCA_043747685.1 Actinomycetota bacterium
CCCCAGCCGGTGCCCCAACTGTTACGGACGATGAAGCGCCCATCCGTCTTGTAGCCGACGACGGCGATGGCGTGACCGCCGCGAACCGTGCTGGGCTGGAACGTGTCGATGTTGCCGCCGGTCGCTCTTGCGTTGTCCCAGGATGCCTCGACGCTGAGCCCGGCGAGGATCGGTCCGTTCGATGCCAGCCACACCTTCCAGTTGGCGAGGTTCTTCTGCAGGTTGAAGTAGGAGGCGAACCGACGTTGGGCGCAGCTGGCGAAGAAGGTGTTCTCGTTGCCGGAGAACATCGCCGTCTGAATGTGGAACGGCAGTTCGGCTTCGAGCGCCAGCCCGTACTTGCGGCCGATCTCGACGGCGGCCTTGAGTGTCGTACCTGCCCCTTCGACGAAGCTCTCCGGGCGCGTCGTGATGGTGTCGGTCTCCTTCGAAGCCATCCACACATAGCGGGCCGACAACAGTTGCATCGTGGTGATCTTCGAAGCCTGCTGCATGTGATAGCGGCCGACGCCCTCGGCAGTTGCCCATCCGACGCACGAGCCGGTCTGCTCCTGGTTGTCGATCGCCCACCATGGTGCCCGCAGATCGACGGATGCCGGGGGCGCCTGCAACGCAGTCAGCGCACCTGACTCGACGGAGTTGGCGAAGTTCCAGTCGCTCTCGGTGCCGGTGGACGGCACGAGATTGCAGATGAAGTCGGAGGCCTTGAATTTCGTGCCCTTCTTCGCTGCAGCCTTCTTCGCCGGCGCTTTCTTGGCTGGGGCATTCTTCGCTGGTGTTGCCTTGCTGGCCATCGTCTAGCTCCTTGTCGTGTGGTGGATCATGTCGTGAGTTGTGTGATGAACTCTCGAACAAACGAGCACGCAGTGGGCAAGGAAATACGTCAGCAACAGAAGTTCTGTCAGCGGCCCCGTCGTCGCGCGTGACGGTCATCCGCAGCTGGAATCGCTTTGGACAGTTGCGCCGCCAGCCCCTCGAATCCATCGGCGACAAGACCGACAGTGAGACGGATGTGATCGGTGCCGTCAGCGGCGATGATGAATGGACTGCCGGGGCTTGCGCCGACCCCGGCGGCGGCGAGCGAGACGAGCGTTTCCTGCTCGTGTGGTGTCTCGATCCACATGTTGATCCCGTCGCCGACCGAGTAGCCGACACCGACATCGTCCAACGCCTTCGACATCATCCGACGCCGCCTGGCGTATTCGTCACGCGCCGCTGCGACTTCTCCGACAGCGACCCGATCTGCCAGGAGGTCGGCCAGCACCGCCTGCAGGATGCGGCTCGACCAGCCGGGTCCGAGCGTCCGCCGATCGGTCAGCGCATCGATCAATACTGCCGGCCCAGCGACGGCGGCGAGCCTCAGGTCCGGACCGTGCGACTTTGAGAACGAGGTGATGTGCAGCGTCTGATCCGGCAGCGATCGGGCAAGCGACACGTCCGGTGCCGACGAAATCGCTCCGGAATGGTCGTCCTCGACGACGATCACAGCGGACGCCTTCAGCAGTTTCGCCAGCGCGCCACAGCGGGCTTTCGTCATCGACGCGCCAGTCGGGTTATGGGCGCGGGGCTGGATGAACAGTGCTTTTGGCCGCGACCGCAGCGCCACGGCCAACGACTCGGCGACGATGCCGGATTCGTCGATCTCCAGCGGGATCAGCTCGGCCCCGAGCTGGTGCAGCAGGTCGAGCAGTGGCGGAAACGTCGGGTTCTCGACGAGGACCCGATCGCCGAGGCGGATGATCTGCGTGGCGATGCGATCCAGTGCATCGAGCGCTCCGTCGACAACCGTCAGTGCCTGCGGGTCGAAGGGAAGCAGGTCTCGGATACGTTGCTCGAGTTCTGGCAGCACCGGTCGATCGAGGTAGCTGGATGTCAGGTCGTCGCGACCGATACGGGACAACGCTCTGCGGAGGTCCGGGAGCAGCGTTGGATCGGGGGTGCCGGTGCTGAGGTCGAGGCGGAAACTGTCGGCACGTTGGGTTACGCGGCGATAGCGGCGGGGGCCCCCGACACGGGCTGCCGGCAGGACGAAGGTGCCGAGCCGGCCGCGGCTCTCGATCGTGCCCTCGTAGCCGAGTTGCTGCCACGCTTCGTTCACCGTCGTCGGGCTGACGCCGAGTTCGACGGCGACCCTGCGGACGGTCGGCAGCCGTTGGCCGGAGGCGATCGTTCCGTTGCCTGCCAGACGACTGACTGCAGCGGCGATTCCCCTGGCGCTCGACTCGGTCAGTTCGTCGATGATCGCCTTGATCAACGACTCGACATCGTCCCCCTGCACGAGTGGAACAATACGTCACAGAAACCGCCGCGAACACTCCTGTAACAAAACGCAACAATCAAGTGCTTGTAACGCCTTGCTGCGTATTCTACGATCGTTTCACTATCCGTTCCGGCGAGCACTCTCGCCACGTGCAGAAGGTTGGAGGGTCATGGTCAACGTCGTTCGTTCAGCGCTCGTGCAGTGTTCGTGGACCGGTGACAAGCAGTCGATGATCGACAAGCACGTCGCCTTTGCCCGTCAGGCAGCTGAACAGGGAGCGCAGGTCATCTGCTTTCAGGAGCTCTTCTACGGGCCGTACTTCTGCCAAGTGCAGGACACCGTGTACTACGACTACGCCGAAGAGATCCCCGACGGTCCGACGACGAAGCTGTTCCAGGAACTCGCCAGAGAACTCAACATGGTGATGATCCTGCCGATGTACGAACGCGAGCAGGAAGGCGTGCTGTACAACACAGCCGCGGTCATCGATGCCGACGGTACGTACCTCGGCAAGTACCGCAAGACGCACATCCCGCAGGTCAAGGGCTTCCTCGAGAAGTTCTATTTCCGGCCAGGGAATCTGGGGTACCCGATCTTCGACACGGCCGTCGGGCGTATCGGCGTGTACATCTGTTACGACCGCCACTTCCCAGAGGGTTGGCGGGCGCTGGGTCTTGCCGGCGCCAAGATCGTCTTCAATCCATCAGCGACGAGCCGTGGGCTCAGCGCCTATCTGTGGCAACTCGAACAGCCCGCGAGCGCCGTGGCCAACGAGTACTTCATCGGTGCCATCAACCGTGTCGGGATCGAAGACCTCGGAGACAACGACTTCTACGGCCAGACATACTTCGCCAGCCCGCGTGGACAGTTCGTCGGCGATGTCGCCAGCACGTATGACGAGGAACTGGTCGTCCGTGACCTCGACCTCGATCTCGTGACCGAGGTCCGTAATCAGTGGGCGTTTTATCGGGATCGCCGCCCCGACATGTACGGCACGTTGGCAGAAGGCTGAAAGAATCGATCATGGCCACGACACTGATCACCAACGGAAAAGTCATCTCGCCGACCGGCGTCCAGCCGATCGACGTACTGATCGACGGCGAGAAGATCGTCTCGCTGTTGTCGCCAGGCCAGGCAGCCGGTTTCGGCATCGCTGCCGACAAGGTCATCGACGCCACCGGCAAGTACGTCATCCCCGGTGGCATCGACGTGCACACGCACTTCGAACTGCCCTTTGGCGGAACCGCAGCGAGCGACACGTTCGAGACAGGGACCCGTGCCGCAGCCTGGGGCGGCGTGACGACGATCGTCGACATGTCGCTGCAGCGCTACGGCGAGAACGTACTGGACGGCCTGGCGACCTGGCATGCGAAAGCCGAAGGCAACTGCGCCGTCGACTATGCGTTCCACCAGATCGTCGGCGGCGTCGACGAGGAATCGCTGAAGGCGCTGACCTATCTCACCGAGAACGAAGGGATCACCAGCTTCAAACTGTTCATGGCCTACCCGGGCGTCTTCTACTCCGACGACGGCCAGATCCTGCGGGCGATGCAGACTGCTGCCGACTGCGGGGCGATGATCATGATGCATGCCGAGAACGGCATGGCGATCGACGTCCTCGTCCAGCAGGCATTGGCGCGTGGCGAAACTGACCCGAAATACCACAGCCTCACCCGTCCGTCGCCGCTCGAGGCCGAAGCGACGCACCGGGCGATCGTCCTCAGCCACGTCGCCGGCAACGTCCCGCTGTACATCGTCCACATGAGTGCGGGTGACGCCCTGAACGAGCTCGCCGCCGCCCGTCATCAAGGTCGCAACGTGTTTGCCGAAACGTGCCCTCAATACCTGTGGATGACGCTCGAAGAGACACTTGGCCAGCCCGGTTTCGAGGGCGCCAAATGGGTGGCATCGCCGCCGATCCGTTCACGCGATCACGACCCCGACTTTGTCGGCCAGATGGGTCACGGTCATCAGGGTGATCTGTGGAAAGGCTTGCGGATGAACGAGTTGGCGATCGTCTCGACTGACCACTGCCCGTTCTGCATGAAGGATCAGAAGGATCTCGGCCTCGGCAACTTCTCCAAGATCCCCAATGGCATGGGTGGTGTTGAGCATCGCATGGAGCTGATCTACCAGGGTGTCGTGACCGGCGAACTGAGCCTCGAACGTTGGGTCGAGACGTGTTGCACGACTCCGGCACGCATGTTCGGCATGTATCCCCAGAAGGGCATCATCGCTCCCGGCGCAGACGCAGACGTCGTCGTCTGGGACCCGAGCACCAAGACCCACATCGGCATCAACGCCAAGCATCACATGAATATGGACCACTCCTCATGGGAGGGCTATGTGATCGACGGCAAGGTCGACACCGTCATCAGTCGCGGCCTCACGGTCATCGAGAACGACGAATACACCGGCCGCAAAGGTCATGGTAAGTACATCAAGCGCGGGCTCTCGCAATACCTGGTCTGACGTCTCACGACCCGTACCAGCACGGCGAAATCGCATCGGCACACAGAACAAGCACCGCAGGGAATCAGGGGAACATGAGCACGAAGCGCATCTCACATTGGATCGACGGCAAGGTCGTCGAAGGAACGTCAGGCCGCAGCGGCACGGTCTGGAACCCGGCGACGGGGGAGCAGGCGGCAACGGTCGATTTTGCGAGTGTCGAAGAACTGGACAAGGTCGTCGGGATCGCCAGAGCGGCGTTTGTCGGTTGGCGTCAGACGTCGCTGACCAAACGCGCCGAGGTGCTGTTCCGGACACGTGAGCTGATCGATGCCAACCGCAAGGAGTTGGCGACAATCGTCGCCGCCGAACACGGCAAGGTCGTCAGCGACGCCCTCGGCGAGATCGCGCGCGGCTTGGAGAACGTCGAGTTCGCCTGCGGTATCCCGCATCTGCTCAAGGGCGGATTCAGCGAACAGGCATCCAGCGGCGTCGATGTCTATTCGATCCGCCAGCCGCTCGGTGTCGTCGCCGGGATCACGCCGTTCAACTTCCCGGCGATGGTGCCGATGTGGATGTTTGCAAATGCAATTGCCTGCGGGAACACTTTCATTCTCAAGCCTTCCGAGAAAGATCCGTCTGCTGCGATGTTCATCGGTGAGTTGCTCGCGCAGGCAGGACTGCCGCCGGGCGTCTTCAACGTCGTGCACGGCGACAAGGTGGCGGTCGACGCGATCCTCGAACACAAGGGAATCGCCGCTGTCAGTTTCGTCGGCTCGACACCGATCGCCCGCTACATCTACGAGAGCGGCACGAAGAACGGCAAGCGCGTGCAGGCGCTCGGTGGAGCCAAGAACCACATGCTCGTGCTGCCGGACGCTGACGTCGAGATGGCTGCCGACGCTGCGGTGTCGGCCGGGTACGGCTCGGCCGGCGAGCGTTGCATGGCGATCTCCGTCGTCCTCGCCGTCGGTGAAATCGCCGACCCGCTCGTCGCCGCGATCAAGGCGCGTCTGCCGAAGATCAAGGTCGGCCCGGCCAGTGATCCTGATGCCGAGATGGGCCCGCTCATCACCCGCGAGCATCGCGACAAGGTCGCCGGCTACATCGGCGCAGCAGCCGAACAGGGCGCAACGATCGTCACCGACGGACGCAACGACCTGCCCCCGGGTGACGGCTTTTTCCTCGCTCCGTCGCTGATCGACGACGTCACGGCCGACATGAGTTGCTACACCGACGAGATCTTCGGACCGGTCCTCGGTGTGATGCGTATCGACAGCTATGAAGCAGGCCTCAAGCTGATCAACGACAACCAGTACGGCAACGGCACGGCGATCTTCACCCGTGACGGCGGCGCCGCCCGCCAGTTCCAGTTCGACTGCGAGGTCGGTATGGTCGGGATCAACGTTCCCGTTCCCGTGCCCGTCAGCTATTACAGCTTCGGCGGATGGAAGGACAGCCTCTTCGGTGACTCGCACATGTACGGACCGGAAGGCATCAACTTCTACACTCGCGGCAAAGTCGTCACCAGCCGTTGGCCCGACCCGGCGACCTCGAAGGTCGATCTCGGCTTCCCAACGAACCACTGATGAAGTTCGGGGTTGTTCTGCAGACGAATCCTCCGGCGGCTCGTGTGGTCGATCTGGCAAAGCGGGCGGAGGTGTTCGGCTTCGAGTACGTGTGGACGTTCGATTCACACCTGTTGTGGGAGGAGCCGTATGTGATCTACAGCGCGATCCTCGCAGAGACCCGTAAGGTGATCGTCGGACCGATGGTGACCAACCCGGCGACGCGCGACTGGACGGTCACCGCAAGCCTGTATGCCACGCTGAACGAGATGTACGGCAACCGCACGATCTGCGGTATCGGTCGCGGTGACTCCGCTGTCCGCGTCACGAACGGCGCGCCGACGACGTTGGCGACACTCCGCGAGGCCGTGCACGTCATCCGCGAACTGGCCAACGGACGCGAGGTCGAGTACAAGGGCAACACCTTCCGTTTTCCATGGAACACCTCCAGCACGCTCGACGTGTGGGTCGCGGCGTACGGTCCGAAGGCGCTCGCACTGACCGGTGAAGTCGCCGACGGCTTCATCCTGCAACTCGCCGACCCGCAGATCGTCTGCTGGTCGATCAAAGCGGTGCGCGATGCCGCCGAAAAGGCAGGACGCGACCCGGCAAGCGTCAAGATCTGTGTCGCAGCACCTGCGTACGTCGGTGACGACGTCGCCCATCAGCGTGATCAGTGCAGGTGGTTCGGGGGAATGGTCGGCAATCACGTCGCCGACATCGTCGCCCGCTACGGAACCGATGGTGCTGCCAATGTGCCGAAGGCGCTGACCGACTACATCGCCACCCGACAGGGCTACGACTACAACGAGCACGGGCGCAGTGGTAACAGGCATGCGTCATTCGTGCCGGACGAGATCATCGACCGCTTCTGCCTGCTCGGGCCACCGGCGGCGCACGTCGAGCGGCTGGAGGAACTGAAGTCGTTCGGAGTTGACCAGTTCGCTATCTACCTGCAACACGACGGAAAAGAGCAGACGCTTGAATCGTACGGGGAGACGATCATGCCAGCAGTAGCGGACACGGTGAGAGCGAAGGCATGACGGTCGTACTCGGAGCGGGCGTCGACGAGTCCGTGATATCGGTGCCCCCAGCACGTGGCGCGCAGCGGAAACGACGGCGGAGCTTGCGGGTGCTGATGTTCCCGATCACGTTTGCCATCGTCGCTGCACTTTGGGAGGGTTACAAGGTCGTCGGGCCGCAGAACGGCGGCAAGATCCTCGGCTGGAAACTGCTGCCCCGCGCCGGCAGCCGTGAGATGCCACACGTGTGGGACATGGTGTCACGCCTGACACGTCCGGAGAACGGACCGAACAGTCAGACGATCGGCATCGTCGTTGCCAAGGCGGCGTTCTACTCGTTCAGGGTCGCGCTGCTGGCATTCGTCCTCGGCGTGCTGATCGGCATGGTGCTGGCGATCCTGATGACGCGGTTCAAGTTCGTCGAGCGCGCGCTGATGCCGTACCTCGTGATTTCGCAGACCGTGCCGATCGTCGGCATCGCCCCGGTGCTGGTCTTCATCCTCGCCGCCTGGAGCCGCAACCTCGGAGACCAGAAATGGATCGCCGCTTCGCTACTCGGCGCGTTCCTGGCGTTCTTCCCGATCACTATCGGAGGCCTCCGCGGCCTGAAATCGGCGTCCCCCGAATCGATCGAACTGATGGATTCGTACGCCGCATCCTGGTGGAAGACGCTCGTGAAGCTGCGCCTCCCGTCCGCTGCGCCGTATGTCGCGCCGGCGCTGCGCGTCGCTGGTGCCGCAGCCGTCGTCGGTGTCGTCGTCTCGGAGATTTCCGTCAAGATCAACCAGGGAATCGGCGAACTCGTAGCGCTCTACGGTCAGCAGGCGACCAACGATCCGGCAAAATTGTTCACCGCCGTCTTCGGCGCGGCGATCCTCGGCCTGGTGATGTCGGCGCTCGTCGCCTCGATGGAAAATCTGATGCTGCGCTCCAGGCCGGTGA
This sequence comes from Actinomycetota bacterium, assembly GCA_043747685.1. Taxonomy (GTDB): domain Bacteria; phylum Actinomycetota; class Acidimicrobiia; order Acidimicrobiales; family Ilumatobacteraceae; genus JANXUF01. The sequence goes on from JAYTOR010000041.1 coordinate 8,244, forward strand.
CTGCGTGAGTGCCGTAGAGGTTGCAGGGGTCTCCAAGGTCTTCAACCTCGGAACGACGGATCAGGTCGATGCGCTCGTCGACATCGACCTGACAGTCGAACGGGGGGAGTTCGTCTCGTTGATCGGTCCTTCGGGGTGTGGAAAGTCGACGCTGCTGCGACTCATCGCCGATCTCATCGAACCGACGTCGGGCGCCGTGCTGATGAATGCCAAGCCGGCTCACCAGGCTCGGCTCGATCAGGACTACGGTATGGCCTTCCAGCAGAGCGGCCTGTTCGAATGGCGCAACGTGCAGAAGAACATCGAGCTGCCGTTGGAACTCAAGGGCTGGGACAAGGCAAAGCGCAGAGCGCGGTCGCTCGAGATGTTGGAACTCGTCAAGCTCGGACAGTTCGCCAAGCACATGCCGTGGCAATTGTCCGGCGGCATGCAGCAACGTGTTGCCATTGCCCGCTCGCTGGCGGCGAACCCGCCGTTGCTGTTGATGGACGAGCCCTTCGGTGCGCTCGACGAAATGACCCGGGAGCACATGCAGACCGAACTGCTGCGCATCCGGCAGGAGACCGGCACGACGATCATCTTCGTCACCCACTCGATCCCGGAGGCGGTGTACCTGTCCGATCGCGTCGTCGTGATGTCACCACGACCGGGCCGGATCACTGCTGTCGTCGAAGTCGTCCTCGGATCGGACCGCACAGAAGACACTCGCGAAGACGAGAAGTTCTACGACAGGATCACCGAGGTCCGCGAGGCATTGCGCGGCGCTGAAATGGGTTCTGCAGCGCTTGGCATCGAGGACCGATGAGCGTTTCTCGTCGGCGGGTCGGCAGCGGTACACGTTCGGGTGATGACGGTGTCGTCGCCAAGGCGTTGCCCCCCGTTATCGTCGGTGCGCTCTTCTTCGGCGGCTGGGAGGCATTCGTCGACTGGCAGCATGTACGCGAGTTCATTCTGCCGAAACCCTCGGAGATCTGGAAGCAGCTGTTCGACAACTTCGGTCTCGTCCGTTCGGCGAGCGTCGTCACGGGCACGAATGCACTTGTCGGGTTGATCCTCGGCACCATCCTCGGGGCGCTGCTCGCAGCGACCGCCAATCGCTACCGGGCGTTCGGCGAACTGCTCAACCCGTTGACGATCACCATCGCCGCGATCCCCGCCGTCGTCATCGTCTCGGTGCTCAACAACATGTATTCGGTGACGACACAGACCGGACGACGCGTGATGGTCACACTCGCCGTCTTCTTCATCGTCTTCGTCCAAGTCGCTAGAGGGCTGCGTCAGAATCATCCGACGCAGCTCGAACTGATGCGCTCCTATGCCGCAAGCCCACGGGAGATCCTGCGCAAGGTGCGCATCCCGAATGCCGTCGGATACCTGTTCACGGGGATCCGCACAGCGGCACCCATCGCCGTCATCATCGCCCTGGTCTCCGAGTATTTCGGCGGCACACAGGACGGCCTCGGCCAACGAATCGCCAGCAATTTCAGCCTCTCGAAGACCGCATTCGCCTTCGCGTATGTCGTCGGCGGGTCCATCGTCGGGCTGCTGTTTTTTGCCGGTTCCAATCTCCTGGAGTTCGTCGCCGTGCCATGGCGTCGGCGACGCTATTCCAGGTGAAGACAACAACATCCTGGAGGGGAGATCCAATGAAACCAAATACAGCGAAGTCCAGATCGATCGTGAGGTCGTTCGCGGCGATGAGTGCCGCCGGCCTACTCGTGGCAGCATGTGGCAGCTCGGCGAAGACGACCAGTGGGACAACAGCGGCTGCAACCACGGCTGCCGCCGGCACCACGGTTGCGGCCGCTGGAACGACGACAGCCGGAACGATGACAGCTGGAACGATGACAGCTGGAACGATGACAGCTGGAACGATGACAGCTGGAACGATGACAGCTGGAACGATGACAGCTGGAA